>NZ_JADBHL010000004.1:0-59291 GCF_014892235.1 Sneathia sp. DSM 16631 | reverse complement strand
GAATTAATAAAAAGACATCCATTCCCAGGGCCTGGTTTAGGTATTAGGGTAATAGAAGAAGTTACAGAAGAAAAAGTTAGACTATTACAAGAAGCAGATAATATATTTATAGAAGAATTAATAAAAAATGATCTATACGACAAGGTAAGCCAAGCATTTGTAGTGCTATTACCTGTTAAAACAGTAGGTGTTATGGGAGATGTTAGAACATATGAATATGTAGTAGCGATAAGATCAGTAAATACTATTGACTTTATGACTGCAACATTCTCAAGACTACCATATGAATTTTTAGAAATAGTTTCAAATAGAATAGTTAATGAAGTTAGAGGAGTAAATAGAGTAGTATACGATATTTCATCTAAGCCTGCTGCAACAATTGAGTGGGAATAGTGGAAAAAAAAGACCGTAGTTTCAAGCTGCGGTCTTTTTTTTAAATAATAATTACGTTACACATACTACTTGACGCGTAGTATGTTTGGTGATATACTTTAGGTAATTAGATACGGGGGTGTTGATAATGGGTGATAATTTAGAGAAAAATATTCCTTTGACAGAAACGATGTTTTTAGTTTTACTAACAATGCTAGAAGAAAACTATGGTTATAAAGTTTCACAAGAGGTCGAAGAAATAACTGGAGGAAGAATTGTTTTAGGTCCAGGTACACTGTATGGTGCGATAAACAATCTTAGCAAAAAAGGCTGGATAAAGTTAGTTGATAAAGATAAGGAGAGTGGAAAAAAAGTCTATATAGCAACTGACATTGGAAAAGAATTAGTCTTATTAGAGATTGATAGGATGAGAACTTTAGTCTTAGAGGGGGAAAAGAAATTAAAGAAGGAGGGAAATTATGTATAAAATAAGAGTTTTTATGAATCCAATAGAAGGCAGAGAAAAATACATTAATCAAATTGCAAGTGAAGGGTATCGTCTGGTAAAAAGTGGATCAATTTTACATGAATTTGAAAAAACTAATTTAGATTACAAATATTCAGTACAGTATGTCGGATATATGAGTAATACAGAAAGAAAAAAATACTCTGATTTTTTAAAGGAAATGAATTTTAAAGTTTTTACTGCTCCACTTAATATTGGAAAGTTTAGTTTAGGCAACGTGAAATTAAGACCTTATAACTCACCCGAAGCTATGATAGCTACTTATCCTGGAATGATTAATAAGGAGATCTTGATAATTGAATCAGATGGAAATAAAGAAATTCCAGTTTTTTCAGATAGGGAAAGTAAGAATTTAGATATTAATAGGAGAAAAGCACCATATTATTATCTTATCACTACCTCTGTCCTTTTGATGGTCTTAGGTTTATTTAAGGTAATTAATTATAAATCAATAATTTTAGGAACAATTTTATTTATATTATCAAGTCATGGCTTATATAAATTGTACTCAATTAAAGAAAAGTAAATGAGAAAATTATGAATGAATTTTATGAAATGATTAGACCGATGCTACCAGTTTATATAGGGGATTTACAGTATATTTAGTGCTTGTGCAGATAATTGGTCCTATAGCATATTTAGCAGTAGGTAGAAAGAAATATTGATGGAAAATTTATTAGAAATTTCAAATCTAACAAAAAAGTATGGTCACGAAAAGATACTAAGTGACTTAAATTTATCTATTCCTAAAAATTCTATAATTGGATTGATAGGAGAAAATGGAAGTGGTAAGACTACGTTAATGAAATGTATATCTGATATTATCCCATCATATAGGAAAAACTTCTTATATACCAGATGTACCAATGTTTTACCCGTACATGACTGGATTAGAATTTTTATATTTTTGCTCTCAAGTTTCTAAAAAATCGAAAAAAATGTGTCCAGAAGACATTTTATATAAAATAGGTCTTTCGCAAGGTAATGGAAATAAATTAATTTCAAATTATTCTAGAGGCATGAAGCAAAAATTAGATATAGGTTTATCTCTTATTTCAGAAACTGACTTGATGTTATTAGATGAACCGACATCAGCACTAGATCCATTAGCTAAAAATGAATTATTAAAGCTTATAAAGAAACAAAAAGGAAATTTTTCAACTCTATGAGTTAATAAAAAGACATCCATTCCCAGGGCCTGGTTTAGGTATTAGGGTAATAGAAGAAGTTACAGAAGAAAAAGTTAGACTATTACAAGAAGCAGATAATATATTTATAGAAGAATTAATAAAAAATGATCTATACGACAAGGTAAGCCAAGCATTTATAGTGCTATTACCTGTTAAAACAGTAGGTGTTATGGGAGATGTTGGAACATATGAATATGTAGTAGCGATAAGATCAGTAAATACTATTGACTTTATGACTGCAACATTCTCAAGACTATCATATGAATTTTTAGAAATAGTTTCAAATAGAATAGTTAATGAAGTTAGAGGAGTAAATAGGGTAGTATACGATATTTCATCTAAGCCTGCTGCGACAATTGAGTGGGAATAAATGAATATTTCATAATGGGAATTTTGAATATGCTAGTGGGTTTCGTATTATAATATTATAGAGGAAAAGAGATATAAAAATATCAGAAGTTCAAGACTTTTACTAAAGGAAAAAATTTTAAAAATAGGAGGAATTTTATGATTATAGCAATTGGAGGCGGAGAAGTAGCCTTAAATGAAACTTATGAGATAGATAAATTTATTGTAGAGTCAGCAAAAAAAGAAAAACCAAATTTTCTATTCATTCCGACAGCAAGTAAAGATGCTGAGGCTTATGTAACAATTATTAATAAATTATATGGGGAGTTAGGATGCAAAACTGACACCTTGTATTTATCAAACACAAAAGTAAATACGGAAGAGGTTAATCAAAAAATTGAAAATGCTGACATCATCTATGTTGGCGGAGGCAATACCCAATATATGATGAAAGTTTGGCAAGAATATGGTGTAGATAAAGCGCTAATTAGAGCTTATAAAAGCGGCAAAGTACTCTCTGGCTTAAGTGCAGGCTCTATATGTTGGTTTATTTCAGGACATAGTGATAGTGAGTTTATAGAAGATATTGAAAACCCAAAGCCTATATGGGTTAAAGGCTTAGGCATTATTCCCTATTTGCATTGCCCTCATTATGATGAGCCTGACAGAGTAGGTTTTGATGAGTTTTATGCTGGACAGCTAACAGATGCGATTGCAATAGAAAATCAGGTAGCAATTGTTTGGGATAATTATGAAATGAAAGTGATTAAATCTAACCCTGAGAAAAATGCCTATATACTTTCTTGGAGTGATACAGGTTTGAATAAAGAAGTGTTATTATAATTTTTTGTCTGATACTGGGACTAGGATGGGACAAAAAAATTGAAAACGTCCTATAATTAGATGGATTTAATGGTATCAGAAAAAATAGAATCTAGTATTTTGAATGGTTTGGTATATATCGGACGTTTGGAAAAGAAGAATGGGAATAGTGGCAAAAAAAGACCGTAGTTTCAAGCTGCGGTCTTTTTGCATAGATATATCTTACATATAAAGGCTTTGATATTGAGGTTTACACAGAAGATTTTAAAAATGATTATATAAGTCTTACTGATATAGCAAAATAAATATCTTGGAATTTGGGAGCAGTTAAATAATCCAGATTTTAACCCCCTCGAATTTGTACTGCACCTCCAATCTTGTGTCCAACTTTTTGGGGTCAGTACAATTCGAGGGGTATTTAAAAGATACTGATAGTAATGCTTTTACTTTATCACCTCAAAAGTGGCAGAAAACAACTAATGCAGTAGGTCTATTCGTAAAGTTGGGTAGATATGGTGGTACATATGCTTATAAAGATTATCAAAGACTTAAAGAAGATGAAAAATCAAAACTATCTCTTACTTGGAATCTACATAGAGAAATATTAAAGATTAATTATAAGATTCATACAGATGAGCAGTTATCATTTAAATATGCAAGTGAAACAGATATGCTTAATGTTGCACTCTTTAGTAAAAGAGCAAAACAGTGGCGTTAAGAAAATCCAGACTTAAAAGGGAATATGAGAGACTATGCAAGTCTTAATGAACTATTAGTACTTGCTAATATGGAATCCTATAATGCAATTTTAATTGAAAAAGGATTAGAGCAAAGAGATAGAATGATTGAACTTAGAAATCTTGCAAAGACACAACTTATATCTTTAGAGAAATTAAACCAATTAGACATTAAAAAACTACCTAAGTAAAGTTATTATAGAGTTTTGTCTGGTACTGGGACGGGACAAAATTGGGTATTTTACTTTCCAGACGAATATTATTTAAATCTTTAAAAATCACAGTGGTAATGTTATAATGGATTGTAGAAAGTTTGTAAGCAAGTAATGATAGATTCCCAAAACATTTTTATTTTCAATTAACAGAAGAAGAATATGAAAACTTGAGATTCCAAAATGGAATCTCAAGTTCCAATAATAATTATGGCGGTAGAAGATATATGCCATATATATTTACAGAACTGGGAATGTTATAAAATAGATAAAAATATGAATAAGAAAAATTTGGAGAATGCTTGTAAATTATCTCCTGTGACTATATCTAAATGTGTAGAGGAGAGTTTGTAAGCATGGATATTTTATATCGTATCAGAACCAAATTAGGTGTTTATTTTAGAGATATGGTTTCAATTATAGAGCAAAAGAAATAAAAAACTTGAGATTCCAAAATGGAAGCTCAAGTTTCAATAATAATTATGACGGTAGAAGATATATGCCATATGTATTTACAGAACAAGGTATTGCTATACTTTCTGTTGTACTTAAAAGTGAAGTAGCAGTGGAAGTAAGCATTAAAATCATAAATAGTTTTGTGGAGATGAGAAACTTTTTGCTTTCTAACGGAGAGATGTTCGCTCGTATTGACAGAGTGGAGTTAAAACAATTGGAAAAAGATAAGAAGCTGAAAAGTAAAATATATTTTTCGATGGGCAAATATATGATGCATTTAGATTTATTGTGGGACTTATCCAGAAGGCTAAGAAAGAAATAATCTTGATTGACAATTATGTGGATATCAATACCTTAAAAGATATAGCAAAATTTAATGCTCAAAAAACTACTACGGATTTTCATGGTGCTTCCATCAAAGATGCTGGTAAAAAGAGTTTTGGAATTACGAAGATAGAAGATAAGGACTTAGTTAAGAGTCTTGTAAATAAAGTTGGGTAGGAAAAAATAAAAAAAGGAGATAAGTATGAAAAGTTTAAAGTGGTGTATGTGGTATATCATAGCTACATGTATTTGGTTAGTAATATTTCCTGTAACAGGAATAACTGCGTGGGCTTTCATAATTAGTGGTCCACTTACAATATTTTTGAGTATTGTGAAATTCATATTTGAATTATTGAAAATAGACTTACATTGGTTAAATAATGCTAGCATTAGTTTAGGAGTTTACCCTGACCTAATCATTTCTTTAACTGTTGGAGTTTTACTAACCATTATTGGAATATTACTATGGATACTTACTAAGAGAATATATCAATGGTTATGTTCAATAAAGCCTAAAAATTGTTAGTAAAAATGCTATCTTTAATATGAAATAAATCATATGAGGTGGCATTTTTTATTTAAAATTAAAAATATTGGTCATCATTTTATATATAAAATCTTGTTAAAAGAACGTCTTAAATGATATAATTGTAATATAAAATATTTTGAAATAAAGTAGATAAAGGATGAGGTTAATCAGTTTGTTTTCAGGAGCAGGAGGACTTGATTTAGGATTCCAAAAGGCTGGTTATGAGATAGTGGCAGCTAATGAATTTGATAAATCTATTTGGGAAACATATGGAAAAAATCATGAAACAAAATTGATAAAAGGTGATATATGTAAAATACCTTCTGATGAATTTCCAGACTGTGATGGGATTATAGGAGGACCACCTTGTCAATCATGGAGTGAAGCTGGTGCACTTAAAGGAATTAATGATCCTAGAGGGCAATTGTTTTATCAGTATATAAGAATTTTAAAAGATAAAAAAACTAAATTTTTACTTGCTGAGAGAATGTAAAAGGAATGATGGCAAAAATACATAATGATGCAGTAAAAAAATATAGTTTCTCAATTTGAAGAAGCTGGATATGATGTATTTATTCATTTGTTAAATGCAAGTGATTATGGTGTTCCACAAGATAGAAAAAGAGTCTTTTATGTTGGATTTAGAAAAGATTTAAATATTAAGTTTAATTTGCCACCTAAACCCTATGATTATAAATTGACTTTTAGAGATGCAATTTATGATCTAAAAAATAGTGCAATTCTAGCATTAGAAAAAAATAAAACTAATGGAGATAATTGTAATTTCTCAAATCATGAATATTTTATAGGTTCATATTCCCCAATATTTATGAGTAGAAATAGAGTACGTGACTGGAATGAACAAGCAAATATTTGAACCAGGGGAAGAAGAATTATATAGAAGATTATCTGTTAAAGAATGAACAAGAATACAAGGATTTCCAGATGATTTTAAATTCTATTATACAAATTTAAATGATGCCTATAAGATGATAGGAAATGCAGTTCCAGTAAACCTTGCATATGAAATGGCTAAAGCTATTGAATTAGCATTAAATAAATATAATGTATTTTCTTATCCTATTTTTAAAATATAAAATGCATCTGATTATTAAGTTGAAATGGAGGTATACTATGTGTTATGAAGAAATGAAGAATATTATAAAAAGCATGGCAACTGAAAACTATGAAGGCTTTATAAAAGCATTAATTAGTTTTGAAAAAGGAATCAATGATGAAGAAGTATTAGATAAGTTATACCAAGAGTATATGGATAATGATAATATTAGCCTACTTAGTGATGAGTTTGATTATTTAGCTTAGTTATAAGTGTATATGCTAAAATGGGGCATTCCGTTAAGGCCTGCCCTATCAATTTATTTTTCTAAATCTTTAGTATTATCCTCTAGTTCTAGGAACTTATCAAAATCACTCTTGTAGAGTCTATCTTGTATAATTCTATATTTTTCAAACTCACTCTCTGCGTGTTTTTTAGCAAGAGCTGCAGATACTTTTCCAGCATCATTTAAAATTTCTTTATCCCATAATTGTAAAAATCCATTTAATCTTTTTTCCCAATCTTCCATTGTCATCGGGATATGTCTTTCTGCTTGCATTTCTGCCATGTCTAAATAAGCAGATACTATTCTTTGCATTTGATTTAATTCTTTTTCGTTTAGATAATTTTTTGCAACGACTACATCATATTTATGAATTTTTGAATCTGGTGATCCTTCCCAAGTTGTAAGTCCCATATTTTTAGTTTTGTGATTAGCTCTATCTACAATTAATTCAGCTGCAGTTTTTCCGTGAATTGCGTAGTGCAATTTATTTTGAATAGCTGCAAAAAATCTTTTTGTTGCTTTTGCAGATGGGTCATAGTCTAAAGATGTGGCATAAATATCTGTGATTTTTTGATAGAATCTTCTCTCAGATAATCTAATTTCACGAATTTTTACAAGTAATTTTTCAAAATAATCCTTGGTAAGTTTTGTGCCAGAATTCTTGAGTCTTTCATCATCCATTGCCCACCCTTTAATTGTAAAATCTTTTACAATTTGGTTTGCCCACTTTCTAAATTGGACGGCACGTTCATTATTTACTTTAAACCCTACTGCAATAATTGTTTGTAGGTTATAGTGTTTTGTGTTATATGATTTTCCGTCATTTGCAGTTATTAAGTATTTCTTAATAACTGAATTTTCGTCTAGTTCATTATCGTTAAATATTTTTTTTAGATGCTGATTTATTGCCGATACACTTACATTATAAAGAGCTGCCATCATCTTTTGAGTTAACCAAATATTTTCATCTTCATATCTAATTTCAATGACGGAATATCGATCTAGTGAACTATTAAGAAATTCTTAATAGTTGCTCTTTATTTTTATCCATTTCTTTACTCATAATTATTTTCGAGTATAAAAGTAAAAAAAGCAAAGCACGCTTGACAAAAAAAGTAAAGCAAGCTATACTATATATGTAAAGCAAGCTTGCTATTGGAGGAAAAAAATGAAAAATACAATTTCTCAATTAAGAAAACAACATAAAATAACTCAAGAAGAATTGGCAAATGAAGTTGGAGTAACAAGACAGACCATAACTTCCATTGAAACTGGAAAATATATAGCGTCACTGCCGTTGGCTTTTAAAATTGCTAAGTTTTTTGATATGAGTATTGAAGAAATATTTAGTATATAGGAGGATGATTATTAATATGAACAAATTAGAAAAATATAAAAAAGAAATAGGATTTAGAATTAATATTTTATTATTATTATGTATACTAGCCTTACTTGCAGTTGTTATTGGCAATTTTTATTTAAAATATAAATTTCCATTAAAAGAATATATGACAGATTATGTAGTAGGATTTTTTATTGGAATTGAATTAGCATGTGTATTCTATATGTCAATGTTTATTAAAGCATATAGGAATAAAGATATATTGGAAAAGATGTATATTAAAGAAACAGATGAAAGAGTGATATTAATAAAGATGAAGTCAGGAGAAAATATAATACCTATATTTTCAATGATTATTGTAATTGTTTCTTTAATTGTAGCGTATGTAAGTTATGAAGCCTTTTTAGCGTTAATGATAGTTGCAATTGTACAAATAATATTTTCTAAATTATTAAAAATATATTGGTCAAAAAAGATTTAAAAAGGTATTAGACGATAGAAATTAAAAACTCTATCGTCTTTTTGACATACAAGTTTTAGTATAGGACACACTTCTTATTTTTTTTGAAGTTTCATTAAATAGTTTCTCAAGTTTTCATCACATGCATAAATGTATAATCCATTAACACCACGTGTCATAAGGATTCTTAATTCGTTTTTAGAAAATATTTCAGCAAAACTTTGTTTTACATTCTTAGTAGTTGTACGGTTTTCTGTCATTTTACGAGATACTTTTTTTGAAGTGTCATACACTATTTTCCAATTTTCATATTTAATTGATGGTCCTAATATTACACCAGCATAATTTAGATCAAAACCTTGTATAGTAAATGTAGAACCAACTTCATTTATTGTTTCTTTTTGTTCAGCCCATGCATCATTTTTATTGCTTGATTTATGAGGTATAACATTATTCCATGGCATATGCCAGTCACCTATATTTACACAATTATATTTACTAGCTTCTTCTGCTACCATAGAAATATCTTTATTCTTAAAATTATAGTTCCAGTCATATGTAGCTATAAGTCTAGATAATTTAGTCTTATCATTATTTGCCTTATTTCTAATAGCTTCATCAAGTTTATCTGGAGTGTCAAAGAACTTTATTTCATAATTACCTAAGTTAGTAGGTAATTCATTAATTATACCGTTTTCAATAAAATTATTTATCCAATCAAGAACTTCTTTGGAACTATTTATTCTTAATTGAGTCTTTAAATGTATTACTGGAAATTCAGACATATTTCTAAATTTATTAATGTCACTATCAGATAAATATTGTTCGGTTGTAAGCATTTGATTTTCATCAAACATAGCAATAGTAACTTTAGCTTTTTTTACAATGTCTTCTAACATATTATTACATTTTTTATTTGTCTTATTATACCCTTGTGTTGATTGAGTTAAAAGAAGATGAGCTTCATCAACAAATACGATATCAACTAAATCTGTTTTATCTTTTGCGTAATTTAAAAATTTAATAGGCTTAAGAACTTTACCGAAGTCTTTACATAATTTTTCAATTATTTGTTCATATACTTTTAGTTGTTCATCATGATTAACGAGCATACAAACATTTAGTGTTTTACCATTTTCTATATTTTCATTAATTTCTTTGTTTCTAAGAACCAATTCATAGAATATACTACTATTTAATACTGTCTTACCAGTTCCAGGATTACCTTCAACAAAAATTAGCTTATTTTTTGCTTCTTTATCAGCTAGTATTATATCTAATTTTTCTAATATATTATTTCTAATCTTAAGTTGTTCTTCTGTTAGTTTATGAAATGGAGAAGCTTTAAATAGTGCAGAAGATTCAATAATATTTTTATCAATAAATAGATCTTTATTGTATTCATGCAATTTATTCCAAATGTCACTAAAAATATCAGGGAATTCATCTGATGTATAGTATTCTTTTTGAGGATTACCTCTACCATTACAAACATTTTCAACAGTATCTATTGAAGTTAAATAAAGCATTAATTTATTTTCTATATCTAATGTTAATGATTTATTGAAATGTTCGTGACCTATTATGTATAAACCAGCATTATTGAGATTTTTTTGCCAAGAATTATTATTCTTTTTTAAAACTTCATAATGTTGTTCAGTTCTTCTACATATATCATTTGTTTCTCCAATATACACGCTATATTTATTTCTATTTTTTCATCTTTAGTACAAGAATTTTCTATAAATTTTATTTGAGGTTCTATAAACATGATTATATCCTTTCTAATGAATAATATAGATTATATCATGATTTAAGCATATATTAAACTATTTAATCTAAAATTTTGTTGGGGGTTAAAACAAAAAAATAATATAATTTGTATATAAAATCTCGAGTTTGACAGTTTTTTAGAATATAAATAGGCTATAGCCTAGTTTTTACTAGGTTATAGCCCATTTTATGTATGACGGGCATGTCATCAATCTGTGGTTAAAGTCCACGTAGGGCGTAATTGTCAGCGAACCTCATAGCAACTCCCAAGGTTTGTACCGTGAGGTATAGGTGAGAAGAAGGGATAGCGAAATTGTAGCTTGACGAACAGAAACTTGTATGGCGGATAAACGGGCATAAAGTCGTGAAGTCCAAAAGACAATCGTAACCCATATAAGTAAATTAGGCAGTTAGACAAGAGAAGATTGATGACTTATCCCGTGAGGTCTCACTAGCGAAGTAGTAGTAACAACTAATAGTGAGAAGTCAGCAAAAGCCATAGTAGTATTGAAACATTTGTAATAGAGGTGGAGCGAAGGGTTAAATAATTCAAAGTCAAATAGACTTGCAAAAGTATGTATCCATATCTGACAAGAGAATAGTACCAAAGACGTAACGGCGAGAAATTTTCACAGGAGATAGGAGTATGAGGATACAGAGCATAACAAAGAAAGGAGACAATCCAAATGGCAGAACTACTAGAACATATACTCAGCAGTGGGAAAATGCTTGTAGCACTAAATAAAGTAAAAGCAAATAAAGGTGCAGGAGGAGTAGATGGAATATCTACCAAAGAAATAGATCAATATCTTAAGGATAACTGGGTAGAAATTAAAGACAAGATTAAACAAAGAAAGTATAAACCAAAACCAGTTAAAAGAGTAGAAATACCTAAACCAAATGGTGGTGTACGAAATCTTGGAATACCGACAATAGTAGATAGAGTAATAGAACAAGCAATTGCACAGGTACTAACACCGATAGCAGAACCACACTTTAGTGATAACAGTTACGGTTTTAGACCAAATCGCAGAGCACAGCAAGCGATAGTTAAATTACTTGAGTATTTCAATGGCGGAAATATCTATGTTGTAGATATTGACCTAGAGAAGTTCTTTGATAATGTTCCACAAGATAAACTTATGACCCTAGTTCATAATCTCATAAACGACCCAGACACAGAGTCACTAATTAGGAAATACCTTAATGCAGGAGTAATGGTAAAAGGGAAATATGAAGAGACGACTAAGGAAACACCAAAAGGAGGAAATCTATCACCACTTTTAAGTAATATAATGCTGAATGAATTAGACAAAGAACTAGAGGCAAGAGGACTAAACTTTGTGAGATATGCAGATGATTGCATAATTACAGTAAGAAGTAACGCATAAGCTAATAGAGTAATGGCGTCAGTAACAAAATGGATAGAAAAGAAACTAAGACTAAAAGTAAATGCAACAAAATCCAAAATCACAAATCCAAGGGAATTAAGGCTTTTGGAAAGATAAAACAGAATGGAAAGCAAGACCGCACGAAGATTCAGTTAAAAGATTTCAGAGGAAACTGAAACAGTTAACAAAGAGAAGTTGGGCAATACCAATGACTTATAGAATCAATAGAATAAATCAAGTAATTAGAGGTGGGATAAACTATTTTAGGTTAGGAAATATGAAACGTGCATTGGAAAGGATAGATGAGCACCTTAGGAAAAGAATGAGAATAATCATATGGAAACAGCGGAAAACAAGAGAAAAGCGAATATGGGGTTTATGAAAACTCGGAACACCGATGTGGATGGCAAAACAGTCAGCAGGATTTGGAGACCATTATCAATTGGTAGCCAAAACAACAGGATTATGCCATATAACTAAAGAAATCCTAGCAAAGCGAGGACTTCAAAGTTGTTTGGATTATTATTTGAATTAAACCGCTGTATGCCGAACGGCACGTACAGTGGTGTGAGAGGGGCTACATTTTAGTCCCTACTCGATTTTCTTCTTTTGACCATGATGGACATTTTGAAGATAGCATCGTTGACGAAGGCTTTGATGTAGATAAGATTGTTCAGACACAAATGATGATAGAGGCAGTACGAGATGCACTATCAAAATTAAATGATGAAGAAAGAGAAATCATTGATAGGCTTTATTTCAATGATGAAACTATTCGCTCAGTAGCTGAAACTAAAAAAATATCTCATACAGCTCTCATAAAGAGAAGAAATAAGATATTGGACACGTTAAGAGAATTGCTGAAAGACTTTAGGTAATATTAACTTAAAGGAGCTAGGAAGATAAAATCTATCGGCTCCTTTTAATTTGCTAGAATGGAAAAATATGTTTAAAAATGGTATAATTATATCATGTATTCAGAAAATAAATTTTAAAAATACAGAGTTTTAATTTGTATTATTTATAAAAGAGAGGGGATAATATGGCTATTAATTTTTCAAAATTGAAATCTTCTTCTAACCAAGCATCTATAGAACCAAGAGATATTTTTATGGCATTGCCTGCAAAGGATAAAAGCTATGGGTATCCTCGTGATGTTCAAACAGAAGTTTGGAAGCAGTGGTTTGATAAACGAAATGAAAAAAACACAATAATAAAAATGAACACTGGAAGTGGAAAAACTGTTGTGGGGTTAACAATTTTACAGAGTTGTTTAAACGAAGGAAAAGGTCCTGCAGTGTATATTGTTCCAGATAATTTTTTAATGAAGCAAGTTTGTGACGAAGCAATAAAGCTAGGGATTAGGGTTGCTTATGATAATGAAGGTGCGAAAGGTGAAGAAGATTATTATTTCAAGCATAATAAAGCAATTTTAGTAACAAATATACACAAATTAATTAATGGTAAAAGCATGTTTGGGTTACGCTCAAGTAATAATGTTAAAATTGGTAGTATCATAATCGATGATGTACACGCTTGTTTAGATACGATAGAAAGGCAACACACAATAACTATTGAATCTAATCATGATTTATATAAAAAAATAATTTCATATGTATCTAATTATACAGAAGTCAATGAAAGTCAAAATTTTTGTGATATAAAAGATAGAAATGATCCGAGATATAGTTACTTGGTTCCGTTTTGGATTTGGCAAAAAGAATGTCAAAAAATATATAATAGTATTTCTGATGAAGATTATAAGGATGAACCATTCGTATTGTTTAATCTTCCATTGATGCGTGATAATTGGAAAACAGCTAATTGTGTTATTTCTGCTCGTAGGGTCGAAATAACGTTAAAAGGTACTCCTATAAATAAAATAACTAGTTTTGAAGAAGCTCAGCGTAGGATATTTATGAGTGCGACACTAGCGGATGATAGTGTATTTGTATCTAGTATTGGATTAAACAAAAAAGAACTTTCAAATATTATTACACCTGAAAAGGCAAATGATATTGGTGAAAGGCTCATAATTTTTCCTAAACATTTAAATGCTAAGATAACAAATGAAGAGATAAAAAATGAAATTTGTAATATTGCTAAGCAACATAATGTTGTAGTTATTGTACCATCTTTTGATAGAGCTAATTTTTGGAGTGATATAAGTCCTAGTCAAATTCTTTCATCAAATGAAAATAATATACAAAGTGGTGTTGATAAATTAAAAAGTGGAGAATTCACGGGAATTACGATTCTAGTAAACAAGTATGATGGAATTGACTTACCAGATGATGCTTGCCGAATGCTTGTTGTTGATGGATTACCAAGTATACGGAGTGAGTATGATTTAGCAATACAAGGGATGAATCCAAATGACAACAGATTGTGTAGAGAACAAATTCAGAAAATTGAACAGGGAATGGGTAGAGGGGTTAGATCAAATAATGATTTCTGTTCAATAGTATTGATGGGAGAAAAACTAGCTGATGTAATTGTAAATCAACATGGTAAAGAATTTTTTAGTTCAGCAACACTAGAGCAATGGAATCTTTCTCAGCAACTATGGGAACAACTAATGGAATCTACACCAAGTCCTACTATAAAAAATATTTTTGATTTGACTAATTATATGTTTGAGCGTAACCCAGAGTGGATTTCTGCTAGTAAATCTAATTTATCTAATGTTGTGTACAATAAATCTGGTAATGTAGATTCTTTGATTCTTGCGACGCGGAAGGCTTTTGAAAAAGAATGCTTAGAAAATTATGAGGAAAGTTTTTCGATTATAGAGCAAGAAAAGAATAAAACAAATGATAACAAAACTAAAGGGTTGTTGATGCAGTATATGGCTGAATATAAGAACTTCAGTAATCCGGCTATGGCACAGGAAATATTACTTTCAGCAAGAAACCTTAATTCTATGGTTTTAAAACCAATTAAGGGAATCCAATTTTCAAAATTAACTAGTACAAATAATGGACAATCTAGCTTTATTATAAAATATATTGAAAAAAATGGATTAAATGCCAATGAATATATTCTACATGTATCGGCTATATTAGAAGATTTAAAATTTTCAGACAATCCTGCGAAACGATTTGAAAAAGCACTCAATGAGATAGCATTAGTTATAGGTATTGCATCATCTCGCCCAGAAGTTCAATTTGGAGGAGAAGCTCCTGATAACTTACTAGCATTTTCAAATTCTGAATATGTAATTATTGAATGTAAGAATAGAACGACAACAGAATTAATTTCAAAATATGACTGTGAACAGTTACTTAGTTCGATACAATGGTTTAAGAATCATTATATACTTGGAGAAAAATATATTCCGATTATGATTCATAACAGTGATACTTTCCAAACTGAGGCATCACCTAGTCCAGATATGAGAATTATGACACCTGAATTATTGGATGAATTTTCACACGCAATAAGAGGGTTTGCAGAAGGGGTTGTCAAAAATGGAGTCTTTGGGAATAACAAAGAAGTTGTAAAATTATTAAATTCATTCAAGTTAAATGGTTATCAGATAATTAATCAATATACAAAGCCATTTAGTAAAAATAAATAACTTTTAAAATTTGCATCTATAAAATTTTATAGGTGCTTTTCTTTTTAAAAATTTCATAAATCTGGTTACCAAGATGGATAAATTTTCACTATTAAAGTGTAGGGGAAATTTATCCTTTTGCTTTTGAGGTAGAAGAGAAAATCTATTCCGTTATTAAGCAAAGAATCCTACATAGCAGAAAGCTAATTGATCTTTGATAACTGAATAGACCAAGGTGTGACGTTATCCATTTGTGGAGAATTATGACTTACGCCAAGACTTTTCTGCTGAGAAATTGGTTTAAATGAATACTGGTAAGTGCCAAGGATAAAAGAAAAAGAGCGATAAATAGGAATACATAAAGGATAGGTGTGGCAATCTATCTCTGTGATACGAATGGTGATAATGATACTTCAATAGTTTAAGCTGGCTCGTCTTAATAAGGTGCGGTGGTGAGATTCCAATGTAGCAGCCAATGCACCTACCAATGTCATAAAACTTATTATAAAAATAGTGAGGTTAAGACTATGAATAAGAAAAAAGAAGTTAAGAAAGATAAGGATAAGAAGCAAATAGCCGATGATTATTCTAAAAAAATAACCTACTCTACAAGCGAAAGTGAAAAGCTTGGTTTACTGGATATTGTTGAGATGTATCTATGTAAATCCTGTGTCAGAATTTGAGGGGCTGACAAAGAGAAATAGGGTGCGGTAAAATATAGGTGGTAGAAGTAATCTCCCAAAATGACTATTTGCCAAAATATCATTTTAGGAGGATTGTTATGAGAAATACTGCGTGTATGTATCTTCGTCTTTCAAGAGAAGACGGAGACAGTAATGAAAGCAACTCTATTTCAAATCAAAGACAAATAATCAAATCTTACGCTAAAGAAAAGAACATAGATCTATCTTTTGAATATATAGATGATGGATATAGTGGTTCTAATTTTGAGCGTCCAAATTTTAAGAATATGATTGATGACCTGAATAAAGGAAAGTTTTCTATCATTATGGTAAAAGACTTATCTCGTTTCGGCAGAGATTATATAGAGTCAGGTAAGTATCTTCAAAAGATATCTCCTGAAAAAGGTATTCGCTTCATATCTGTAAATGATAACTATGATAGTGATAATGCGGATATTAGCGATACACATTTAATACTTCCAATTAGAAATTTTATAAATGACAGTTATTGTAGA
The DNA here is from genome assembly GCF_014892235.1 of Sneathia sp. DSM 16631. Lineage (NCBI taxonomy): Bacteria > Fusobacteriati > Fusobacteriota > Fusobacteriia > Fusobacteriales > Leptotrichiaceae > Sneathia > Sneathia sp. DSM 16631. Next base: position 42,709 of record NZ_JADBHL010000004.1, on the reverse strand, counting down.
GACATTTCTATGAAAGTGAAATCATCAAAAGAAGTGAAAAGAAAGAATGGTGAGTTTATTGGATCATTTGCTCCTTTTGGATATAAGAAAGATGATAAAAACAAACATCAGCTTGTAGTTGATACAGAAGTAGCTCATATCATTGAGCGAATATTAAATATGAAAATAGAGGGATATTCCTCAAAGGCTATTGCCGACTTTCTAAACAGTATTGGAACAGTCACACCATCAAAGCACAAAGAAAATAATGGTGATAACTTCAATATTGGTTTTGTTGTGAAAAAAGCAAAATGGGATGCTAAGATGGTAAACCGTATTATTTCAAATAAGGTTTATATTGGTGTCCTGGAACAAGGAAAAACAACAAAATTAAATTATAAATCAAAGCATGAAGTAGATGTTTCAAAAGAAGACTGGATAGCAATAGAAAATGCTCATGAAAGCATAGTCTCAAAATCCATCTTTGCACTTGCAAATAAAATGCTACTTCGTGATGTGAAACAATCTAAAGATAAGCCATATATATTATCAGGTATGCTTTATTGTAAAGATTGTGAAAGTCCTATGATCAGGCGAAAAGTAAGAGACAAGATTTTCTATATTTGCTCTGAATATAACAATACTGGAGAGTGTTCAAGACATAGTGTAAAAGAAGACTATGTTACTCATGCAACTATTCATGCATTAAATGAATATCTATCTAAGTACAATGAGCTACTTAAAAAAAGTTAGCGAAATAGATGTTTCAAAGTTTACATTAAAGGTTGATTTTGAGTCATTAAATGCAGAAAAAAAGAAGTATGAAAGACTTAGACAATCTCTTTTCTCTTTATATGGATTTAGAAGAATAACTTATAACGACTGAAGAATTTGAACGATTTAGAAAAAAATTATCTTATCAAGATTAGAGAAATTGAGAAACAAATTATTACAAAGCAAAATATCGTAGATGAACTGAAAATGAAGATAAACGATAAAGGTAGTTTCGTTTCTGAGATAGTTCCTAATCCTGTAATCGATGAATTGAATCGATTGTCTTTAGTGTCTTTTATAGATCGTATTGAGATAGGAGAGGATAATGCAATTAACTTTGTCTTCAACAATATTGAAGCAGTAAATCTACTTCAAGCAATGGTGTATAGTGATAAGGCTAAAGCTAAGGATACACATAAGGCAAGATTAATATCAATGGGCAAGTTATTTGGTGAGCAGTTAGAAAAAGTTGAACCTAAGCTTGCAGTTGGAGGTGTTTGTTAATGGCAAGGACTTCCAAAAGATATATAAGAAAAAACGAAGAACAAGCACAAAAAGTATTTTATAAAGCTGGAGTATATACAAGATTATCCAGTGAAAGAAAAGAAGAGTGGCGTGAGAAATCATCGTCTATCGAAACACAGGTGCTTTGTTGTAAAGAGTATGCTCTAAAGGAAAATATCAAAGTCGTAAATATCTACATAGATTATGAATATAGTGGAACAAATTTTGAAAGACAACAGTTTCAAGAGATGATGCAAGATATTCGTGAAAAAAGAATTAATTGTATTATTATAAGAGACTTATCAAGACTTGGAAGAGAATATCTTGAGATGGGAAGACTTATAGATAATGTATTTACGTTCTTGGGAGTAAGGTTTATTTCTGTTAATGATAAGGTTGATACTGTTAAGGATTTAGATTCTAAGAAATCATTTGAAGTAACTCTTAAGAATATCGTCAACGATATGTATGCTAAAGATATTTCGGTAAAAATAAAGACAAGTAAGCATAATAGGGCAAGAAACGGATATTTTATTGGTTCTGTTCCGCCCTATGTATATAAGGTATTGAAATTAAAAGAGGGACAGAAATTAGCAGTTGATGAAAATGTTAGGTTCATTGTTGAAGAAATGTTCCGATTGAAACTTGAGGGGAAAAGTCAATATGAGGTTGCAAAACACTTTAATACAAAGGGTTATGCGACTGGAATGGTCTATTGCAAAACAGGTAGAATTTATAGACAAGATGGTGATCCACAGTGGAATAAAGCTACTATTTCTAAAATGCTTACTAACAGAGCTTATACAGGCACTTTAGTACAAGGTGTTAAGCAACAAAATCTTGCAAAAGGAATAAAGCAACAGTATGTGGATGAAAGTCAGCATATTATATATAAAAATGCTCATGAACCTATTATCTCAAAAGAGTACTTTAAAAAAGTGCTGCAAGGACGAGCAGAGAGATTAAAGAATAATGCTTTTGGTGCCGAAATGCATAACTTTGAGAGAGATTATGAAAATAGATATAAGGGATTGATTTTCAATAATGCAACAGGTAAGGAGCTTTACCGAAGAACCAGAATTTATGGAATAAACCATGATAGGTTTTATTACTCATTTCAAAATGATACTTGTACAGGCAAGATAGATAATGAAGTAAGAGTATTTATTATGGAAAGAGAACTTGATAAAGCAATGTCTGAAAAGGTAGCCGAGTTTATTACTAAGGCTACAAGTAAGGCAAAGCTGATAGAAAGAGTTTCTAAAAGATTTTCCGAAAGTATAGGTAAGCTAAACGAAGATATTTCAAAGCTTAAAATTAGGTTTCAAAAGGAAGAACTACTAATTCAAAAAGCTTATGAAGAATATAGCTTAGGTAAGATTGATAGAGAAGAATATAGCCTTAAAAGAGAGATTGCTCTTAGCCATATTGCAACAATAAATAGTGAAGTTATTTCGGTTGAAAAGGTTGTAAAAGACCTTGAAAGAGATAAAAAATAGCTATTAAGTGGGATTAAGGATGTATTTTCAGCAAAAAAAGTTGAAAAATTACCAGCTGATTTAATTCATAGTTTAGTAGAGAAGATAATTGTTTATGGCAATCATAACTTTGAAATAATCTTTAAATTTAATATGGATAGTTTGATGGGAGGCGTAAATGATGAGTAAAATTGCACTTTATATCAGATTATCTGTAGAAGATCAGATGAAGAAAGATGAGAGAAAAAGTATCATTAATCAAAGGTATTTCCTGAATGATTTTCTGGATAGAAATGATGAATTTAAAAGCTTCCAAAGAGAAGAATATATTGATGACGGATATACCGGAACAAATGAGAAAAGACCATCTTTTCAAAGAATGATTGAGGAAGTTAAGAATGGTAAAATCAATGTCATCATTGTAAAAGACTTATCGAGGTTTATGAGAGATTATATTTCACTTGGTGATTATCTGGAGAATATTTTTCCTTTTCTTGGTATTAGGTTTATTGCGATTAATGATGGCTACGATAGTGCTAGGGAAAAAGGAAACGGAACAGACCTTGATATTCAGTTTAAAGGTTTGTTGTATGATTTCTATACAAAAGATATTTCTCAGAAAATAAAGACAGTTACTACTGAACTTAAGAAGCAAGGAAAGTTTCTTGCTTGGAGTCCACCTTTTGGTTATATGAAAAATCCAGATGATAAGCACAACATCATTATTGATGAAAAAACAGCCTGGATTGTGAAGAAGGTATATGACTTAGCACTTACAGGACTTGCATCAAGAAAGATTGCAGCAGTTATGAATGAAGAGAATATACCAACACCAAACGAGCGTAAAAAAGAACTTACCAATATGGATTATGAATATAATATAGTGTCATCAGATACAAGAGATGCACCAACATGGACAAATGGTACAGTGGTAGATATTTTATCCAATGAAAATTATACAGGTACTTATGTCTTCAATATGCAAGAGAAGTCGGTATTGACTTCTGGCAGTTTTAAATTTAATCCTAAAGAAGAATGGGGTAGAGTTTATGATCATCATGAAGCTATTATCTCAAGAGAAGAGTTTTATAAGGTTCAAGAAATTAAAGAAAAGAATAGCTTCTTAAAAGGAAAGAATACAGATTATCCTTGGAGGACAAAATCGCCATTACAAGGATTTGCAAGATGTCCCACTTGTAATCATATTCTGGGACTTACTCAATCAAAGTTTAAACGACCAGATGGAAGTATGAGAGTACACAAGTATTTTCATTGTAGGATCTGCAAGTGTAATAATGTAGAACATAGAAATTTAAGAGTAGATAAGTTAGAGAATCAGGTACTTGCACTTATTAAAGAGAAATATGGTGAAGCAGAAGTAAAGCCCAAAGAAAAAATAAATATTAAAGATATAGAGAAGAAGATAGAGAAGCTTCAGGCAAAAAAGATGTCTGATTTTGAAAAATATAAGCTTGGTAAAATGACGAAAGTTAAGTTTGTAGAAAGTAAAAACCAGATAGATAATGAAAATGATAGGATTGAAGAAAAGATAAAACTATCTTCTAATGAAATAGAAGTAGTAACAGATAATGAACTTACACGAGAACTTATGGAAAAGTATGTTGACTTAGTTATCTGTGAAGGTAGTATAGTTCAAAAAATCATATGGAAATAGACGCAAGAGGGAGTGGGGAATCACTCTCTTTTTGCTGGATAAATATAGACAATATATTTTGTGTCAGTCGCTTGACATGAGAGGGAAGCGGAACGACAGGTCATGCAGTTATGCAGCTTAATAAAGAAGATGGTGGAAACAGGAAATATATCCTTTGTACAAACAATGAAAATAATATTTGCGAAAAAATTACTTATCAAAGAATGGAGAATATCCAAGAACAACTACCTCATAACCTTAAATATTATAAAACAGAATTTATACCAAAACTTTCAGAAGATGAGGAGATTTTATCTTCTAAGCTTCTTGATTATATCAAGGAAATGGTGAAGCTTGAAAATATGTGCGAGATTGATGGGAATAGTAGAAGAATTATTTTATCTGATGAAGACTTAAATATAGCACTTTCTGAAATGTAAGAAAATGGCATCTTATATATTACATCATTCATATTACTAACTAATGAAATCAAGGATATTATCGAGGAAAGGAAACTTGAAGTTGTTACTATTCCAGACTACTATTTCACAGAAGAATTAAGAGAGGTGAACGAATTATGATGTTAGATTTATTTAATTTTCAAACAGATGCCAAAAATTATCTTTTGGATAAAACAACAGATCCAAATGCAAAAAGAAAAATCATTTTAAAAAGTCCGACGGGGTCTGGCAAAACAATAATTCTACTTTCTTATATCTATGACTATCTTTTGTGGCAGGACCCTAATAAGGTATTTGTCTGGCTTACTCCAGGTAAGGGAGATTTAGAGGAGCAGTCAAAAGATAAAATGGACGAATTTATTCCTCATGCAAAATCTGCTAATATACACGATGCTCTTCTACAAGGTTTCAAGGGAGGTTATACCTATTTTATAAACTGGGAAATGATAACCAATAAAAATAATAATGCCCTTAAAGATAGTGAAAAGAAAAATCTTTTTGAAAGAATTGCAGAAGCACATAGAGAGCAACTTTCTTTTATCACAATTATTGACGAGGAGCATTTGAATAACACATCAAAAGCAGACGATATTTTGTTTGCCCTTAATTCAGATAGAGAGATACGAGTATCGGCAACAACTGTCAAAAATCCGATGGCAGAATTTTACGAAATACCAGAAGAAGAGGTAATAAATTCTGGTCTAATAACAAAGACACTTTATATAAACCCTAGTCTTGAAGCTGACGAGATGGATGACCTTGAAAGTGAAGCTATTTATCTAATACAAAAAGCCGATGAAAAGAGAAAAGAAATTAAAGTCGAGTATGAGAAGATAGGAGAGGAAATTAATCCCCTAGTAATTATACAATTTCCAGATATTAGTGAGTCCTTAGTTACTTTTGTAGAAGAACATCTAACAAACATGAGTTACACCTATAAAAATAAAATGCTTTCTAAATGGTTAAGTGAGGAGAAAATAAATACACTTGATGTTACAGAGGAAGACTCAAAATCAAACTTTTTGATTATGAAACAAGCCATATCAACTGGTTGGGATTGTCCGAGAGCAAAGATACTTGTTAAACTTCGTGAAAACATGACAGAAACCTTTGAAACACAAACAATAGGACGCATAAGAAGAATGCCAAGAGCAAGGCACTATGACAACGACCTATTAGATTTTTGTTTCCTCTATACATTCGATGAAAAATATAAAGAATCTGTTATACAGGGTGGAAACGCTTATGAGGTTAAGAGGTTGTTTTTAAAAGACAAGTGCAAAGATTTTGAACTTGTAAAAGAATTTAGAAATAAAGACTATCAGTTTGTAGATGAAGTACTAGTTATAGATAGAGCTTATGACTATTTTAAAGACAAATATAAACTAACCAACATTAAAAAGGATAATGAAAAACTATTAGAGTCTTATGGTTTTATAGTGGGAACAAAAGTTATATCTACCTTTAGGACTGGTAAGTTTATAAAACTCAAAGATATAGTTGATGAAAAGCAAGGTAAAAATAGGGCAATAGCTTATGAAGTCTCAACTCACGATCATGGAATTGATTGTTTGCATGCAGTTGATATGATTAAAAAAGTGACGGGTGTGCCATCTAACAAAATGAGGGCAATTCTTCAACATCTTTTCTATAAAAATATACCATCAAGAAAAAAGTTATTAAATCTTTCTAATCGTGAGTGGTATGCTTTTATGATAAACAATGCCTATAAACTTAGAGATGACTTTTTAGATCTAGCTGCAATTGCAAGACAAATGCAAATCTTGGATAAGAAAACTGAAAAGTGGAAATTGCCTTTAGAAGATTTTTATAAGTATCTTCCATATGAAACAAAAGTAGTCGAGTATGAAAAAAATGCTTATAAAGAATATAACACCTCTATGACAACATCAGGGTTTAGATCAACCTCTGAACAACTCTTAGAAAACTATCTTGAAAGTAGAGATGATGTAGATTGGTACTATAAAAACGGAGATACAGGTAGGCAATATCTATCAATTATTTATGGTAATAATCTAAGCAAAGAATATCTATTTTATCCCGACTATATAGTCAAAAAGAAAAATAGAAATGTTTGGATAATTGAAACTAAAGGTGGAGAAAGAAAAGGTATCAGTAAAAATATTGATAAGCAAATCGAAAATAAATTCTATGCATTTAAGGACTATGCAGATAGACGTAAAATAAATTGGGGGTTTGTAAGAGATAAAGGTACAAGACTTTATATTAATAACACAGACTATACAGAAGAAATGAATAATGAAAATTGGAAAAGGCTAGAAGATTTATTTTAAAGAGGTGCTAAAAGGCATAAATTTAATATTGAAATTTTGAAAGAGATAGCAGTAATGTTATCTCTTTTTTGTATGACGGGCATGTCATCAATCTGTGGTTAAAGTTCACGTAGGGCGTAGTTGTCAGCGAACCTCATAGCAATTCCCAAGGTTTGTACTGTGAGGTATAGGTGAGAAGAAACGATAGTTAAATTACTTGAGTACTTCAATGACGGAAACATTTATGTTGTAGATATAGACCTAGAGAAGTCCTTTGATAATGTTCCACAAGATAAACTCATGACCCTAGTTCATAACCTCATAAACGACCCAGACACAGAGTCGCTAATTAGGAAATACCTTAATGCAGGAGTAATGATAAATGAGGAATATGAAGAAACAACTAAGGGAACACCACAAGGAGGAAATCTATCACAACTTTTAAGTAATATAATGCTAAATGAATTAGATAAAGAACTAAAGACAAGAAGATTAAACTTTGTAAGGTGTGCAGATGATTGTATAATTGCAGTAGTAAGTAATGCATCAGCTAATAGAGTAAAGGTGTCATTAACAAAGCAGATAGAAAAGAAAATAAGACTATAAGTAAATGTAACAAAATCTAAAGTCATAAATCCAAGGAAATTAAAATATTTAGGATATGGCTTTTGGAAAGACAAAACAGAATAGAAAGCAAGATCACACGAAGATTCAGTTAAAAGATTCCAGAGGATCAAGTAATTATAGGGTGGATAAACTATTTTAGAATAGGTAATATGAAGTATGCATTGAAAAGGATAGATGAGCACCTTAGGAGAAGGATGAGAATAATCATATGAAAACATTGGAAAACAAGTGAAAAGAGAATATGGGGTCTTCGAAAACTCGGAACACCGATGTGGATGGCAAAACAGTCAGCAGGATTTGGAGACCATTATCAAGCGGTATCCCAAACAATAGGATTTCTTTAGTTAAGTATATATTAAACTATTTAATCTAAAATTTTGTTGGGTTTAAATCAAAAAAATGATATAATTATTCCTATAAATGACATAAATCGAGGAGGTATGTATGTTTAAAGTTAAGAAAATAAATCTATTAATAATAGCTGGACTTATTTGGTGTGTGGCTGGTTTTAATGTTGCAAGACTAGGTGTAATTTCATATATGGGTATTGAGGGTAAGTGGTATCTTTATCTTTTATCTTTTATAATTTTTATAATATTTGGTTCAATGTTTTATAAAATGAGTCAAAAGCATACTGAAAGAATATTAAGCTATGATGACTATGTAGCATTCTGGAATTTTTTTGATGTGAAGTCGTATGTTATAATGATAATTATGATGGGTGGAGGAATAGGTTTAAGAGCATTAAAAATTTTGCCAGAATATTTTATTGCATTCTTTTATTCAGGCTTAGGATGTGCTCTTCTAATAGCAGGTATAATATTTATTAAAAATTGGGCATTATTAATACGAGGGGATGTATAAGTTGTTGTTTTTTACAATTCAACAACCTTAAAAGTCTATATAATTTCACTTCTTCATTTTTCTTACTTCGCTAGGGAAGATGCCCATATATCTTTTATAGTAAGTGCTGAATTTGCTAGGTGAAAGATAACCTACAGATTTTGCTATTTCTTGTATTTTTATGTCTGTGTTAATTAGTAACATTTCTGCCATCTTCATTCTCTTTCTTTGTGTGTATTCTGTTATTGTTTGACCATATTTTTCTTTAAAAAGCTTTTTTAGCTTAGTTCCACTCATCATTGAAATTTTTTCTAAAATATTTTGAGAAATATCTTTTGAAAAATTATCATCTAAATATTTTGATACATTTTCAAGGCATTCTTCATCATCAGGAAATAACTTAAAATTTTTTTTATTTAGATATGTGTCAATAAGCACACTTAACCATTCATTAACTTTTGCATTAAAGAAAAATTTAGCAGAAAGAGATTCCTTTTTGCAATTTAAAATATCAAAAGCAATAGGTTCTAATACTTTTGTTAGTATAGTTTGATTAGATAAAAATATTTCTGAATAAAAAGTCTTTGAATCAATATTTAGGGCTTTAAGTTTTCTTTCTAATACTTCTCTTTTAAAACCAATAGAAACAGATAAATAGTATGAATTTTCATGTAGTATAAAGCGAAAATCTTTAGCCATATTATCAAAATCAAGAGAGTATAAAGAATTAGAACTTAGAGTTTGGTAAGGGCTAAATTTCTCACCTTTTGCACTAATTAAATAGCAAGTGTATATAGAAATATAGTTAGAAATATTATATATTTTATTTGAGATTATTTGTTTTTTTATAAAAAAGTCATGTATATCGATAATGAATTCATCGGTTTGATAAAACCAATAAACCCCTTTGATTTTTTGTGTGTCCAAATTAAAAGAGTGACCAACTCTTGAATATTTTGTATTATCTAAATTTTCATCAGTACCCATATATTTTTTTACAAAATCATAGTAATTCATATGTAACCTCCAAAATATCCTGATTAGACATTAATCCTTTTAGACATATCTAACGATAATTATTGCATTTATTATTATACAAGATATATAATAAAAGCACAAGAAAGTAAATTTCAGTCTATTTATATCATAAAGGAGGAGCGTATGTTTGTTTATAGAAAGCTTTTTTCATATATCAAAGAAAAAAAGTATTTTATACTTCTTGCAATATTTTTTTCTGTAGTGTCTGCTTTTCTAACAGTTCTTGCATATTACTACATTTATAGATTTCTATATGAACTAATAATGCAAAATAAGTTAGAAAATTCAAAATATTTAGCCATAAGAACGGTTGTTTTTTTAGTGCTTGGGGCATTATCGTATATTGTATCGGGAACTTTTTCACATTTAGTTGGATTTAGATTAGAAACTAACTTAAGAAAAAAAGGTATAGAAGGTCTTAGCAAGTCTAGTTTTAAATTTTTTGATTTAAATCCTTCTGGAAAGGTTAGAAAGATATTAGATGATAATGCATCACAAACACATCAAGTTGTAGCACATATGATACCAGATAGTTCACAGGCATTTATTATCCCAATATTAACTATAGTTTTAAGTTTTGTAGTGGGTATTAGAGTAGGTATCATTTTAGTTATATTAATAATAATTTGTGGTGGAATATTAGCAGCTATGATGGGTGAGTCAAAATTTATGGAAATATATCAAAAATCATTAGAAAAATTAAGTGCTGAATCTGTGGAATATGTTAGAGGAATGCAAGTCATTAAAATATTTGGAATGAAAGTTAAGTCATTTAAAAACTTATATAAATCTATTAAAGATTACTCTAAATATGCTTATGAATATTCAAATTCTTGCAAAAAAGCATATGTTTTGTATCAATGGATATTTTTTGGACTTGTATCGATTTTAATTATACCTATAGTCTTAATGCTACCCATTTTCGGTAATTCAAAAGGACTTTTAGTAGATTTAATAATGATTACATTTTTAAGTGGCGTTATTTTCGTGTCATTTATGAGAATAATGTGGTTTTCAATGTATATTTTTCAAGCAAATTATGCAGTTGATAGTTTGGAAAAATTGTATGAAAGTATGCAAAAAGATCAAATGAAACATGGTAGTATAGAAAAATTTGAAAATTATGATATAGAGTTTGCTAATGTAACTTTTTCATACGATAAAAAAATAGTATTGAAAGATTTATCATTTAAGCTAGAAAGTGGTAAATATTACGCTCTAGTTGGAAGTTCAGGTTCAGGTAAAACAACAATAGCTAAACTTATTTCAGGATTTTACAGAGTAGATAATGGAAGTATAAAGATAGGTGGAAAATCTATAGAACAATATACTAAAAAAAGTATTGTAGATGCAATATCTTTTGTATTCCAAGATGCAAAATTATTTAAATTAAGTATAATGGAAAATGTTCTGCTTGCAAAATCAAATGCTAGCAGAGAAGAAGTTATGAATGCCCTACATTTAGCTGGTTGTGATTCTATATTAGAAAAATTTAAAGATAGAGAAAATACAATAATAGGGTCAAAGGGAGTTTATCTTTCGGGTGGTGAAAAACAAAGAATAGCTATAGCTCGTGCAATTTTAAAAAATTCAGATATTATTATCCTAGACGAAGCATCAGCTTCAATAGATCCAGAAAATGAATATGAGCTACAAAGAGCTTTAAAGAATTTAATAAAAGGTAAGACTGTTATAATGATAGCTCATAGATTAACAAGTATTAGAAATGTAGATGAAATATTAGTAATTGAAAATGGGCAAATTATTGAAAGAGGTAGCGACAAAGATTTAATGTCAAAGGATACAAAATACAAGAAGTTACAAGAAAAGTTTAATAGTGCAAATGAATGGAGGGTAGAACATGAAGAAGTATTATAAGGAAAAATTTTCTCTTACAGAAGATGGAGCTAATAATTTGGTAAAAGCTACTATACTCTCATTTATTATATATCTCATTAATATGTTACCTGCAATAGTACTTATGATTTTTGCAAGAGAAATACTAGAAGGTTTAGTTGAAACAAAGAGTTTTTATATAATATTCGCTATAGTATCACTTGTTCTATTAGGTATTTTTCTTAATATTGAGTATGAAAAGTTATTTAACACAACTTTTGGTGAATGTGCAAATTTAAGAATAGGAATAGCAGAGCAATTATCAGAATTGCCACTATCATATTTTTCTAAAAATAATCTATCTGATATATCACAAACTATAATGTCAGATATTAGTGGTATAGAACACGCTATAAGCCATTCAATACCAAAGCTATATGGAATGGCAATATTTTTCCCGATAATTTCAATTTTAATGTTAATTGGGAATGTTAAAATGGGGTTGGCTGTAATAATACCGACAATATTCAGTTTTATCTTTATTTTCTTATCGAAAAAATACCAAGTTTTTTTACATAAGAAATATTTTGATATATTAAGAAGAAATTCAGAAAGCTTTCAAGAAAATATTGAAATGCAGTTGGAAATAAAGAGCCTTAATATCGTAGAAAAGATGAAAAATATACTTTATAATAATATGGAAGAAGGAGAAAAAGTACACATAAAATCTGAATTTAACATGATTTTAATTATGGCAATTTCACAAATATTTAGTTTTGTAGGTCTAGCTATTGTCATACTTGTGGGTATAAGCTTAATTATTAAAAGAGAAATTAATGCTGTTTACCTTGTTTCTTATCTATTATGTGCAATAAAAATTAAAGATGCAATAGATTCTTCAAAAGAAGGAGTTATGGAGATATATTATCTTACACCAATGGTTGATAGAATAAAGGAAATAATGACACAAAAACTACAAAAAGGTGTTGATACAGAACTTAGAAAATATGATATAGAATTAAAGGATGTACATTTTTCATATGATAAAGATATTGAAGTGTTAAAAGGTGTAAGTTTTAGAGCTAATCAAGGAGAAGTAACAGCTATTGTAGGAGAATCTGGTAGTGGTAAAACTAGTATTTTAAGACTAATATCAAGACTTTATGATTATGATAGTGGAAAAATTCTAATAGATGGTAAAGATATACAGAATATATCAACAAAGTCATTATTTGAAAAAATTTCTGTAGTCTTTCAAGATGTCACCCTATTTAACACAAGCATTATGGAAAATATACGTATAGGAAGACAAAATGCAACAGAAGATGAGGTAAAATTAGCAGCAAAACTAGCTAATTGTAGTGAATTTATAGAAAAACTTCCTAATGGTTATGAAACTATAATAGGTGAAAATGGATTAGAATTATCAGGTGGTCAAAGACAAAGATTATCTATTGCAAGAGCATTTTTAAAAGATGCACCCATACTTATTTTAGATGAAATTGCTGCAAATCTTGATGTGGATAATGAGAATAAGATTCAAGAAAGTCTTAATAAGTTAATAAAGAATAAGACAGTTATTATAATTTCACATAGAATGAAGTCTATAGAAAATGTAGATAATATTGTAGTTATTGATAAAGGTAAGGTAGAAAGTGTTGGAACTCATAAAGAACTTTTAGAAAAATCTAAAGTTTATAAAAAATTGATAGATAAAACAAAAATGACGGAAGATTTTTTGTATTAAGATGATTTTTAATATATATTAAAAATATATAAAATAAGCAAAAAATATTGTAATAACAGTCTTAAGTGATAAAAAAAATTTAGGGAATACAAAAGAAATGATAGAAAAACCGTAAGTTAAATTTGTAATTAAGTTTATTTGCATAATAGAAAAATCATAATATAATTAGAATGTAAATATTATATAAACTTAGGAGGAGTTATGTATACATTTATTTTATCATTAGTAATCCTTATACTAGGTTATGTCTTCTATGGAAAATATGTAGACAAAGTATTTGGTTCAGATAATAGTAGACCAACACCAGCAATAGCTCAACCAGATGGTGTTGACTACGTTCCATTATCAACATTTAAATCATTATTTATTCAATTTTTAAACGTAGTTGGTACAGGACCAATATTCGGTGCAATAGCTGGGGTTATGTTTGGTCCTATGGCATTTGTATGGATAGTATTAGGTTGTATATTTGCTGGAGCAGTACACGATTTCTTTAGTGGTATGTTATCAGTAAGAATGAAAGGTGCTACAGTTGGGGAAATAGTTGGTAATAATTTGGGAGAATTCGCAAGACAAGTTATGAGAATATTCTCAATAATATTACTAGTATTAGTAGGTGTCGTATTTTTAACTTCACCAGCACAAATTTTAACAACATTAGTTTGTGGTAAGATGAATGCTCATGTATATAACATATTTATAGTAGTAATATTTGTATATTATATACTTGCAACAATTTTACCAGTTGATAAATTAATAGGAAGACTATATCCATTATTTGGTTTAGCATTGTTCTTTATGGCAGTTGGTATTTCAATTTCATTAATATATATGAATGTTACTGGAAAATACTACACACCAGAAATTACAGAATTGGCAAATAAAATAAATTATAATTCTAAATTTACATTATTCCCATTCCTATTTATTTCAATAGCTTGTGGGGCAATAAGTGGATTCCACGCAACACAATCACCAATAATTGCAAGATGTATAAAAACAGAAGCAGATGGACGTAAAGTCTTCTATGCAGCAATGATAGGTGAAGGAATTGTAGCAGTAATTTGGGCAGCAGCAGCTATTACATTATTTGGTGGTACTGATCACACAATCGCTGCACACTTAACAGGGCTTGCAGCAGCAGGTAAAGCACCAGTAGTAGTTAATAAGGTTGCAAAGATAACTTTAGGTAGCGTTGGTTCAGTTCTAGCAGTTTTAGGTGTTGTAGCAGCTCCTATAACTTCAGGGGATACAGCATTTAGAGGTGCAAGATTATCAATCGCTGATATGTTACATCTAGATCAAAAATCAATAAAACACAGATATATGATAGCTATACCATTATTCATAGTTGGTGGAATATTATCTCAAGTAGACTTTAATATAATATGGAGATATTTCGCATGGTCTAACCAAACATTAGCTATGATAGGATTATGGTCAGCATCTACATGGTTGATGAAACGTAAGAAGAATTACTTAATCACACTTATACCAGCTATATTTATGACATTAGTATGTATATCATATATAATAATAGCTCCAGAAGGATTTGGTAGATTCTTTATAGATGCAAATAAGAATATAACAGCACAAGGTTCATTAATAAGCTTTGTAATAGCAGCAATAGTTGCAATAATAGCTATAGTTGTATTCTTTAAATCAAAAGCAAGATGTGAAAGAGAAAATTCATATATAGAAGATTAATAATAACATTTAGGGCAAGTTATAAACGGCTTGTCCTAATTGTTTTCATATAAAGGAGTGGTAATGTTAAACGAAATAGATACTACATCAAAGTATGATATAAAAAAAAGTGTTAGTATACAGATTAAAGTATTAGAGGAAGCAAAAGGTTTTTTGTATACAACAGATAAAATGATACTTATACTTAGTGGAGATGCAACAGTTAAGATAAATAAAAATGAGTATAAAGTAAAAAAAGATACATTGATAAATGTAACACCTTGGACGGTGCTAGAAATATATGAAATAAAAAAACCTATAAACTATATCATACTTTCATATAGTAGACTACATTTAACAAGTATATTAAATAGTCTTATTAACGCAAATACTAGTCTATTTGAGGCTATAGATAAAAATGAAAAGATTAGCTTTGATTCTAAATCAGTCAAGGGCATAGTAAAATTAATGCTAGATATACGTAATGAAATGGGTGATGAGAATATACTTGAGTTATCAGAGTATAATGAGGATAAGTTCACTAAATTATCTGTTCTATTAAAAATAATAGAATTGTTAATAGAAATTTCAAGAAATGTAGCAGATGCAGAACAAAAATCAGAGTTTTCAATGGGACAAACAATAATAAAATACATTTATGCACATTCATCTGAAAAGTTGACGATAATGAAATTAGCAACAATCTTTTTCATGAGTGAATCAACAGTTAGAAAATATATAGAAGCATTTTCAAGTTTAACTTTCAATGAGTTGTTGTATAAGATAAGATTACAAAAGACAGAGGAGCTTTTACTTTATACTAATTTAAACTTAGATGAAATTGCACAGATTGCAGGATTTGTAGATGGTTCACATATTACAAAGGTTTGGAATATGAAAAAAAATATGACACCAGCAGTATATAGACAGCTATATAGAGCGTCATTTATAACCTCATCTGAAGAGGATAAACATCTTGCCTTTGAGATTATAAACTTCGTAAAGAAAAACTATAATGATCAAATTGACATATATATGGTAGCTAAAAAGTTTGGTATTAATGAAGTTAAGATTAATAAGTTATTATTACTTTATGTGGATAGAAATTTCAGTTCATTTTTAAACTATACAAGAATTAATAAGTCTTGTGAGTTATTAAAAACAACTGATGATAGTATAATAGATATTTGCTTTAAGGTAGGTTATAACAATGTTAAGACATTTAATAATAACTTTGTTAAGTATAAGCAAATAACACCAACAGAATTTAAAAAAATGGGAGCTAAAAATCATGAAACTCCCATATTGAAGGCGTAAGGATTGTATTTTCCTTCCCTTTTTTTTATACTTTTTAATATTTTAATTACTTCATCATAAGTTTCAAAAGTAAAGTCAAGTCTTAACTCATCTAATCCCAGTTCTTCTATTAAATCTAATTTAGGTATAAGATTCATAGGCTTATATAAGTATAACTCTACATTATTTAAACTATTACGTTTTAAAATATATCTATCAAAGAATTCACCCTGTATTTGCATATAGTTTTTATTCATTAAGTCATGCTCTATATACATACTCTTTAGATGTCCGTATATAACAAGTCCTTTTTTTAGGCTAGTTGATGTAAGGTGTCTTAGTTGCTTGTAGCTTAATTCAGGTGATAAGAATACGGTGTCTATATTCTTAAATCTTTTCATAAAGTCTAAGCTGTAATTATTAAAAATATTTAAGTTCCAGTTTGTAGACTGTAATATATTTTCTTTTTCACCTAATCGTATTTGCTGGAAGTTATATGCAAGATTACCTACATTTTTAATTTCTTTTTTGTTAAGATTCATTTCTTTTGATATATCAAAACCAGAATGATAAATTTTAGTTATCCCAAAATCAATGCAAGCTTTTTCTTGTTCTTTTGTTGAAACTAGTGCAGAAAGAATATATTTCTTTTTGGTATTTTCTTTAGGATAAATTTTGAAATTAACAACTACAGGCTCTTTTCTATATGAATCAAGTATTTTTTCTTTAAGTAAGTCAGTAGCAGTTCTTTTAAGCTTCTTTAATTCACTAAAAGGTATAAAGGAAGTGCCATCATAAATAACGTTAATGCTTTTAGCAATAAAAGGTGTGTCACCTAATTCAGATACCTTACTTTCTATAACCTCATTTGTGATTTTGTTTTTACTAAGTTCTGATATTACAGGGCCTAAAACTTCTATGCTAAATGACTTATACTTAAACACTAAACGTATATTATCATCTTTTTTTGCAAATAGGCTAATATCAATACCTATATATCTCTTTTTAGTTGTTATTCTATTCTTTATTTCATCATTTAAAGCTTTACTATAGTTTTTGTAAATAAAGGCAGTATCTTTGGGCATATCAAGGGTAATAATATCACCAGAAAAGGCTTTTTTAACCTTTTTACCCTTACATAGAATCTTATTAACAAATACTCCATCAAGGGTTTTAAAGTGTGAATTTACAAATTGTATTCCATCACCATTTTCAAGTTCATCATAAAGATGTATACTATTATTCTTATTAACTCCAATTAAGTATCCAAAATTTGATGAATACTTTGTATTCATTAGTTTGTTATCTAGATAAAAGTATCCTTTCGAATAACCTCTATTAAATAGCTTGTAGCTTTCAGACTTTCTATTAATACCATTTAATACATCACGGTAGTAGCTAACAGTTTCATAAACATAATTTTCATTTTTCTTACGTCCTTCAACCTTAATAGCATTTATACCTATATTTTCTAATTTCTTTATTTCCTCATATTCTAGTAGTTGATCATTTGGAGATAGTGTGTAGCATAATTTTCCATCATCTTGTTTAAAAGCTTTACGGCAAGTATACGCACACATACCACGATTTCCACTTCTTCCACCTATAAAGCTACTTACATAGCAATTACCAGAATAAGATATGCACATTGCACCTGAAACAAATACTTCTAGCTCTATATCTGTATTTTCTCTGATTTGTTTAATTTCTTCAAAAGATAACTCTCTTGCTAAAACAACACGTGATAGACCTATAGACTTTAAAAAATTTGCTTCTACATGATTTGATACAGTCATTTGTGTACTACCATGTATGGTAAGGTCTTTAAAATTTTCACGAAGTATAGATATTAGTCCTAAGTCTTGGACTATAACGGCATCTATACCATGTTCATATATGGGCATAAAGTTTTTTATGACACTTTTTAATTCAATGTCTTTCATTACAGTATTTAATGTTAAAAGACATTTAACACCATGAAGATGTGCGTAGTCTATAGCATCTAATAGTTCTTGAAAGCCAAGATTATCATTATTTCTTCTAGCTCCAAAACCTTTAAGCCCAAAGTAAACTTCATCTGCTCCAGCTTTGATTGCTGCTTCTAATTTCTCATAATTTCCAGCAGGTCCTATTATATTCATTTTCACCTTCTTTAATATATTGGTTCTACATGTAAAGTAACTCTTTTAATCTTAGGTATTTCTTTTCTAACTTTAAGACTAATTTTTTCTACTAATTCATGTGATACAGTAACTGTTAAGTTTCCATCTACTCTAACATCAGCATAAATATATATATTATGATTTGAACTTAGCATATATATATCATGAATGTAATGTATATTAGAGTCTTGGTATAGGATAGATTTTACTTTATCTAGTAAGCCTCTATTCTGTGCATCTAAAAGAGATTTTGTATTTTGTACTACAATAACTGCTCCTTGATAGACTATGTATAGATTAATTAGAGTAGATAAGACGATATCTATATTTTTTGATATGCTTATACTTAAAATTGTACCAATTAGGACAAAAGTTGATAAGAGTATATCAGACAAATAGTCCTTAATTAGAGTTTTAAGTAAGAGGTTATCGTATTTTATAGCCGTATATCTAACATAAAGGTATTGTATAACCTTTAAGAATATAAATAACACAGTAAAGAAGTAAACTATATATCTATTGTCATAATATATTTTCTTATTTATATTATCAATTGAGTCTATTATCGCTACAATCGAAGATATTACCATGATAAATCCGATTAATAAGCTGAAGATAGATTCAATCTTACCATACCCGAATGGATATTTTTCGTTTTCTTCAGAATTTGAAATTTTGCTACCAACTACAACTAGAAAATTTGTGATACAGTCGGAACTAGAGTTAATACCGTCAGCTATAATACATGAGATATTAAATGTAATACCGACAAATAGTTTTGCTATAGATAAAAATAGGTTTAGTATAAAAGAAAACAGACTAACATTAAATACACTTTTTTGCTTGTTTAATGTTTTATCTAAGTCCTTGTAAACATACCTACCATTTTCTAGTACAAAGCCTTCTTTTTTTAAAAGATTTGAAAAACCAATATCATTAGTATTTACATATAGCTCGCTATATCCTCTTAGCTTTACAACCTCTACACAGTGTAAAAGTAAAGACTTTCCATAGCTAATATATCTCATATTAGGTTTAACATAAAAAGAAACTATATTATTCTCATCTAATTTAGCATAACAAATTTTCTCATTATTCTCTAAAAGGTATATGGTATCATTTTCATTAAAAAAATTCATAAATCCTCCATTTAAACAAAAAAGGTCATACATTAAATAATCGAAATAACCCAAACACCCGTTTCACATATCTTAGCTCAAGTAATAGCTACCTTATAAACCTAGAAATCTAGACTTAATGCTGCTTCGTTCCCAACCTGACATAATTCGCCTAATTTCTACCAAATAAGACTATACTCTCAACACCTTAATATATGGCGTAATACCTAAGTCTCCCTCAAATTTAATATGACTTCCACTAAAGCGGATTGTGGATTCAGGGCACCGCTAGCTCCCCAGTTTGTATGACTAGATAAATAATAACATTATTTATCGAAAAAATCAACAAGATATGATATAATAAGTAGAAATGAAAGGAGAAGAGATGTTAGATAAGATTTTATGGGTTTTATTCTATATTATAACAGGTTTAATACTTTTGTTATTCCTGCTAAATGAAAAGAAATTAAATACAATTTTAAAGGATATATCAGATAAGATATCGAGTAAGATAGTAATAAAAAAAGTGATAAATAAAAATATAGTGTTAGGTATTAATATCTTAACTTGTTTTGTCGTTATAGGTATATTTGTATTTTTTGTTGATAAGACAAAAAGTGACATTTTACCTTTAAGACAAATAGGTATTTATGTAACAGTAGTAGTAAATGCTATACTACTAATAGCTAATAGAAAAAAAGAATATTTGGTAATATTAAACCTAATAATGCTATTAGCAGGTACAAATATATTTGGAATATATGATAATATGTTTAAACTTAGTATGGCTGTGTCACTACCATTAATACTAGTGTCTATAATACTTGAAAAAGAAAAGTTAAAAGAAAGTTTTAGAGTTTTAGTTAATGGAATATTCTTAATATTCATAATAGCAGTACTACAATTACACTATTTAGGAAACTATGTAATTCCAACACAATCAATGGAACCTACAATTTTAGCTAAGGATAGAATATTTTCAAATAATATAATCTACAAATTCACAAAGCCTAAGTTAAATGATATTATCTCTTTTGAAGAACCACTGAATAATCAAGTTATGTATACTAAGAGAATAACTGGTGTAGAAGGTACTGTATTTAAAATAGAAAATGATAAGATATATAGTAATGGGACACCAATTAGTGACAGAAAGTATAGTACTGGTAGAGACTCACTTTATCAAATGTTAGGTTTAAAAGAAATCTACATACCTAAAAAAGGTGATGAAGTAGTAATTACAAAGGTATTAGAATTTGATAGAACTACAATGAGTATAAATGTATTAACACCTCAAGAATTTTTAGAAAAGTGTAAGGGTCAAGATTACAGAAAATTAGTAGGGCTATATAACCATTTAGAAGATACAAGCTTACAAAGAAGATATACATTTGTAATGCAAGCTAAAGGACATGAACAAATAATGTTGCCTATACTAGACTTTAAATACGATAAGAAAGTCTTTGAAAGCCTATTAGAAGGTAATAGTGTAATTTTAAAGGATGACTACTACATGGCTATGGGTGATAATACAGATAATAGTGAAGATTCAAGATACTTTGGATATGTAAAGAAGAGTAGAATAAAAGGAAGATTATTCTTAAGATGGATGCCATTAAATAGAATAGGATTTATACGAGATGAATTTTAAAAGTATAGCTAAAATACATAATGAGAGTTTTTCAAAAAAATATGATGAAAAATTCTTTGAATCGTTGGAATATATAACATACTTATTAGACAATAGAGCATACTTGATACTAATAGATAGTATAGATGTATACGAAATATTTGAAATAGCAGTAGAAAAAGAGTATAGAGGCAAGGGACTAGCTAAAAAGCTATTAAATATGCTACCTGATACTAAACCTATTATGCTAGAAGTCAATATTAAAAATCTACCTGCGATAAGTTTATACAAAAAAATGGGATTTAAACAAATATCTTTAAGAAAAAATTACTATAATACAGATGATGCAATAATAATGAGGAGATAGATGAAGAAAATAGGTTATTTAATATTAGCAATAAATATATTATCATGTTCTGGTGCAGGTGGTGGTGTAGCGAGGACTAGCAGTTTAGATATTAGTTATGCCCCTAAAAGAGTAGAACGAGTAATAGAAGAAAGAAAAATAGAAGAAAGAAAAATAGAAGAAAAAAAAGAAAAGAAAGAAAAAAATGAAGTTCATTTTTTTGAGATAGAAGGTAAAGATAATAAGAATATAAGGTTAATAGTATCTCAGCTAAATGATAAACTAAGAAAAAAATTTTCGAACTATAATTATTTAAATGAAACTCATGCTAAGTTAGTGTTAGATTCATTTTTGAGTCATGGTAAAAATGGAATAAATAACGATGATATACAATTTCACCATAGTGAAGGTGAGTATAATGGGATAATTAATATATCACATGGTATAAGAAGAGGAAGTAATCTAGATTTAGGTGATTATTTAAATCCTGAATCAGAGCACAATCCTAAAAGCTTACTTAGTAAGCATAAACCATATATATCTGTTAAGAGTAGTGAGAATAATCAGTTACGTATAAAATCACTAGGTAATAGCGGTGAAAATCATTGGACTAGTGCATATTTACAAGCAGTATACCAAGTATTAGATAGCGAAACACAAAAAGAAGTTAGAAATAACATAATTTATGTGGGTAATAAGAGTAGAAAAGATATTGATACTAACTATAAAGCCATGCTTTTAAGATCTTTTGTTGTGTTTGAAGATGGTAATATATCTGGCAAGACAGGTTCTAGTTTTGCAGCACCTAGAGTTACAAGACTAGCTTATGAAATAAAGAAACGTTATCCTTTTTTAAGGTATAACCAAATTAAGCAAGTAATATTAACTACAGCAAAAAATAATGGTAGTCTAGATAATAAATATGGGTGGGGCGATGTTGATTTTGAAAAAGCATTAAAAGGTCCTGGAGCATTTAATCTAGGTTTAGTTGAAGAAGAAAAATACTATAACTCCACTAAAGACAAGATAAAAGATGAGTATGGTAATTACTATATGTACGTTAATATACCAAGTGGAACATATACATGGTCTAATGATATAGAAGGTGGGTTAAAAGAAAAAAATAAGGCGGATGAATATGTAGAGGTAGGGAAATATAACTATAGAATACCAGGCATACTTAATTCAGAACACAATTACTATAACCCAGCTAATTTTAGAAAAGATGGTAAAGGAACTCTAATATTAACTGGTAAACAGAACTATACTTCAAAAACACAAATTTTAGATGGAGTACTTAATTTACAAAATGATAGTAAGTCTAAATATGAGATATTAAATGGATCAAAGTTACTAATAGATAAAAAAGATGTAAATATTTCTAATGATGTCTTAAATGATAAATCTGTATTAGAGGTACGAAAGAAACTAAAGGTAAATAATTACTATGCAAGTGCTAATTCTAAGACAATAATTAGTGATGATATACAAACAAATAGTTATGTACAAAAAGGAGAATTAGTAGTACAAAACGATGGGAAACAAGACTTACCTAAGATAATGGGTAATGAAAAATTAGAAATGGATGAAAATAGCCTTAAAAATACTTTCTTAAGAGTAGAAAAGGTCAGTGATAATGTATATAAAATTAAAGATAAAAAAGTGAAATTAAAAGATCTAAGTGATGGAGAATTAAAAGATATACCATCATATAACATGAATACAAAGAAGTTTTTTGATGAGTATAAGGATACAAAAGTACTTAGAAATGTAAGAAATGACACAGAAGCCGAGGCACTGGAGAGAATATTTACAGACAATTACTCAAGCTTTATTAGCGAAAATATTGATATACAAAATGAAATAATTAATAATCATATTAGTGAATATGAGAATGTAGTGCCTAATAGTGTATTTTTTAATACATATAATTCATTTAATTTAAATGATGGTAAGAAGTATACCTTGTTTAACAGAAGAGTAAGTGGAGTCACAATAGGTATTAAAAAGAAAGTGTTTAAAGATTTTAATATGGGACTTTCACTTGGTATGCATAACTCGAATTACAATTTTTTTGAGAAGAATAAAAATAATATACAAAATGATGCAATTAGTGTAAATTTAACAGGAGATTATACATACAAAAATATATATCTATTATCTAATTTAGGGTATAGTAAGAGTATAAATAAGGCTACAAGATATATTAATGATGGAAGTGTTGAAATAAATTCAAGGTTTAATACTGATACTTTTAACTTAGACTTAAAAGCAGGATATGTGTTAGGGTTAACAGAAAACTTGTCTATTATCCCCTCATTAGCATTTAGGTATATGAATACAAGCATAGGACATGTAAAAGAAAGTACAACAGATACACTAATGCAAGGGATATTGCTAGAATTAAGGAATAATACGATAAATAGTTGGTATTTAAATCCTAGTTTAGATCTTGTGTATAAGAATAATAAGCTTACATTCATAAATCGTATAGGGTATACAAGAAATTTAAGCGAATATATACAACTAAACGCAAGAATGGCTAATACAGACTTTAAATTAATTGGTAAAAATCCAAATAAAAATATCTTTGAATATAAAGGTATGATTAGATATATGATGAATAATAATTTTACTTTAGCTTCTAGTTTGAGTATCAATAGTGCAAGTAAAATAGGGACTTCTATAACTTTATCATATATTTTTTAAAAAAAGTACTTGCAATATTTTTTTAATTGTTGTACAATGACACCATAAATGAAAAAAACGGAGGAAAATATATATGAATAATTATGCTTTAACTTTAATGATGATGTACATGTGTAGGTAGCTTGTAACTAAATTTGATTTGGTACAAGCTAATTTGCGTGTGCCAATCATTAAAGAGGTATGATTATTGATTGATGAATCAGGCACACAATTGTGTCTGATTTTTTTTTAGGAGGTAACCATGATAGAGTTTAAAAATGTAAGTAAAAAATATGGAGATGTTGAGGTGTTAAAAGATATATCGCTAAAAATAGAGAAAGGTGACATATTTGGAATAGTTGGCTTATCAGGAGCAGGTAAATCCACATTAATTAGAACTATAAATCGATTAGAAGATATAGATAGTGGGGAATTAACGGTAGATGGTAAGGTTGTTAAAGATTTAAGTGTTAAAGATTTAAGAAAATTTAGAAAAGAAATATCTATGGTTTTTCAAAACTTTAATTTATTAGAATCAAGAACTGTTTATGAAAATGTCAAGTTACCTCTAGAATTAGTTGGTAATGTCGATAAGCAAAAAATAGAAAGAGTTCTAGAATTAGTTGAATTGTATGATAAAAAAGATGAGTATATAAAGAAGTTGTCTGGAGGTCAAAAACAAAGAGTAGCTATTGCAAGGGCATTAATTACTAATCCCAAGATAATTTTATCAGATGAAGCAACATCAGCACTAGACCCCTTAACAGCAAATAATATATTAGAATTATTACAAAGAATAAATAAAAAATTCGGAATTACAATAGTTGTAATTACACACCAAATGGAAGTTATTAAAAAAATATGCAATAAAATAGCAGTTATAAAGGAGGGGCACATAATTGAAAAAGGACAAACGGATGTAATATTTACTAATCCAGAAAATGAATTCACAAAGAAGTTGATAGGAGGTATAAAAAATGATTGATGCAACTTTAGAAACAATATACATGTTATTAGTCTCAATGGTAATATCTTGTTTACTAGGTATACCATTAGGAATATCATTAATAACTACAAGAAAAGGTGGTTTATGCGAAAATAGAATATATCATAGAATACTAGATGTACTATTAGTTAATATTACAAGATCAATACCATTTGTAATACTAATAGTCCTATTAATACCATTATCAAGACTACTAGTAGGAAGATCATATGGAACTACAGCATTTTTAATACCACTTTCTATAGCTAGTGTACCATTTGTTGCAAGAATAATAGAAAATGCAATAAATGATGTAGATAAGGGGCTAATTGAAATGGGACTTTCAATAGGTGCAACACCTTGTCAAATAATATTTAAAATATTAATACCTGAAGCATTGCCAGCTATTATTAACGGTCTAACACTAACATTAATTTCACTTGTATCATACACAGCAATTGCTGGTGTAATTGGTGGTGGAGGATTAGGTAATATGGCAGTCATAGAAGGATATCAAAGAGCAGATCAAAAAACAATGTATCTATCAACAGTGATAATCATATTACTGGTACAAATAATACAATATTTAGGGACAAAAATTGCAAAAACAGTAGAAGAAAGAAGAGGGAGATAATTATGATTAAAAAGATTTTATTATTTATTTTATTAACACTAACATTAGTGTCATGTTCAGGGAAGAAAAACAATACATTAGTAATAGGAGTTTCACCAGTTCCACATAAAGAGATAGTTGAAGCAGTAAAAGATGATTTGAAAAAGGAAGGAATAGACTTAAAAATAGTTGTATTTAATGATTATGTTCAACCTAATTTAGGTTTAAAAGATAAGAGCTTAGACGCTAACTTCTTCCAACATATACCATACATGATTGAATTTGGAAAGAAAAACAATATTGATTTAGTAAGTGTTGGAGCAGTACACTTAGAACCATTAAAACTTTATTCAGATAAATATACAGATGTTAAACAATTACCAAAACATGCTAAGATATTAATACCTAATGATCCAACAAATAAGGCGAGAGCTTTAACATTATTAAAAGATTTAAAGGACTTAGATATTACACCATTAAATGCTGAACAAATAGGTCCAAGATTAAAAGAAGTTGATGGTGCAGTTATTAATACTAACTTTGCTATTTCAAGCAAAATACCTCAAGATAAAGCAATATTAGTTGAAAGCAAAGATTCACCATATGCTAATATAGTAACAGTATTAAAGGGTAGAGAAAATGATGAAAAGATAAAGAAATTAATGAAAGCATTACGTTCAGAAAAAGTTAAAAAGTTCATAGAAGAAAAATATCATGGTTTAATAATACCTGCATTTTAATGAAGCAAAGTGTGTAAGTTTTGAGGCTTACACACTTTATTTTCTATAAATCATATTGCAAACTAATTTTAGTTTTAATGTTGTGTTGTTTGAATTCTATTGGCTTATACATCGTATATGTACTACCTCTTGTAACGTCAAATGACTTCATATATTCATAGCTAAAATCACCTTTAACTGTTAAGTGATCACCAAATTTATTTTCTACCTTTAAATATGGCTTAACATATATGATAGAACCCTTAACTAATTTATCTATTTCATTTTGGTTACCTAATGTATCATTTATACCAAGTTTAGTTGCTCTTCTAAATTGAAAATCATTTTTAATATCAGTACCAAGTTTTAGAGAAAAATTATCCTTTTTGTAATTTATACCAATATCTATACCAGGTGTTAATACATTGTAGTCGTAGAGTTTTAAATCTTTTTTGTAAAATACATCATAGTTGTGGGTAATATATGGTTTAGCTTCAAATATTCCATTTTTGTATAGGTAGCTTAAAGTTAATTCATTATCTAGTGCAAAAGTTTTAAAGAAATTATCTTTTGAAAGGTATAAAGAGTTTTTAAGTTTAAAGTTATTGTAATCTATCTTAGTTACATTTTTTAATTCAAATAGGTTAATTCTTTTTTCTTTTGAGTATTTATCAAAGTATATTGCTTCTTTTCTTTTTTTTATAAAATACATTTTTGCACCTTTTAATACACCAACTTGCCCTTCAATTAAACTTAAATCTTCATTGCTCCAAGTATGTGAAAATTCTGGTAAATGGTTTTCTTTATTGTATATTTCATCAACCTTTAAGTTTTTATCTGCTTGTGTAGGTTTATGCATTGAGTATAACTTGTAAGTTCCTAAGTATTTATGAGCATTTTCAATATATCCTAGAGTGTAATTTAAGTCAGTAACATTTTCAAATGTAAGACCTTTAATTAGAAAGTTAGGCTTTTTGATTTTTTGTTTTAACTTAAATTCGTATTGATTTACTTTACTTGCATATTTTAATTTTTCTTTTTTACTATCAGGTAGTGTATATGTACCTGTATGGTCAAATTTAAACTCCAACTTATATTGCTCTAGTTTTTCATGTTCATGGTCTAGTACCTCATAGAATTTATGAGCTCTGAATTTTTCCTTATTGTAGTCATAAAAAAGAGTTATACTATTTTTGAAATTACGATAATCTTTCAAATTATCAAGTTGGAATTTATTAACTCCACTTAACCCTATTGTAGTGTCTTTGTCTATAGCATAACGTAAATGTACACCTGTATTTAAAATATATGGTGTAAAGTGATTAATTGTAGTTAATCTAGGGTTAAATGTAATAGCAAATTTGTCTTTTATTAAATTAGTATTTTTAATATCAAATATGAAAGACTTATAGTACCTAATATCATCACCATTGTATATGGTTGGAATATATGTTAATGCAAATTTATTCAATGAATTAGGTAAATATTCTACACCAATTTTTGCCTGAAAGTCATTATTTAAAAATACAGGTTTTACCCATTTTTTAGTTATTGGATAAAAAGTATCATGATTATGTTCATGTTCTTCTTCATCTGAATGATCTTCATCAAGTCCTATTTCATCATGTTCGTGTGGTCCATGATAGTGTAAGTGTACACCTGAGTAAAGGTTTTGTAGTTTAGTTTGTTCCTCTAGAAGAGTATCAATTAAGTTATTTTCATCAACTTCAGCATCTATATGTCCTTCTGGAGCTCCTGCATACATTTTTGAGTCTGTAAATACAAAGTTTGTATCTGGAACATGTATATTTTTTCTTTCTCCACGCAACTTAAAAAAAACGTTAAACATACCATGGTTTGTCTTATGATATATTTTACCTTCTATTGGTATGTACTTTATACTTGTAATATCTTTACCAAGTGCCTTTGTTGAATTAGTCTCAAATGATGTTTTTAATTTAATGTGTGTATTATTTGCATATGAGACATGAATAATTAATAAAGCTAATAATATTTTTTTTGTCATTTTCATCTCCTTAATATACAAGAGTTTATCAGTACTTAAAGACAAAAATCAAATATTTTTAGGATAAAAAAGTCAATGTATAAAGGAAAGTAGGTGAATGTTAAGCTATATAGGTTAAAAAGAATTCAGATATATATCAGTTATTTAAAAAAATATATTGATATATCTTACATATTTATATATACTATTAATGAATGGAGGAATATATGTTAAAAAATACCTGTAAAAACATACCAAATGCAAGTACGATAGAGGCAATTAAGGAAGGAAAAAAGATTATGGAAGATCCTACTTCACCTAGGTATTCAAGTATGGAAGATCTTAAAAGTGCATTAGAAATATAATATTCAATAAAAAAGGCTGTATAATATATAGTCTTTTTTGCTTAATAAACTGCATATTTTCTAATATTTTCAACATTTAGCTCTAAATTTTTTATTGAAAAAAATGGCTATATATGTTAAAATCTATTAAAAGTGGAGGTATTGTGAAAAGAATAATAATATCAACAATTTTAATAATGTTATGCGGTTGTACAACAGTTAGTTTAAACCCCATTGAAAAAGAAAAAATTAGTCAATCTTTTCTTTTGACTAAAAATGAATTTATGCTAACTGTAAAAGAAAATCGCAAAAAAGATATACATAAGTTTTTCGTAAATAGTTTTAAAAATAAGATAATAATGAATAATATTGATAAAACTGATTTATCTGATATACTTGTATTTGTTCCAGATAACAAAATAGAAGTTGTATCAAATGATAGAATAAACACACTACTTGTTCTTACATCTGGGATGAATAGTGCGTATTTTGTTGTCGTTTGGACGAAAATAAATAATACATGGAAGATTTTAAACATTTATGAAAAACAAAATTAGAAAGGAGAAAATATGTTAAGCTATATTGTAATAGCAATATTCGCTGTCATATTTCTTGTTACTTTTTTTGTTTCATTAAAATCAATAAAGAAAACATTTGTTCAAAAATATGGTGAACTAAGTGAATTAGAGCTAAAAATAATTGATGCCAAGAGGAAGTTTGAAACAACTAAAAAAGAAGTTGAAAGAGATATTGAAGCGTTTAAAAAAGAAGAAGTAATTAAAGTTAAAGAACAACTTTTAAATACTAAAAGAGAAGCTGATGAAGAAATAAAGCAAATGAAGCATGAAATCAGCCAAAAAGAAGCAAGGATTGCAAAAAAAGAAGAGAATTTAGAGTATAAGAATCAAAAGATAGAAGAAAAAGAAGTAAAACTTGAAAAGCAAAAAGAAGTTTTAATTACGAAGCAAAGTGAATTAGATGAATTGATAAATAAGCAATCTAGTGAATTAGAAAAAATTGCTGAATTAACAAAAGAAGAAGCAAAAGATATTATACTTTCAAAAATGGACGATGAGTTAGAACACGATAAGGCTGTTAAGATAAAAGAATTTGAATATACACTTGATAGAGAAAAAGACAAATTAGCAAAAAGAATTTTATCAACAGCGATAAACAAGTCAGCTTCAGACTATGTAGTAGATGCAACAATTACCGTAGTTGAGTTACCTAGTGAAGAAATGAAGGGTAGAATAATAGGTAAGGAAGGTAGAAATATTAGAGCCATAGAAGCTGCAACAGGAGTAGACTTAATAATAGACGATACACCTGAAGCTGTTGTTTTATCTTCATTTGATGGTGTAAGACGTGAAGTAGCAAAAATAGCATTAGAAAAATTAATACAAGATGGAAGAATACATCCTACAAAGATAGAAGAATTGGTTGATAAGGCTGCAAGTGAAGTAGAACAAGCAATGTTTGATGCAGCAGAACAAGCAATACTAGAAGTAGGTATTCCAACATTACCAAAAGAAGTATTAAAAGCATTAGGAAGATTAAAATACAGAACATCATTTGGTCAAAATGTACTACAACACTGTATAGAAGTATCACATTTAGCAGGAGCAATAGCAGCAGAAATAGGGGCTAATGTTAACTATGCAAAAAGAGGAGGATTGTTCCATGATATAGGGAAGGCTTTCTCACATGAACAAGAAGGTTCACACGCAATAAATGGTGCAGAATTTTTAAGAAAGTTCTCTAAAGAAAGTGAAGTTGTAATAAATGCAGTTGAATCACACCATGATGAAGTGGAACAAAAGAGCATAGAAGCAGTAATAGTTCAAGCAGCAGATGCCATATCAGCTTCTAGACCAGGTGCAAGACGTGAAACTCTAACTAACTATTTAAAGAGATTAGAACAATTAGAAGAAATTGCAAATTCTCATGAAGGTATTGAAAATTCATATGCAATCCAAGCAGGAAGAGAATTAAGACTTATAGTCAGTCCAGAAAAGATAAACGACGATCAAGCTGTTATACTATCAAGAGATATAGCTAAAGAAATAGAAGAAAAGATGCAATATCCTGGTCAGATAAAAGTAACAGTTGTAAGGGAAACTAGAGCTATAGAATATGCAAAATAATAAAGGCAGTCGTATGACTGCTATATTTTTTTGGAGGTATATATGAAATTTTTAATGGTAGGCGATGTAGTAGGTCAACCTGGTAGAGAAGTACTATACAAATTTTTAGAAAAACGTAAAAAGAATTATGATTTCATTATTGTAAATGGAGAAAACGCAGCAGCAGGATTTGGTATAACACCTAAGATTGCTATACAATTTTTTGATAAGGGTGTTGATGTAATAACACTTGGTAATCATACATATGATAGAAAAGAAATTTATTCATACCTAAATGAAGAGCCAAGAATAATACGTCCATATAACTATCATCCACAAAATGCAGGACATGGTTATGTTGTGGTTAATAAGAAGGGTGTTAAAGTTGGAGTAGTTAATTTACAAGGTAAGGTATTTATGCAACCTATACCTTGTCCTTTTGCAAGTATAGATGAGTTAGCACCTAAATTAAAAAAAGAATGTGATGTTTTAATAGTAGACTTTCATGCTGAAGCAACTTCAGAAAAACAAGCTATGGGTTGGAATTTAGCAGGTATTGCAACAGCAATATATGGAACACATACACATACACAAACATCTGATAACAAGATACTTGTAGGTAAGACTGGGTTCATAACTGATATAGGGATGACAGGTGGTCACGATGGAGTGTTAGGTATGAATAAGAGAGAAAGTTTAAAAAGACTAAAAACAGGGTTTTCTGAAAGATATGTACCTTGTGAAGAAGGGCTACGTATTAATGGTATAGAAGTAGTTGTGGATGATAATACATTTAAATGTGTAAGTATAGAAAGATTAGATTTAGGGTACGATGAAGTATGATATTAAAAAAAGTTTTAATTAGATATTACTCAAATAATATGTTGAAAACAAAAAATGATATACTTGAAATTTTAAAAAAATTTGGCATATTTGAATTAGAATTAATAGAAAATTTTAGTGATGATGTATTAGACTATACTGAGAATATACAATTAGTAAATCAAGTATGGGCAATTATCTTCTATTTACCGAATAATAGATTTTTTACAAAAAAATTAAAAATGATAGAAGATGAGATAAAAATAATAGAAGATATCATTTATGAGGTATACACAAGTGAGTTAAATACTGATAGCTATAAGGATGAGTGGAAGAAGAGTTTCCATACAACTAAAATAACTGAAAATATTGTTGTTAATCCTAGCTGGGAAGAGTATGAACAAAAAGACAATGAAATTGTCATACATATAGATCCAGCTATGGCATTTGGTACAGGTACACATGAAACAACTGCTCTTTGCATAGAATTACTTGAAAAATATGCTAGGGGAGATAGTTTACTTGACTTAGGTTGTGGTTCAGGTATACTTATGTTAATAGCTAAAAAACTAGGATACAAAAAGGTTGTAGGTATAGATATAGACGAAAATTGTCTAGAAGTAGTTAAGGATAATTTTTTGAAAAATGATATATCAAGTGGTTATGAGGTGTATATAGGGGATATTAAAAAGTACAGTTTTGAAAAGTTTTCAGTAATTGTATCTAATATATTAGTCGATGTATTAGAAAAGATATTACCTAATATTATACAAAGTATGACAGATAGTACCTACGTCATATTCTCAGGTATATTACAAGAAAAAAAAGACTCATTCATATCTTATGCAAATGAATATGGATTAGAATTAGTAGATGAGAAGATAAAAAATAAATGGATAGGATTAGTATTTAAGTTAAAGGATAAGAGATGATAATAGCAGTTGATGGACCATCAGGTAGTGGGAAAAGTAGTATTTCAAAGGAAATAGCTAAGAAATTAAATATACAATACTTAGATACAGGAGCTATGTACAGATTACTTGCCTTGTATTTAGAAGAAAATAGTTTAGAGTTTAGTAAAGAAGTCTTAAAAGATTTTAACATTAAACAATCAGGTGAAACTTTCTACTTAAACGGGGTAGATGTAAGCAAGAAGATAAGAACAAATGATATATCAAAAAAAGCATCAGATATTTCTAAAATTAAGGAAGTTAGAGAATATATGGTAGATTTACAAAGAAAGATCTCTAAGTCACATTCTGTAATATTAGATGGTAGAGATATATCTACAGTTGTGTTTCCTAATGCAGATTTTAAGATATTCTTAACAGCTAGTGTAGAAGTTAGAGCAAAAAGAAGATTTTTAGAGGATAAAACTCTAAGTTATGATAAGATACTAGAAGATATACAAAAAAGAGATTATCAAGATATGAATAGAAAAAATTCTCCTTTAAGAATTGCTAAAGGTGCAACAGTGATAGATACAAGTCAAATGACTAAAGAACAAGTAATACAAAAGATAATATCTTTAGTAAAAGGTGGTCAAAATGCGTTGTAAGTTAGTTGTAGATATGAGAAAAATCAGAAAAAATGTAGAAAAGATTTTAAAGGTTGTACCAAAAGAAAAATTTATGGCAGTTGTTAAAGCAAATGCCTACGGACATGGATATGAGAAAGTTGTTAGTATGCTATTTGACATGGGAATCAAATGGTATGCAGTTGCAACATATAAAGAGGCAATAAAGTTATCTGATATGGGATTAGACATTAATATATTAATACTAGGTCCAACAGAAAAAGAAGAGTATAAGGAGCTAGAAAAAAGAAAAATACATTTTACTGTAACTAATTTTTCAGAATTAGAATATATAGAAAAAAATTGTAAGTCTTGTCTATACCACATAGCTTTTGATACTGGTATGGGAAGAATAGGCTTTGATAAGGTTGATATAGAGAAGGTCTTAGAAAATTACAAACCTACAGGTATTTTTACACATTTATCTGTTGCTGAAAATGATAAGGAATATACTAAAAAGCAAATAGATTTATTCAATGAAATTTCAGGAAAATATGATATACCATACAAGCACGCATTAAATAGCTATGGAAGTTTAAATATACCAAATGATATGTATGATTTATGTAGAATAGGTATTATCATTTATGGTGGAGACAAGACAAGAGAGTTTGAACAAGCAATGAGCCTTTATGCAAGGGTTAGCTATATAAAGGAATTGAAGTATGATAGCTATATTGGCTATGGGAACACATATTTAGCTAAAAAAGGAGATATTATTGCAACAGTATCTATAGGCTATGCTGACGGTTTAACTAGAAGAATATCTAATAACGGTCAAGTGTTTTTTAATGGGAAGTATTATGATATAATTGGAAATATCTGCATGGATCAAATGATGATAAAGGCAGATAGAAGTATAAAGGTGGGAGATTTCGTAGAAATATATGGTGATAACATATGTATAACAAAGGTCGCTGATGATTGCGATACCATTAGCTATGAAATAATGTGTAGAAACACCGATAGATTAGAAAAAGAATATATATATTAAGGAGGGGTATATGGTTTTTGATATAGTAATAATACTATTAACAGTAGGAATGGTAATATATGGATTGCAAAAAGGTGCCATATTTATGATATTTGATGTATGTCACTTCCTACTATCAATATTTTTAGTGCCATATATACAAGGAATAGTAGAAAACTTATTGGGTAATAAATATGGTAAGGTATTTACATATATTGTTTCATTTGTATTTATCTTTATCGTCCTACATATCATAGTTCGTATTATACACAAATTTTTAGAAACTGCACACTTGGGTGGAATAAATAAGCTGGTAGGGGCATTACTAGGACTTGTACTTTCGTTTGGAATAACTTTTTTTCTAATGACAGTTATGCTATTTATGAGAAGTATAAAAAGTGTTGAAAAGACATTGGATACAAGTCGTGTAATTTACTATGTTTCTATTAACACTAAAAAATTAAATAAGTATTTTCCAAAAACAATAGAAAATAGGTTAGATGAATTTAATTTTAAAAATCAAAATTTAAAATTAAAAGGCGAAGTATATGAAGAGTTAAAAAAGGGTGTAAAAACAAATGAAGATTAATTTTAATATTGGTGAGTACAAGAATAGACTTGCAAAATTAGATAAGTCCCTTATAGTAATAGTATATATATTAGTTACCATAAGCACCATATTTATATATAGTGCAACAAGGTCAGCACATTATGTTAAACAAAACCTATTATGGATATTTTGTGGTACTATTATACTATTTCTATCTGTGTTTATTGATTACAGGGCAACAAAAAAATATATATTTTATCTTTATACTCTAGCTATAGTAGTATTAATTGCAGTAAGATTAGTTGGTAAAAAAACTCTTGGTGCACAAAGATGGATATCTATAGCAGGTGTACAAATACAACCGTCTGAATTTGTTAAGATAATAACAATAATGGTTTTGTCTTATGTAATAATCTCAAAGTTTAGAAAAGGTATAAAAAACTTATTTGATATTATAAAAGTATATCTATCAATACTCCCTATAGTAGCACTAGTTTTACTACAACCCGATTTAGGTAATACACTTATCATTACCTTTTCGTACTTATGTATCCTCTTTTTAAATGATGCAAATATTAAACCACTGCTTGTAATAGGGGTTATTGTCATCTTGTCTGCTTATCCAGTATATCACTTTGCACTGGATGACTATCAAAAAACAAGAATAGAGGTATTTTTGAATCCTGAAAAAGATATTAAGAATAAGGGTTGGCATGTAACACAGTCTAAAATATCAATAGGTTCAGGAGAAGTATTTGGAACTGGAATATTTCATGGAAGTCAAAGTAGACTTAAATTTTTACCAGAACCACAAACTGACTTCATATTCTCAGTAATTTCTGAAGAAACTGGGTTTGTAGGGTCATGTTTTGTAATATTCCTTTACTTTCTATTAATCTTTAATATGTTAAAGATTAGTAGATTAATAGATGATGACTATGGAAGGGTAATAATATATGGAGTTGTTGGAATATTTTTAGGACATACATTGATAAATATAGGGATGACTCTAGGTTTAGTTCCTGTTACTGGTAAAACTTTACTATTTTTAAGTTATGGAGGTAGCTCATATTTAACGGCTTTTATGCTAATAGCATTAGTTGAAAGCGTTAAAATGAATTCAGATTAGTATGGTAATAGATAAAGAAAATGAGAATGTAAGATTAGACAGATTTTTAAAGAATACTTGTAAGAATAATAGTTTAGGTGAGATATTTAAGGCTATACGAAAAGGCGATGTAAAGGTAAATAACAAGAAGAAAAAGCAAGACTATAGACTACAAGTAGGTGATGATTTATATATTTCTAATCTAGACTTTAAACAAGAAGAAAAAAGAGCTAATACGAAAAATATGAAGTGGGTAGTTTACGAGGACGAAAACTATTTGATAATAAATAAGCCAAAAGATGTTGCAATGCATAAAGGTACTGATAACGAACGGGGCTTAGCAGAGATGTATAATATTTCCTTTGCAAATAGGATAGATAAAAAAACTAAGGGCCTAGTTATTGGTTGTAAGAATAAGGTTAGTCTAAGACATGTAACAGAATTAATTAGAAAAAGAGAAGTAAAAAAGACATATATTGCTAAGACTAAAAACAATGGTAAATATGTGTTGGGAGATAAATTTAGAGTAGAGTTAAAATTAAAAACATTTGAGGATAAAGTTAGAGTAGATGAAAATGGACTTTTATCTATTAGTGAATTTGAAGTTATTGATGTTAAAAAGGAGAATATAACATTTAGTGTTAAAATATTAACAGGAAGAAAACATCAAATAAGGGTACAACTAGCTCATCTAGGCATCCCTATTATCGGTGATGACAAGTATGGTAATTACAAAAAGAGTGATGAATTAGAATTAGTTTGTAATTCTATAGCCTTTGACGACTATTTATTTAAAATAAAAAAGCCTTAAAAAAGGCTTTTTAAAAAATTAATCAACAATATTTGATATAAATTCAGAAACACTTTCTAGTGCTTTTTCTTCATCTGGACCATCAGCAGTTACAGTAATTTCTGCACCACTCTTAATCCCTGCTGAAAGAAGCTTTGTTATTGCTTTTGCGTTAAATGAGTTACCATTGTAAATTAATTCAATTTTACTTTCAAATTCTTTTGCTTTTTTAACTAATGCACCTGCAGGTCTTGCGTGCATACCTTGTGGTCCATTGAAAGTTAATGATTTACTAACCATTGTGTCCTCCTAATATAATGCTTTGATAATAAAATAATATAACAGATTGCAAAAAAAGTCAATATGACGAAAAGGAGTATAAAAAATGAAGATTTTAGTGTTTGGAAATGGAGTTATGGCTAATATAGTCAAAGATAGTATACAAAATGAAGATGTTTTTGTTGATATGATAGACCCATTTGATGTAAAAAAAATAGAAAAAGATTTTGATGTTATTATAGATTTTTCTCATCATTTAGCAACAAATACTGTGTTAAATTTAGCGAAAGAGTATTCAAAACCACTGCTAATTGCAACAACAGGACAGAAAGAAGATGAAATGAAAGCTATAGAAAATGCTTCAAAATATATACCTATACTTAAGATGACAAATACTTCACTTGGAGTAAAAGTCTTGAATAAGCTTTCTAAATTAGCAACACAACTATTAGAAGATTTTGATATAGAAATTGTTGAAGCACATCACAATAGAAAAGTTGATTCACCTAGTGGAACAGCACTTACACTTGCAAAAAATATACAAGAGGTAAGAAATTTAAAGATACAAACTAATAGAGTAGGAAAAAGAGAAAAAGATGAACTTGGAATACATAGTGTAAGAGGTGGAAGTATAGTAGGAGAACATACAGCCATATTTGCAGGTGAAGATGAAATAGTAGAAATTAAACATACAGCCCTTTCAAGAAAGATATTTGCTGTTGGAGCAATTAAGTTTGCAAGAAAACTATTAGGTTTAGGGAATGGATTGTATTTTGATGTTGATTAATATAATAGGTTAAAAAAGAATATAATAAAAAAGTGGATATATAATCAGGGTATATATTCACTTTTTTTATTTAGTTAAAAAATGTGACTAATATAATGTAAAATAAAGTTGAAAAATGTGGGGGGGGGGTGGTAATATATAAAAATATTCTTAAAAATATTACAAAAATAAAAAAATGAAATTATTTTAAAAAATATATTGATTTTATATTATAAAAAATAATGACAATTTCAAAAAAAATAAGAATATAAGAATAAAGATATAAGGAGGGAATATGAAAAGATTTTTGATAATGATATTATATTTTTTTAGTTTTTTAAGCTTTAGTGAAAATTATTTAGGAATTTTAAATAATTTTGAAAGAGAAATAAACTACCAAAAAAAAGTAGATTTATACTCTGTAGAATATCAATATGCAGATTTTTTCTTAGTCAAAAATAAATTTAATACAAAAATAGCAGATGAGTTAATATTACTGCTACCAGATGTAAATAAATTGGAAGAAAATAAGGAAAAAATATCAAAATTAAGTGAAAATGTAATAGTATTTTTATTGGATAAAAAAAGTGAAAAGTTAAAAAATAGAAGCATAGAAGAGCTAAAAACAATAAAATTTGATGATAACATTCAATTATTAACTGTACATATAAAAAAAGAAGATGAAGATAAATTAATAGAATTTATGATTAATAATACATTATATAATACAAAATATTTTCAAGATGTATTTTATAAAGAATATAAAAATATAACAAGGTATAACTACATGGAGGTATTAAAAAAATGAAAAATATAAATATAGAGGAAATGAAACGATATTTAAAAAGAACATTAAAGAAAAAAGTAAGGATAACAGTAAGTTTAGTATTTATATTTTTAATGACGAATAGTATAAGCTTGGCAGATATAGTTATTCAAAATGGTAAAGTTGGAGAATGGCATGATATGAACGAAATTCCCAAAGGAAGCGTAGCTTTAAATCCAAAGGGTGATGGAGATGGTAAAGCACAAGTTCAAAAAATGGGACAATATTCAGTTGCAATTGGACAAGGGGCTGAAACAAAGGATAATTCAGTAGCGATAGGTAAGGATTCTCACTCAAATATACCTTATAGTGTTGTAATTGGTTTTAAATCTGAGGGACAAATAATTGAAAGAAATGGATTAACTGAAGAAGAAAAAAAATATTTAGATGATGATTCTACAAAAGAAGGTCAAGCAACAGCAGTTGGTAGTAAAGCAATAGCGGTATCACAAGCGACAGCATTAGGTAATGATGTTTACGCAAGAGGGAGATCTTCTATAGCAATAGGTTCTGATGATGTAAAAACTTATACAAATAAAATTACTGAATATGATGCAGAACACTATTTTAAAAAATTATATAGAGCTATAGATCCAGATGGTGAGAAATATGGATTTAAAGAAGTTAATGGAAAATTAAAAATAAAAGAAGATAAAAAAGGTAATATAATATGGTCTCCAACACTTGCAGAAGGTCATGGTGCTATTGCAATAGGGACAAGATCTATTGCATATGACAATGGAGCAACAGCACTTGGTACACTTGCTTATGCTTTAGGAAAAGAATCTACTGCACTTGGAACTCTTGCAAGAGCAGAAGGGAGATCTTCAATAGCTTTAGGTAATAAAACTGCAGTTTTTGCGAATAATTCAGTTTCTACTGGTAATGAATCACAAGTTATTGCAGATGGTGGTATGACTTATGGATACAGAGCATATGCAGGAGGGAAAGGATCTATAGCTATAGGTTCTGAAGTATATGCAAATACTAAAATGAATTTTGATAAAGAAGAAAGTTTTGCAAATGGATATAATGTTAATAGAAAATTTAAATTAGTAGATTTATTAAAAAACGATTTAAATGGTATAGCTAATAATATTATTAGTCCTAAACCATTAAAAACAGGTGATTATTTTGGGCAGAATCCTAATAAGAATTATTTAGATGAAATAGAAGATCTTATAGAACAAGAACATGGAATAGTTGAAGCAAATAGTCAAGAAAAAAATGGTATAAGTAAAGTTGTTGTAACAAATGGTAAAAATGCAATAGTTATAGGGTCTAGATCAGTAGCTAGTGGGAATAATGCTATCTCACTTGGAAGAGGTTCTTATTCTATCGATAATAATTCAATGGCATTAGGATCATATTCTTACGCTAATTCAAAGAATTCACTTGCAATTGGGACTTCATCAAAAGCATTAGGTAAAAACGGTATAGCTATAGGTGTAGGAACAGGTGTAGGAAGTAATGAAGATTCTACAGGTGAAAAAAAGGGATATAATTCTTTAGCATTAGGTACAGGATCTTTTGTACAAGGTAATAATTCTTCACTAATAGGATCTGATGCTAGAGTTTGGGGTAAAAACTCTTTATCAATAGGTGCTAAAAATGATGTAGCAGGTATTAATAATGTGGCATTAGGTACAGGTGTATTTATACTTAGCTCATCACCTAAAGATACGCATAGTGATGATGCACCAGATCATGTAAGAAGAAAAATAAATGAAATTGCAACATATAAAAATGATACGTCTACTAATCTTAGAAACAATGTTGGAGTTGGAAATAACTTAATTATTTCACCAGGTGTTAGAAATTCTCTTATTTTAGGTACAAATTCTGTTATAGGAGATTATAAAAATGCTAATAATAATATTACAGATTCTTTAGTAATAGGTAATGGAGCTAAAGTTAGAAGAGCAGATAATTACACTGAAAATATGACTGATAAAACAAATGAAGATTATGGACATTCAGGGAATAGATCAATGGCAATAGGAGCTTTATCTGAAGCAACATTAGATAATTCAGTTGCATTAGGACATTCATCAAGAACAGATTATTCAGTATCAGATTTAGAAAAAGAAGGGTGGTCACCCAAAGGTGTACTTTCAATTCCTTCATCAAGTAAAGTTGGGATTTTATCTGTAGGATCTAAGGGAGCAGAAAGAAGAATTTCAAATGTTGCAGCAGGTTATCGTGAAACAGATGCTGTAAATGTTTCACAATTAAGAGCTATAGAAGAAAAATTAAGTCAAAGTGGTATATTAGATGATGATATTTCATTTGAAAATAATATTCATTATCTTGCAGTAAATAAAAAATCAAATGATTTAAAGAAAATAGAAGCTTTAAAGCAAAAAGAAAAAAATTATCAAGAATATATACAATATAAATCACGTCAACTAGAAATTCAGGTTAGAAAAAAAAGAGGAGATAGTATAAATTCTGACTATGAAACAAGACTAAATAATAAAGTTAATGAATTAGAAAAAGATAAAAATAATAGTGCTATACAAAAATCTAAATTAAAGAAAATTATAATTCAAGAAAATAGTGGTAATTTTAATTATGATGAAGAAATAAATAAGATTTATGAGGCTAAAAATGAAGATAAAGAAAATAAAGATAAAGTATTAAAAAATACAGAAAAAAATGAAATAATAGCGTCTAATTTTAATAATGAGGGTGCACAAGGAATAGACAGTATCGCTTTAGGGGTGTATGCAAAAAGCACAGGTACACAAGCTATATCTATAGGCAGAAATGCAACAGCAGGTGATTGGGCAGTTTCACTTGGTGGAAATACAAAATCAGGAAATACATCAGTTTCAATAGGAGATAGAGCAGATTCAAGAGGAACAAAAAATATAGCTATAGGTAATAATGCAAGAATAGGTCAATATAGTTATGAAACAATGGGAATTGGTGCAGAGGAACTAAATAGAAATAATGAAGGAACTAATTCAATTGCTGTAGGAACTCAAGCAAAATCAATTGGGAATTCAAATATTGCTATAGGACAAAATGCTTCAGCAGGAGAAGAAAATAAAAAAATAACACAGGAAGGAAAAAATCTTCAAACAGTACCAAATGCTTCTAATAATAAACATATAGTTAAAGTTGAAGAATTTGGAATAAATAATGCAATTTCTATTGGTAAAGATTCTAAGGCAAAAAAAGATAATTCAATAGCTATTGGATCTGGTGCAATTGTAGAACATAATGATTCTGTTGCA
The DNA here is from genome assembly GCF_014892235.1 of Sneathia sp. DSM 16631. Taxonomy (NCBI): domain Bacteria; kingdom Fusobacteriati; phylum Fusobacteriota; class Fusobacteriia; order Fusobacteriales; family Leptotrichiaceae; genus Sneathia; species Sneathia sp. DSM 16631. Next base: position 827 of record NZ_JADBHL010000004.1, on the reverse strand, counting down.
ATTGGTAATGGTTCAAAAGCCGTTAAAGATGAAAGTGATTCATATTTAACAAATATTTCTAATACTAATGGTAGAACATTTTCAATTGGTTCAGAAAGTATAAAAAGAAGACTTAAGAATTTAGCTGATGGAAGAGAAGATTCTGATGCTGTAACAGTAGCACAGTTAAAAAGAGTTAATAGTATAAAATTTAAGGGTGATAATAAAATAGAACAAACTTTTGAATTAAGTAAAAAAATTGATATTATAGGATCTACAGATACTAAAGATGATGGAACACCACAAACTTGGGATGGAGATTCTAATTCAGATACAATGCACACTGTAGAAAATGTAAAAACTTTTGTTAGTAAAAGTGGTGATACTCAAAAGATTTTAATAGGTATAAAAAATAAACCTCGTTTTGGAAGTATAAAATTAGGAAATAATGGAGAAGTAGTACTTGGAGTTAATAATGATAATTTGCAACTTAATAACAAAAAAATTACAGGTATTTCTAATGGGGAAGCAGATAATGATGCAGTTGCATATGGACAAGTAAAAAATCCGTTCATTGTAAAAGCAGATATGGCACCTCATAGTACAAGTACTGAAAAGAGTATAGGTTTAGGAAAGACATTAGAATTTACAGGAAGAAAATTTGATGGAACAGCAAAATTTGATTCTTGGACAGTTAATAATGCAGATGCTAGAAAAAATGGTAATTATACTTCAGAAAATGTAGAAACTTTTGTTACACAAGATAATGGTACTGGAAGAACAGGTGTACTTATAGGTCTAAGAAAAGATCCGAGATTTGATAAAGTAACATTGGGTGAATTAGATAA
>NZ_JADBHL010000046.1:0-339 GCF_014892235.1 Sneathia sp. DSM 16631 | reverse complement strand
TTATTTAGCTTCTCATTCTAACTCTTTTTTTAAGTTGTAATTCTTTTTTACCTACTATTCATTTCTCATTGTCCTAAATCTTTATTTGGTGGAGATAAGCAGGATCGAACTGCTGACCTCCGCAGTGCAAGTGCGGCGCTCTCCCAGCTGAGCTATATCCCCATTTGTTAGTCGTGTATTGGTGGGCATGAATGGACTCGAACCATCGACCCCTGCGTTATCAGCACAGTGCTCTAACCACCTGAGCTACACGCCCATTTTAATGAAAGTTAGCAAACAAGTGTTACTTGTCTTTTTCTCCTTAGAAAGGAGGTGATCCATCCGCACCTTCCGGTACGG
>NZ_JADBHL010000045.1:0-384 GCF_014892235.1 Sneathia sp. DSM 16631 | reverse complement strand
TTAAGACAAGCTTAAACTTAAAATATGAATGGAAATAGTTATCAACACGTTTGATATATAATTGTTTTTTCTACCCCCTTGGGATTAGTCACCTGAGGGGGTTTTTAAATGCTATAAACAAAAATATTTGATCCCTTTTTATTTATTTTACATTTTGGTTAAAAAATGACAATACCATATTGTTATTGAAAATTATACATTTTCTTTAAGCAAAACAATACAGGTTAAAAAATAAACATACATTTAATAAAAATGTCCTTTTTTTTTTTTTTGGCTAAAATATACTTGACTACTATAGAAATATTAAAAATATTTTTGAAAAAGGAGAAAAATTATGAAAAAGACATTATTACTAACTAGCTTAGTTGCATCAATGGTTGCAAT
>NZ_JADBHL010000044.1:0-471 GCF_014892235.1 Sneathia sp. DSM 16631 | reverse complement strand
ACTATAGGAACGATTTTAGCAATAGCTTCTATACTATCAGTAATAATACAACCTTACTTAGCTAAACTGATAGACACATATGAATTCTTTACAGTTAGAAGTTCAATTTTGCTATCACTAATTGTTTCTATGTTTGCAATAATTTTAATGATAATATGTGATAATCCACTAATACTATACACTAGCTATACAGTAGCTTTATGTGGTTTTTTAAATGTACAAACTTTTATGTATCCCTTCATATTTGAATATATGAGTAGAGGCTACAAAGTTAATTTTGGTTTTGCAAGAGGTATGGGTTCAGTTTCATACGCTATAGCCTCATACATACTAGGAACATTAAGTGTAAAATACTCACTTAACTTTTTACCTATGTATTTTCTAGTATTAACAGTTCTAGTTATCCTTATGATACTAACATTTAGACCACTTGGTAAAATTAAAAAACATGAAGAACATCTACCTGATGTA
>NZ_JADBHL010000043.1:0-501 GCF_014892235.1 Sneathia sp. DSM 16631 | reverse complement strand
TATTCATTCTCAGCTTTTAGATAAAGCACTTCCTCTTCTAATTGTTTAATCTTTTCTTTTTCAGTTAATACCTTGTTATTTTTTTTAGGTTTTGTCATAGATTTAGGTTTCCTTCCTTTTTTATTCTCTACAACATTATACCCATTTTCTATAAATTTTGAAAGCCAATTACATAGGATTCCAGAAGAAGATAAACCAATATCAATAGCAACTCCATTAATACTTTCATTATTATATAGAACTCTATTAATTGTTTGTAACTTAAATTCTTTAGAATAAAATCTATTTTTACCATTTCTTAAAATATCATAACCATGTCTTCTAATTAATTGAATTAAATAGTCAATATTAGATGATTTGACATTAAAAGATTTAGCTAATGAAGAAGTGGTTTCTCCTTCTAATTTTCTCTTATATATTTCAATTTTATCTTTTCTTGTAAGTTTACTCATAAAAAAACTGCACCTCCAATCTTGTGTCCAAGATTTTGGGTGCAGTACA
>NZ_JADBHL010000042.1:0-574 GCF_014892235.1 Sneathia sp. DSM 16631 | reverse complement strand
ATAGAAATATTTTGACAAATTTGTGCACCTATGTAGTTACCTAAAATACTTCCTAATGTTAGAGCAGTACCTATATATGCTTGAGCTTTAATTACATCTCTTGTTTCAAAAGTATCTGTTATGTAGAATAGTGAAACTGGTATGTATATAGCAAAACCTAGTGCTTGGAATAGTTGTGAAAAATAGATTAAGTATATATTACCAGATAAAGCACCAATAACCAGCATAATTGCCTTTAAACTAAATCCTACTGCTGATACTAAGAAAAGAGTGTAGTAACTGAATTTTTTATGTAGTAATGGTATTGATGCCATAACTGGGAATTCACTTAAAGAAGATACTGTATAGCAAACACCTACTTCATAAGTTCCATAATTTACGCTTAATATTATATTTCTTAAAAAGTTATTAAGTACATTATGAGTGAAAAAAAGTAGTACAACAGATAGAAGTACAACAAAGAAACTTTTGTTTCTATTGTAAAAATCACGAAGACTTACATCAGGCAGATGTTCTTCATGCTTTTTAATTTTACCAAGTGGTTCAAATGTTAGTATCATAAGGATAACTAGAA
>NZ_JADBHL010000041.1:0-633 GCF_014892235.1 Sneathia sp. DSM 16631 | reverse complement strand
ATTATACCATATAGCTACTTTATTGTCTATTTAAAATATGGTATAATCTCTATTATTTATTAGGAGTGAAAGATGAATATATTAGACAATTTAAATGACATGCAAAGAAAAGCTAGTGAAAAAATAGATGGACCTTCCCTTATACTAGCTGGAGCTGGTAGTGGTAAGACAAGGACCGTAACATACAAAATCGCACATATGGTAAAAGAATGCAATATAGATCCAGAATCTATCCTAGCACTTACATTTACTAATAAGGCTGCTAATGAAATGAAAGAAAGAATTCACGATTTAATAGGCGAAGATGCTAATAAGATGATAATTTCTACTTTCCACTCATTCTCAGTTAGAATGCTTAGAATTTATGGTAAAAGCATTGGTTTCACAAGTAATTTCAATATCTATGATGCTGATGACTCAAAAAGTTTAATTAAGAAAATCGTAAAAAATTTAAACTATGCACAAACACCTTCTAGCTTTTACACAAGAATTTCAAAATCTAAAGAAAATGGCGTTACAGTTAAAAATTTTGAAAATGAAATAGACTTAAAAATTAAGGACAATAGAGAATTCTATGAAGTCCTAAAACAATATCAAGAAACATTGATAAAAAACAACTGTATGGATTTTACA
>NZ_JADBHL010000040.1:0-1039 GCF_014892235.1 Sneathia sp. DSM 16631 | reverse complement strand
TCAGATGTTAAAGACCTATTAACAGATGGACAAATCAAATTAAACAAAGATGCATATGCACACTCATATGAATTAGACGGTAAATACACAGGAGTAAAAGACCTAGAATTAACAGCAGGAGCATTCGTACAACACGTACACTATGCAAATGCAGAATTAGGAGACTATGCTGCAAATCCATTTGAATTACTATATGCTCAAAGCTTAATTTCAAGTGATAAAGACTTCTTTAAACACAATGCTGAAAAATTAGAAGCAGATAAAAAAGCATTCGAAAATGCTCAAAAGACTTTAAAGAACGCAACAGAAGCTGACAAGACTGCTTATGAAAATGCAGTTAAAGAATACAATCAATTAGTTACAGATGTAAAAGCTTCTTTAGAAAGTGAAGTAACTACTACAAAAGCTGCCTATGATGGTGTAGTAGAAGCTAATAAAGAAACTGCTAAAAAAGCATATGACAAACAAGTTGAAATAAATGGATACGAAAAAGAATTAGCTGATTTAGAAGCAAAACAAACTGCTTTAAGAGATTTAATTATAGGATATATTTCTCTTTCAAAAGAAGAATTTAGAAATACTGATACTCAAACAGCAGAACTTCAAAAAATTACAGATAAAATTAATGCTTTAGAAGCAAAAATAGATACAGCAAATAGAGAACTTGATAATATAAATGGAGCTGGAAATGCTTATGGTAAAAAATATGCTGAAGCACAATATGCTAAAGATAATTTCAGTGAAGAAAAATTCAAGTCTTATGAAAATACTACTACATACAAGAAAGATGATACTACAAATAAATATAAATCTGATAGTACTGGTAAAACACCAGCACAATTCTACGAAGCAATAGCTCAAAATCCTTATGGACAAGCATTAGCACTAGTAAATAAATATAATGATTTTGACTATCTACAAAAAGAATATAAAGAAGCAATTAAAGGTGCTAAAGGTGTTACAGCTAAATTAGACCTAGTTAACTTTGGATTCAAATTAGGAGCTAAATATACTGGTGTTAAGAACTTAACATTAACTG
>NZ_JADBHL010000039.1:0-1078 GCF_014892235.1 Sneathia sp. DSM 16631 | reverse complement strand
TCAGATGTCAAAGACCTATTAACAGATGGACAAATCAAATTAAACAAAGATGCATATGCACACTCATATGAATTAGACGGTAAATACACAGGAGTAAAAGACCTAGAATTAACAGCAGGAGCATTCGTACAACACGTACACTATGCAAATGCAGAATTAGGAGACTATGTTGCTAATCCATTTGAATACCTATATGCTCAAAGCTTAATTTCAAGTGATAAAGACTTCTTTAAACACCATGCTGAAGAATTAGAAAAAGAAAAGAAGAAATTCGAAAAAGCTCAAGAAACTATAAAGAAAGCAACTAAAGATGAAAAAGAAGCATATCAAAAGAATGTGGATCTTTATAATAAATTAGTAGCAGCTTATGATAAAAAATTATCAGATGATGTAACAAATGCTAAAAATGATTATGATGGTGTAGCAGAAACAAATAAAGATAAAGCTAAAAAAGCATATGATGCTCAAAAGGAAATCAATAAGATAACAGACGAAATTAAAGAATTGACAAATTTAAAACAACAATACGAAGATCTTTATACAGATGCTAAGGTAAAAGCTGATGCTAAAGATGAAGAAATTAAAAAAGCTGAAGTTAAAGCTTTAAATGAAAAAATAACTGCTAAACAAAAATTAATAAATGCTACTGTTGGAAGCGAAAGTGAACTAGTTAAAACTGTAAAAGCTGATACTACTAATAAAGGTAAAGCATATGCAGATGCTGAAAATAAACAAGCTAAATTTAACAGAGACAAGAAAGAAAGCGATAAATATGCACTTGTTTTAGGTATGCAAAATGTAATTGCTGGTAAGAAATTTAATAAAGGAGCAGATGACACTTATACTGTAGCAGATAATGGTGCTGTAGATGCAACTAAAGTATTCAATGATAGTTTTGGTTCAGACTATGGTCAAGCTTTACAAGGTGTAAATTCACTTAATGATTTCTCATTCAGAGAAAAAGAATATAAACTTGAACTTGAAAGATACAAAGATTTAAAAGCTAAATTAGACCTAGTTAACTTTGGATTCAAATTAGGAGCTAAATATACTGGTGTTAAGAACTTAACATTAACTG
>NZ_JADBHL010000038.1:0-1182 GCF_014892235.1 Sneathia sp. DSM 16631 | reverse complement strand
AGGGTAGAAAGGCAGGTAAGCTGAATGTTAAAAGCATATAAATATCGGATTTATCCAAGTAAAGAGCAAGAAATACAGTTGGCAAAGACATTTGGCTGTTGCCGTTTTGTATATAATCAAACCCTTGCATATATAAAAGATGCTTATGAAAAAGAAAAAAACTCTATCAGTAAAACAGACTGTAATAATTATTGCAATAGAGAGCTGAAAAAAGTTTATGAATGGCTGAAAGGAGTAGACAAATTTGCTTTAACAAATGCGATTTATCATATGGATAGTGCTTATAAAAAGTTTTTCAAAGAGCATGCAGGTTACCCAAAGTTTAAGAGTAAACACGATAGGCATAAATCCTACACAACTAATTTTACAAATGGGAATATAACTGTAGATTTTGATAGAGGAAGAATAAAGTTGCCAAAGTTAAAAAAGATAAAAGCAAAAATTCATAGGAATTTTGCAGGGCAAATAAAATTGGCAACTATATCACAACTGCCGAGTGGAAAGTATTATGTAGCAATCTTAGTAGAAACAGAGAATGTAAAAAAGCAGGAGACAAGAGGTAAAATAGGTTTAGATTTGGGGATAAAGGATTTGTGTATTACATCAGATGGGAGAAAATACGAAAATCCAAAGATAATAAAGAAGTATGAGAGAAATCTTACAAAATTGCAAAGACAGCTTGCACATAAAATAAAAGGGAGCAGGAACTATCAGAAAAAAAGAAAGCAAATAGCATTATGCCATGAGAAAATAACAAATACCAGAAAAGATTATCTTCATAAGATTTCAAGTGAAATAATAAGCGAAAACCAAGTGATTGTTTCAGAAAACTTGCAGATAAAAAATATGATAAAAAACCATAAATTGGCTAAGTCTATAAGTGACGTTTCATGGTATGAGCTTACAAGACAGCTAGAGTATAAAGCAAAGTGGAACAATAGAATATATGTTAAGGTAGATAGTTTTTACGCAAGTAGTCAGTTATGTTCTTGTTGTGGTTGCCAAAATAAGGAAATAAAAGATTTATCCGTAAGGCAATGGAAATGTCCAAATTGTGGGGAAATACACGATAGAGATGTCAATGCCGCAAAGAATATATTAGCAGAAGGATTAAGACAAATAGCGTAATAAAAAAAATATAGGGTAGGGACTACCCGAATTAACGCCTGTGGAGATAGTAGG
>NZ_JADBHL010000003.1:0-93069 GCF_014892235.1 Sneathia sp. DSM 16631 | reverse complement strand
TTTTATCTTTTCTTGTAAGTTTACTCATAAAAAAACTGCACCTCCAATCTTGTGTCCAAGATTTTGGGTGCAGTACAAATTTAATTTGGCACTTTTTTAGTATTCTATTGAATTTTTAAATTTTAGGTAGTATAATATATATGTGTATCGGTTTCTAAGGAGGTTATATGGAATTAACAATAAATGATATTGCTAAATTAGCCAATGTTTCTAAGACTACAGTTTCAAGATTTTTAAATGGTAAGTATGAATTTATGTCTTCTGATACTAGAAAACGTATTCAAGAGATAATAGACAGTACTGGATATACTCCTAGTAATCTTGCAAGAAGTCTTAAAACAAGAAAAGGTAAGATTATAGGTCTGACTATTGCTGATATGCAAAATCAATTTTCTAGTTTTATCTTCAAGGGTATTAGTGAAGTTTGTTGTAAAAAAGGTTATCATGTTTTAGTGACTGAAGTTAATGGCGATGAAAAAGACGCAATAAATTCTCTATTATCATATAATATAGACGGATTAATAATTAATACAATAGGTGGTAATGATGAATATATTATAGACCTTGCAAAGAAAAAAAATATACCTATAGTCCTAGCTGATAGAAGTATAGGCTCAAAAAACACTATAGATACCGTTACTTGCGATAATTATATAGCTAGCTATAATTTAATGAAACATTTAAAAAAACAAGGTTTTGAAAATGTAGCTTTTTTTACAAGCAATATGAAGAATAATAGTGTTAAGAATTTAAGGTATAGTGCATTTTGTGATGCTATGTCAGATATTTTTAAAAGAAACCCTAAAGACACTACCTATATTGATAACTTTAACTTAAAAGACTTTATACAAAAATACAGAAATTCTAATACAGCCATATTTTGTGTAAATGGATCTATATTACTTAAAGTTTTAGATGAGGTTAATAATCTTAATCTATCATTAAAAGAAGAAAATATAGGGATTTGTAGTTTTGATGATTGGGGATGGCAAGAATTATTAAATATCACAACTATACGCCAAGATTCATATGAGTGTGGTAAGATATGTGCTAATCTTTTATTCAAGAGACTAGAAAATATGGATAAAACTGTTGAATTTATAGAATTACCAACAAAATTAATTGTAAGAAATTCAACAAAAAATGAGGTGTAACATGAAAAATATATTATTATTAGGTGAACCCCTAGCATTGTTAGTCGCTGAAGAAATAGGTGATTTAGAAGATATTAATACGTTCTATAAAACAACAGCAGGGGCTGAGTTAAATGTTGCTGTCGGTTTAACTAGGTTAGGTTTTAATACACAATATGTCACAAATTTAGGTGATGATCCTTTTGGAAAGTCAATATATAATTTTATAAAAAAAGAACATATAGGTCTAAAATATATTAATGTTTTAGAAAATGAAAAAACTGGAATAATTTTAAAAGCTAAAACAAATGTAGGTGACCCTAAAGTATATTATTACAGAACCAATAGCGCTGCAACAAAATTAAATGTTTCGAATATAGAAAATATTGATTTTGAAAATATCTGCTTATTACATATTACTGGAATACCTCTTGCAATTTCAAATTCATTCAGAAATGCTATATTTTACGCAATAGAAAAAGCTAAAAAACATAATATTACAATAACTTTTGATCCAAATATTAGGCTATCAATGTGGAAGGATATGGATGACTTAAAAGATACTATACTTAAAGTTGCAAGATTATCTGATTACTTTATGCCTGGTTTAAATGAATGTAAGACTTTGATATCTGAAACTAATATTAATAATATTAAGGAAAAGTTCTTATCAACAGGTATTAAAAGGATAATAATTAAAGATGGTTCTCTTGGATCATATTACATAGATGAAAATCAAACAATATTTGAACCAAGTTTTGTTGTTAAAAAAGTTGTAGATACAGTTGGTGCAGGTGATGGATTTGCTGTTGGGATAATAAGCTCTATATTAGAAAATATAGACTTACATTCTATGCTAATACGTGCTAACGCTATTGGAGCAATACAAGTAACAAGTAAAAGTGATAATGAAGATTTACCATCAAGAAATGAATTATCTAATTTTATATCTAAAAATGAAAGGAAAAAATTATGAAACAAAAAATTTTAAGTAAAATTAAAGAAAATGGCTTAGTTGCTGTTGTTCGTGGTACAGATGATATTAATGCTGTAGAAATTTCAGAAAAAATAATAGAAGGTGGAATAAAAACTATTGAACTTACATTTTCTACTAGATATGCAGACAGTGCAATAAATAAATTAAGTAGAAAATACCATGATGATGAAAATATTTTAATTGGTGCTGGTACTGTATTAGATGATATTACAGCAAGAATTGCCATATTAAATGGTGCTCAATTTGTTGTATCTCCTCATTTTGATAAGAACATTTCTAAAGTATGCAATAGATACTCTATTCCATATTTAGCAGGTTGTGGTAGTGTTACAGAAGTTATATCAGCAATTGAAAATGGATCTGATATAGTAAAAATATTCCCTGGAGGAGTATTAGGAACTAACTTTATTAAAGATGTACATGGACCTATTCCTTATGCAAATATGATGCCATCAGGTGGTGTAAATATCGATAATATGGATAAATGGATAAACGCTGGTGCATACGCTATAGGTATAGGATCTGCACTAACAAAAGGTGGTATGGATAAAATCGTTGATACTACTAAAGCATTCGTTAAAAAATATAATAGGATAAAATAAGGGTAGGCTAAAAACTTACCCTACTCCTCATATATTTTTTTAATAATTTTATCTATATTAACCTCTTCAAATCTTATCTCATCAATATCTATTGCTTGGAAGACTTTAGATAGAACTTTTTTTTCAATTTGTATATCTTTTTTTATTGTTAATTTTAAGATGTTGTTTTCTATGCTATATGATTTAACTAGGTCTTTCATGGTTTCCATTGTATTTTTAATATCCCCTACATTTCTTAGAGTTAATTTTATTAATTTATCATTTCCATAATATTCTTTTAATTTTTCTAGACTATCATCATATATTATTTCACCATAGTTGATTATAATAGCCCTATTACATAAATATTCAACATCTCTCATATCATGAGTTGTTAAAAGAATTGTAACACCCTCATCCTTATTAATCTTTTTTAATGATTTTAATATTTTATCCTTTATTACAACATCTAAACCTATAGTTGGTTCATCTAAAAAAAGTATCTTTGGACTATGTAGCAATGCTCCTGCAATGTCTGCTTTCATACGTTGACCAAGCGATAAAGATCTTATCTGACTATATTTAATTTCATCTAAATTTAAAATTCCATTTAAATATTCATATCTTTTTTCAAATCCTTCATTTGTTAGTCTGTAGATTTCTTTTAAAAGACATAAATTATCCCAAACTGATAAGTCCCACCAAAGTTGTGTTCTTTGTCCAAAAACTACACCTAGATTATATGCATTTTGCTTCCTGTTTTTTATAGGACTAAAACCATTAACAAGACAATCCCCAGAAGTTGGTGTTAGTATTCCTGTTAGCATTTTAATAGTTGTAGATTTACCAGCACCATTAGGACCTAAAAATCCAACAATTTCACCTTTTTTTACGTTAAAGCTAAGGTGTTTTACAACTTCTTTTTCGCTTTTTTCTCTTTTAAATATTCCTATTCTTTTGTAGGTAGTAAACTTTTTAGTTAAATCATTAACTTCTATTATTCTATGATCCTGAGCTTTCATAACGTTTTTCTCCTTCTTTCCAAAATATGCTAGTAAATACGATTAAGATAACTATTAAAAGTATTATAGATACAAAATCCTTTATCTTCATAGGTTCTAGTAATATGTACTTAATAGGGTAATATGCTGTAAATCCATAAGCTAAAATATATGTTAGTATCATTTGCATTACTTTCGGATATATTGTTATAGGATACTTAGCAAAATCTGATACTGAGTATATTGCTCTTAAAACTGTGAAACTACGTTTAATAAAAAATGCAAAAGTTGTTCCTATAATTTTTATAGACGTATAGATTATGCAAGCAATTACTATGAAAAATATTGTTTTTACTAATATTGTGTAGCTAAATGATATATTTAAAGCTTTTAATGAATATATGTATAGGGCAAACCCTGTAATAATTTCTCCTAGTGCATCGAATTGTACGGTTTCTATAATAATCTGAAATAAAGGATTTAATGGTCTTGTTAAGTACTTATCATATGTCCCACTTATTACACCATTTGATGCAAAAAACCAAAGGTAGTCTGAATAAAAATGATCTAGACCCCTTGTTATTTGAGAAAATCCATACAAGGCTATCATTTGATTTAAGTTAAATCCAGCAATTTCTGGAGTTTGTTTGAAAATTATACTAATAAAGAATAATCCACTTATTTGAATTAGCAAAAAGGCTGTAACACCTATAAAAAAATTAACTAGAGAATTACTAAATATCTTAAACGAATATTTAAATCTAATAATATATACTTTAAAATAGTGTAAAAATGTATCCATATTACCCTCCATTTACTGTCAAATACTTTTGTGCTGATAACCAAAGCAAATGTGTTAGTATGCCTAAAATTACACACCATAAAATTTGTATACATATCAATCTATATGTTTCATAAGGGCTAAATTGATTAAGAAGTATAGATACTGGTCCGAAATTCATGTAATAAAAGGGAGTTAGTTTAAGTATCATTACTACTTTATCAGGGAAAAAGGTTAGTGGGAATAGTTGACCTGTAACTAGTGCCATTATAGTAGATTTTAATGTGAAAAATCCCCAGATGTAATTTAAATAGAAAGCTGCAAGACCTATTATGAAACTTAACATAAAGTTTAGTATAATACTAAATATTACCGTTATAGCATAAAAGAAAATACTTAAATATGTGACGTTAAATTTTGTTTTAGAATAAAGTGTATAACAGATAAGTCCAAATATTACTGGAAAAATTAGAAATAGAAAGGTAAATGATATTTCCCCCATTGTTTCTCCAATTAATCTTTTAAAATATGATACAGGTCTTATAAAGTTATTTACTACCTGACCTGACGAAACCTCATCTGCAATAGTATGTTCAATTTCACTATTATACATTCTAACAGTTAAATTAGACATTATTGTATATAGGATTAGTGAATTGAAATCAAATCCTTTAATTAGGTGATTGCCATTGTTTCTATAAACAACATACCAAATAAACATCATACTTATTACATGGAAAATATTAGCAAGTACACCTATAATGAAATTCCATCTATATACTAAGTTCGTCTTCCAAACACTTCGTATATATATTTCCATTGTCTTCATTTTTACCACCTTTTTTAATAGTTTATATGTTATTATATATTTTTTTAAGTTTTATTGTCAATTATATTTTGACTAAAATTAATTTTAATATTGAATATTATATAAAAATTGCTTTTTTAATACACTCTTACAAAAAATCCCTCTATCTTTAAAAATAGAGAGATTTACACACTATAACATTTATACCCCACCATATAGCAAGTGGTTAACATTTACGAACCGAATTATTTATATCCCACACCATCGGCAAGTGGCCAACATTTATCTGATTATATTATATCACAGTATTATTTCTTTTCCAATACTAATTCCTTATACCCATAATTTGGTATCATAGTCCATCTGTTTTTTAGGTGCTTTGCAATTGACTTAGGATTTCTTTCTCTTGTAAATATTCCTTTCTTATTACCTTGAACTCTAAATAGACCATATTTAGTTTGAAAGTCTGCATAATTCCATGTTTGTTCTCCAATAAAGTATGATAAACTATCGAAAACTTCTTCATTCATTTTGTAATACTCTATTTGAAATTCTTCAGAAAAAGGTGTCATTTCATCTATATCATGTATACCAGCTATAGTATCTACGCCATATTCTGTAAACATTATTGGTTTATTAGGATATTTTTCATGCCATAGATTTAATTCTTCTAGCATTTTTTCTCTAGCAACTTTTAAATCTCCTAAATTTACATACCAACCATAATATCTATTAAGGCAAAGTACATCACATAAACTACTAGCTAGACATTTATTTACTGGTGCTAACATAATATTTGCAAAAGTACAAGGTCTTTTTTGCTTATCTAATTTTCTAGCTAATTTAAATAATGGTTCAAAATATTCATAAGCCCCTTTTTCTGCAGTAGATGGTTCATTTGCTATAGACCACATTACAACACAAGCATAATTTTTATCTCTATCTATTAGTTCTCTTATCACTTGTTCATGAGCTTCCTTTGTATTTATTTTTCCCCAAGTATTCTTTTTTTCAGTTGTTCCAATTAAATCAAAACCAAAATTAGCCATAAGACCAACAGCTGTTGTTTCATCTATTACAACAAAACCTTCTCTATCAGCTAATCTCATCATTTCCTCAGAATATGGATAATGTGATGTTCTAAATGAATTTGCACCTAACCACTTCATTCGATTAATATCAGATACATTTAAAACTTCATCTAAGCCTCTTCCATGTATATATGAGTCTTCATGTCTACCAAATCCTTTAAAATAGAATGATTTTCCATTAATTAAAAACTTATTATCCCTAACTTCTACAGTTCTTATTCCAAACTCTTCTGTATATTCATCGATAACTTTGTCATCATTTGATAGTAGTTCTACTTTTGCTTTGTATAAATATGCATTTAACGGCTCCCATAATCTTATATTTGTAATTACACCATCAGTTGACACAACAGTATTTTCTTCATCTAGTATACTTATTTTCAATTTAGGATTTTCAATATTTGTTTTTACATCAAAACTTACTTTAGCATTATTTTTATTAACTTCATATGTAATTACTATATCATCTATATGTTGCTTAGGTTTTATCCATAGTTTAACAGGTCTATGTATACCTGCATAATTAAAGAAATCAAAATTTTCATCAACTTTTTCTTGACCATTTTCATTACTATAGTTTCCAACAGGTAACGAAGTATAGTCTAACTTATTTGAAACAATAACTTTTAATCTGTTTTCTCCTTCTTTTACATATTTATTTATATTAAATTCAAAAGGCGTAAAACCACCTTTATGTGTTCCCACTAATTCGTTGTTTATATATACCTTTGCAATATGTGTAACTGAACCAAATCTTAAAAATATTTCGTTTAGTAACATTTCTTCTTTTATCAAAAAGTCTTTTTGATAAATTAAATTTCCTACATAATTTTTCTTATCATGTCCTACCACTTGATCATTAAACGAACCAGGAACAGCTATCATTTCTTCTTTTTCATTCTCAAAATTAAATTTCCATATACCTGATAAATCTATTAAATCACGTGTTTTAGTTTGTAATGGATACAACATATTATCACCTCGTTATAGTTTAGCTTGAAATTGATTAGCCCAAACATTTTCATTAAAATATTTTCCTTTGAATTCTGATTTACCTAATAGTTTATCTACTAGTTGGTTAATTGTTTCCTTGCAATCAGAATATGCATTAATGTAGCACTTTGCCATTGTTAAGTCATGTAAATGATTTGTAAAATTAAATGAAACAACAACAGTAGGTACTTCATGAACAAACCAAGGTATTTCATTTGACATAGGCCCGCTATATTTAATTCTCATATTATTTTGTTCAGCATACCCTTTAACATCTACAAATACTAATGCTAAATCAACTTCTTTTTTGTATTTTTCTACACTTCCTTTAGCACGAACTCCTCTATCATTTAAAGTTACTATAAATCCTTCTTTTTCTAATTTTTCTACACATAATTTTTCAAATTCTTCGTTTGGCTTATATATTCCATTCTTTTCACCTTCTATTATGTATAGTCTTACTCTTTTATGTTTTTTATTATTAATAGGCAAAACATTTTTTGTATCTTTAATTAAACTAATTCCTTTATCTATAGCTTCTTTTTGCATTTCCTTGTGTTCTTTGCAACCAATTACATCTAAATCTTTTAGATTTCTTTTTGGTTTTTCAATATTTAGTCCTAACTTTGCCTTAAGACCTAAAATTCTTCTTAATGCATCATGTAATCTTTCTTTTGTTATCACACCATTTTTATACCCATTTAACATATAGTTAAAGTCTTCATCTATATCATTGAAGAATAAGAACATATCACAACCAGCTGCTATTGCCTTAGGTACATAGTCTTTTCTTTGCATACTAGAAGTCATACCTAGCATATGTGATGCATCTGTAATAACTAAACCATTAAAGTTTAATTTTTCTTTTAATAAGTCTTGTATTAATTCACTTGCTAATGTTGCTGGTAACACATCTTTATCTTCTAATCCTTTAACTAAGTATTTTTGATAATTAGGTAGTGCAATGTGACCTGCCATTATCATTTCAACACCATTATTTATATGAGTTCTATATACTTCTCCAAAACTTTTTTCCCAATCTTCTATACTTAAATTGTTAATTCCTAACACTAAATGTTGGTCTCTTTCTTCTATTCCATCTCCAGGGAAATGTTTTATGCATTTTATTACTTTGCTCTTATCTAAACCTTTTAAATATGAGACTGTATGTTTAATTACAACATCTGTATCTCTACCATATGCTCTTGTATTAACAATTGTATTTCTAAAGTTTTTTATTATATCTACGCAAGGATCAAAATTAACATTTATTCCTAGTGCTTGTTCTTCTACTCCACTAACATATCCAGCATTATATGAAACAGTTTCATCTCCACTAGCTTCACATTGTGCAGCTGTTGCTATATATGTACCATCGCTACAAGCACCATCTCCACCTGAATCACAATTAGCTGCAACTAATAGAGGTATTTTTGAATATTCTTGTAAATCATTTATTAAATTCATTACAGCTTCTTTATTACCACCTTGGTATCTTGCACCTCCTATATGATATTTTTCTATAATTTCCTTATTTGTTAAATCTGTTTCAGTAAATTTTCTATCTTCTAGACTGAAAAGATTAAAGAATAGTTGTCCTATTTTTTCTTCATCACTCATTGAATTTATTGTATTTTCAACCCATGAAATTTGTTTATCACTCAAATTATATGGTTTTTCTTTTAAATTAACTGTTCTTGGCATCTAAGTCACCTAACTTTCTTTCATATTTTTCTATATATTCAGCATCTTTGTATTCATCTTTCAAAAATTTTTCTAGGATATGGTTTATGAATAAATCCCAACTCTCATTTTCTTCGTTTACTATTATAGGGTACATAAGAACATTATTTTCTTTTGCAGACAATATATCTCCTGGTGAATCACCCATCATTACTATATTTTTAGGTTCATACCCTTTATCAATTAAATATTTAATACAATCTTTCTTTGTACCTTGACTTTGACCCATTACATAATCTACATAATCTATTAATCCAAATTTTTCCCATTCGTCTTTTATAGCCTCATTATTTGCTGCTGACACTATTGCTATATCCACATATTTTTTCATCTTATGTATTGCATCTTTAACGCTAGAAAAAGGCTTAGCCATATATTTTATACCTTCTATTTTTTTATTAACTTCATTGCTCCATATAAGTGCCTTTTCTAGCTCACCACTCTTTTTTTTCGAAATTTCTTTCTCTAAAGACTTATTAGATAACTCATTTGTCGAATTTATCCATGCTTTTAAATCATTTAAAGGTTTATTTATACTATCAAACACTAAGGAAAGTCCAACAAATCTATTTACTCCTCTTGTTTTTGAATAAAGATTTATCTTATTCCATTTTTTTAAAAATTCTTCTTTTTCCTTTATATTAAACACTCTTACAGCAATAGGTCCAAAACAATATATATGTTTGTAATTCATGGTATCCATAGCACAACCATCTGAATCTATACATACAATTTTCCTATTTTGCATTTTCTACCTCTCTACGTTTATTTAATTTTTCTGTATTTATCATAACTTGCTTTATACCTAAAGGATATATAAATAGTAGTACTACACCACATAAAATACAACCTACTCCTTGTGCTAATGTGTATATTGAATAAATACTATTGCTTACACTTACACTTTGTATTACTTGACTTGAATTATATCCTATATATGATAATATGAATCCTGTCATACCTCCTGCTAATGCTTGACCTAACTTTCTAGCAAATGAATACACAGCATATACTGTACCATCTTCTCTACAACCTGTTCTAACTTCTTGATCATCTATTATGTCTGTTATAAAGGCCCAAACTATTACGTTAAAGTATGATGTACCTAGTGCACATAGTACAAAGAACGCAAAGAATACCCATGCATTATTAAGTCTTAAAAGGTATAGGATTATGAATATACCTCCTGATATTAATAGGCCTATTGAACCTGATGTCTTTTTACCTATCTTTTTTACTATTTTACTTGCAATAGGTGAAACAGCAAATGTTAAAATTGCTCCTATCATACCTGAATATGCTAATACTTCTTTGTTTTTAAAATAATCAATATAAATATATGCTGATAAACCACTACCTAACATTGTTGTTAATAAATATATTAAAGATATTACTAAAAATACTTGTAATGATCTATTAACTTTCAAACTATTTCCTATCTTCTTTACTTCTTTTAAAAAACTCTTTTCTTCTTTATTATACTCACAAATTTTAACTTTTACTCTTTCTATAGAAAATTTATAGCAAAACATATAGAATATGAATGATAAAATTGAAAATGCTAAGGCTAAAATTGTAAATCTTTCTGGGACTATTACATTTTCTAACTTACCATTTATATACTTTTCAACAAATATCACTTTAGGAACTATATATGAGATTAATAAAATTGATATACTTGCTCCTACGCTTCTATATACTGATAATGATGCTCTTTGTTCACAATCTATAGTTATGACTGAAGCCATTGATCCATACGGAATATTTATTGCTGTATAGCATATGCTTCCCCAAAAAATGTATGTAACAAATATATATGCTATTTTTATAGGCATTGAAAAGTCTTTAACTACATATACAAATAGTAAAAATGATGATAAACTTACAAAAGGTGCAACCATTTTTATCCAAAATCTAAATTTACCTTCTTTTCTTGGTTTGATTACGTCAACTAATCTCCCCATCCCTATATCAGTAAATGCATCAACTATTCTTGCTGTTAAAAATAGTAATCCTACTACTGCTCCTGATATACCTAATACCTTAGTATAGAATACCATTAAATACATCATTACAAATATAAATGACAAATCATTTGCTACGTCACCTGACATGTATGCTAATTTATCTACCATACCAAATTTTCTATATTCCATATATTATACCCCCGAATATGCACTGAATCCGCCGTCAATAGGTATTATTACTCCTGTAATAAAACTTGCTTTTTCATTATCTACTAAAAATTCTAATGCTCCTAACATTTCTTCTGGTTCTCCAAATCTTTCCATTGGTGTGTTTCTTAATATCTTACCTGTTCTTTGTGTTGGTGTTCCATCATCATTGAATAATAACTTCTTATTTTGATTAGTTACTAAAAATCCTGGTGCTATTGCATTACATCTTACACCTACTTTTGCTAAGTGTACTGCTAACCATTGTGTAAAGTTATTTACACTAGCTTTAGCACCTGAATATGCAACTATCTTTGTTAATGGTGTGTATGAGTTCATACTTGATATATTTATTATGCTACATCCTTTTTCCATATCTTTTGCAATTACTTGTGTTGGTAATATTGTTCCTAAAATATTCAAATCGAAAACAAAACTTATACCTTTAGGATCTAAATCAAAAAAGCTTGTACCCTTGTTTTCTTTATCGTAGAATTCTTGGTCTGCTGTTGCTTTTGGATTATTTCCTCCAGCACCATTTATTAATACATCTACCTTACCCAAATCCTTTTTTATATTTTCATAAACTTCTTCAATATTTTTTTTATCTAAAACATTACACTTATATGCCTTAGTCTTTAGCCCTTCTTTTGCAAATTCTTCTTCATATTCTTTTGCTTTTTCATAATTTAAATCTAGCATCGCTACCTTTGCACCTAACTTTGCAAAATGTTTTGCTATCATTGAACAAATTACACCTGCTGCTCCAGTTACAACTACTACTTTATTTTTCATTTTTACCCCCTTTTAATTTTTCACACATTTCCCATAATCCGTTTATATATGCTACTCCTAATGCTCTGTCATATAGACCATAACCTGGTTTACCTGTTTCTCCCCATATCATTCTTCCATGATCTGGTCTAAAGTAACCTTTGTAGCCTAGATTATAGTATGTCTTAACTATTTCAGAAAAATCTAAACTACCTTCTTTGGTGATATGACCTGATTCTTCAAAGCTTCCATCTTCTAGTATCTTTATATTTCTTAAATGTGCAAAATGTATTCTTCCTTCACTACCAAATTCTTTAACCATAGCTATATAATCATTTCTAGGATCACATCCTAAACTTCCAGCACACATTGTTAAACCATGGTGTTTATCAGGATATATATCTAAAAATCTTCTTAAATTATCTCTGCAAGTTATTATTCTTGGTATACCAAATATTGAATATGGTGGATCATCTGGATGTATTGCCATATATACATCATTTTCTATAGCCACTGGTATTATTTCTTTTAAGAAGTATTCTAGATTCTTCCATAATCCTTCTTCTCCTAATTCTTTATACTCATTAATTAACTTTGCCATTTCTTCAACACTATATGATGAATCCCATCCAGGAAGTGCTAATTTTGTAGGGTCAAGTTTTTTTATTTGATCCTTATAGAATACTAAACATGTTGATCCATCTTCTCTTTTATGATCTAATTCACTTCTTGTCCAGTCAAATACAGGCATGAAGTTGTAGCATATAACCTTTACTCCAGCTTTTGCACATCTTCTAATATTTTCCTTATAGTTTTCTATATATCTTTTGTAATCTCTTTTACCTAATTTAATATCTTCATGTACTGGTATACTTTCTACTACATGGAAGTTAAGTCCTACCTTATTAGCCTTTTCTTTTAACTCTAATATATCTTCCATAGGCCAAACTTCTCCTACTTTTACGCTGTATACAGCTGTTACTACTGTATCTACATTCGGTATATGTCTAATATATTCAACTGGTATATTATCCTCTGTACCGTACCATCTAAATCCTATTTTCATTCTATCTACCCCTTTTTTCAAAATATCTTTTTGCGTTATAGTAACAAATGTTTTGTATTAGTTCTTTTAACATATCCATATCATTTGGTATTTCGTTTCTTTCAACTAAATCAGCAATAAAGTCACATAAAATTCTTCTAAAGTAATCATGTCTTGTATATGATAAGAAACTTCTTGAATCTGTTAACATACCTACAAATTTTGAGAATAAACCATTATTTGCTAAGCATTTCATTTGTTTTAACATACCTTCTTTAGTATCATTAAACCACCATGCAGCACCAAATTGCATATTTCCATTGTTTGGTTGGAAATTTGCTATGGTGCTTGCTATCAAATCATTATACATAGGGTTTAAGTTATATATTATCATTTTAGGTAAACTGTCATTTTCTACCATTTCATTTAATAAGCCATTTAATTTGTATGCTAAATTTGTATCATCAGTAATTGAATCAAATCCTGAATCATAACCTAACTTTTCAAAGTACTTCTTGTTATTATCTCGTATAGCACCAAAATGTATTTGCATAGTCCAGTCATATTTTTTGTATTCTTTGCTTAAATCTACTAAGAGTCTTGTCAAATATTTATTTACTTCTTTTTCACTTAATTCCTCTTTATTTAAAGCTTTCTTAAAAATTTCTTTTACTTCTTCTAAACTAGCCTTTTCAAATGGCATATATGTTAGTCCATGGTCACAAACACAAGTACCATTTTCATCAAAATATTTTATTCTTTCACTTAATGCTCTAACTAAGTCCTCATATTCCTTTATTTCATAACCTACAACAGAAGGAATTTGGTTAATAAAGTTATAGAACTTAGGTTTACCTATACTTAATGCTTCATCAGGTCTAAATCCTGGTAACACATTAGTTTTAAATTTACTTTCACGTATTAATTTATGATATTTTAAATCTGATATTGGGCTATCAGTTGTACATAAAGTATTTACATTAGATATTTCTATCAACTTTCTTGGACTATACTTTATACTATTAACAGCATCCCAAATAACGTTTGCATTTTTACTTGTTAATATTTCATCTATATTGAAATATCTTTTTAATTCTAGTGCATTCCAATGATAAAGTGGATTTAATATGCACTTATCAAGTGTACTAGCCCATGCATAAAATTTTTCATAATCTGTCTTATCACCTGTAATATATTCTTCACGAATTCCATTTGCCCTCATAGCACGCCATTTATAGTGATCGCCATTTAGCCAAATTTCAGAAATATTAGAAAATTCCTTATCTTCATATATTTCTTTAGGGTCTAAATGACAATGGTAGTCATAAATAGGTGCATCTTTCGCATATTCAGCGTATAGCTTATTAGCTAATTCACTATTAAGCATAAATTTTTCCATATCTAATTTCATTTTTGCCTCCTTTTGTCCTCGTTGTCATCTTCTACTACATTGTAACTCGATTTAGAATTTTGTCAATAAAAAAAAAAAAAAAAATAGCCATTTTTTTATGACTATTTATATTGTAGATTCTCTTTCAATAATTTCTGCTGGTATAACCATACTTTTAGGTCTATCCTTATTTTCTATAAGTTCAACTATCTTATCTACTAAATTTTTAGCTATACTTTCGAAATTTTGTTTAATTGAACTCATGCTTGGATATGTTTCGTTACATATAAAGGTATTACCGAAGGTTATAAACTTAAAATTCATTGGACAAGGAATTTTTAATTTATTAATTGCTCTTACAGCACCTAAGCCTAAAACATCACTACCTATTAATGCTCCATCATACAAACTATCTTTTAGATACTTTTTAGTTATTAAAGCTTCAACATCAAAACTAGTTCTGTAATTATAGTGTATATTTTCATCATTTATCATGTATCCAACACTTTTTAGAGCATCAGCATAACCTCTAACCTTTTCTTTATTAGTTATTGTATCTGGATCATCTAGTATTATTGCTATATCCTTACACTTTTTTTTAATAAGTGCCATTGTTGCAATATATCCACTTTCATACTGATCTGTTCCAACACATACATACTTATCACTAATACCTGACATCACAACTGGAAGTTTATCTCTAACAGCCTCTTCTATATCTTCCATTTTTTTAGGGTTCAAAAAGATTATACCCTCATAAAAACCCTTATCTATTTTACCTAAATTATTTCTTTTAACCTTATCTAAGCTTTCATGTACTATAATAGTATAGTCTTTCATTTTCGCAAAGGTTAATATATGATGTAGTATAATATAGTTCTTACTCAATTCATTACTTTTTGTATTTGTTATTACACCTATTTGTCTTGTTCTACTGCTAGCAAGTCTTTTAGCGTTATAATTTACACTAAAGTTTTGTTCTAATAAGATCTTTTTTACTTTTTCTTTTGTTTCTTCCTTTACATTATCTTCATTATTAATAACTCTAGAAACTGTTTTAAACGACACACCTGCCAATTTTGCAATATCTTTAATCGTTAATTTCTTCATAATACCTCTTCAACAATTCATTTTAATTCTAGCTCTATTCTACAACATTTTTTTATAAAACAAAAGAAAAAAAGTTGTCATACAACAACTTCATTTTTCTTATATAAGCATAAATCACACACTTATAGCTATTCTTTTAGCTATTGACCCTAAAAGTGTAAAATCAATGTATTTCCCCAAATACATATGCATTATACCTTCAATCTTTCATAATGTCAAACCAGACTTTTCCCTTCATTTTTTTCAGTATTTAAAGATGTAGTTGGTGTAATTTAATAAGTCTTTATTTTTTGTATTTTGAAAAAATTGAAAAAATATTTTTTTGAGTAGTTTTCTTAATATTATAAATTTTTTATTATTTTTTCACAACATATCTGCTATTTACAAATATATTTTCTGTCATTTGTTAAGTTATTATCCATTAAACTTCTTTTAATTTTGTACATTTTTTTCATGGTTTTCACTTGTATTTTTCATTTTAATCTTTTTTTATTGATAAAAGTACCTGAATATAGTATAATGTATTCAAAGAAAGTTGAAAGGAGATACATACTATATGAAGTTAGTATTAATACGTCACGGACAAAGTGCTTGGAATTTAGAAAATAAGTTCACTGGATGGACAGATGTAGATTTAACTGAAAAAGGTGTTGAAGAAGCTAAAAATGGTGGAAAAACACTTAAAGATTTAGGATTAGAATTTGATGTAGCATTCACATCTTACCAAAAAAGAGCAATCAAGACTTTAAACTACGTACTAGAAGGAATAGACCAACTATATCTTCCTGTATATAAATCATGGAGATTAAATGAACGTCACTACGGTGCATTACAAGGTCTAAATAAAGCTGAAACTGCTAAAAAATATGGTGATGAACAAGTTCACATCTGGAGAAGAAGCTTCGATGTTGCTCCACCTAAGGTTGAAGTAACTGATAAAGAAAGATATCCTAAATTCGACAGAAGATACAAAGATTTAACAGATGAAGAATGTCCAAGAGGAGAAAGTTTAAAAGATACAATTGCAAGAGTATTACCATACTGGAACGATGTTATTTCAAAAGAAATAAAAGATGGTAAAAATGTAATTATTGCTGCTCACGGTAATAGTTTAAGAGCATTAATTAAATATCTTTTAAATATTTCTGATAAGGATATACTAGATTTAAATTTAACAACTGGTAAGCCTTTAATTTTTGACATAGATAAAGATTTAAATATTCTTTCAAAACCTGAAAGTTTTTAATAAATAGCTAGGTTATGCCTAGCTTTTTTTTGTTTTTAATATTGAAAAATCTGCCAAAAAGTGCTATTATCTACTTAACTAAAAAATGTGATCAGAAGGAGTAAATTATGAAAAAAATAGCTATTCTAACTAGTGGCGGTGATGCACAAGGTATGAACACTGCAATTCGTGCCGTTGCAAAAACAGCAATGTTTAAAGGTTGGGAAGTTTATGGTATCAGAAGAGGTTACAAAGGTATGCTTGAAGATGACATATACAAAATGACACCACTAGACGTTTCAAATATTGCAGATAAAGGTGGAACAATATTAAAGACAGCTAGATTGCCTGAATTTAAAGATCCTAAAGTAAGAGCATTAGCTGCAGAAAATTTAAAGAAAAGAGGTATTGACTCTCTTGTTACAATAGGTGGTGACGGTTCATATCATGGTGCATACTATTTAAATATTGAACATGGTATACAAACTGTTGGATTACCTGGTACAATAGACAATGATATTGCAGGTACTGATTTCACTATTGGTTTTTACACTGCATTAAACATTGTAATTGACGCTATATCAAAATTACGTGATACTGCTCAATCTCATGACAGAACTATCCTTGTAGAAGTTATGGGAAGAAATTGTGGAGATATTGCTTTAAATGCTTGTATCGCTGGTGGTGCAAACGGTGTTATTATCCCTGAAATGCCATATAAAATAGAAGCTATTGAAGAAATAATAAGAAAAAGAAGAGAAGAAGGAAAGAATTTTGATGTTATAGTCGTTTCTGAAGGTGTAAAAGAAGGCACTCAAGAAATTGCAAGACAATTAAAAGAAAGAAATCCTAAATTAGATGTAAAAGTTACAACTCTAGGACATATACAAAGAGGTGGATCTCCTACAGCATTTGATAGATTACTTGCAACTAGATTAGGTGTAGCTGCAGTTAATTTAATAGAAAAAAATGAAGCAGATGGAGTTATGCTTGGAATAGAAAAGACTTTAGTTGTTACACACAAATTACAATATGCTTGGGAAAACTATGAAAAGAAAGATCAAAAATTCTATGAAATTGCAATGATGTTATCAATCTAATATAATATATAATATAACTTAGGAGGAAATATGAAAATTAAAATGACAAAAGTTGTTTGTACTATAGGGCCTAAAAGTGAAGATCCAAAGGTATTAAAACAATTACTATTAAGTGGAATGAACGTAATGAGATTAAACTTCTCACATGGTGACCACGAAGAACACGGAAAAAGAATTAAAACATTAAGAAAGCTTTGTGAAGAAACAGGAAAATTTGTTGCAATAATGCTTGATACTAAAGGACCAGAAATTAGAACTGGTGAATTTAGAGAAGGTGACGTTAAATATGATTTAGTCGAAGGTCACAAAATCACATTAACAACTGACTATGCATTCAAAGGTGATGACAAGAAAATATCTGTTTCATACAAAGATATTACAAAAGACTTAAAACCTGGAGATACTGTTTTAATTGATGATGGTTTAATCGCATTAAACGTTGATTCAATCGAAGGTGAAGAATTACACTGTACAGTTAAAAACAGTGGTGCTTTAGGACAAAAGAAAGGTGTTAACTTACCAAATGTTTCAGTAAGCTTACCTGCTTTAGCACCTAAAGATATATCTGACTTAAAATTCGGTTGTGAACAAGGTGTAGACTATGTTGCTGCTTCATTTATAAGAAAAGCATCAGACGTTGCTGAAGTTAGAAAAGTTCTTGATGAAAATGGTGGAGAAAACATTAAGATTATTCCTAAGATTGAAACTCAAGAAGGATTTGATAACTTTGATGAAATACTAGAATTATCAGACGGTATCATGGTTGCAAGAGGTGACTTAGGAGTTGAAGTACCAGTTG
Source organism: Sneathia sp. DSM 16631 (assembly GCF_014892235.1). Taxonomy (NCBI): domain Bacteria; kingdom Fusobacteriati; phylum Fusobacteriota; class Fusobacteriia; order Fusobacteriales; family Leptotrichiaceae; genus Sneathia; species Sneathia sp. DSM 16631. The sequence continues at coordinate 74,324 of NZ_JADBHL010000003.1, read as the reverse complement.
AAAGAGTACCATACATGCAAAAGGTTATGATAAAGAAATGTAATGAAGCTGGAAAACCAGTTATTACAGCTACTCAAATGTTAGACTCTATGCAAAAAAATCCTAGACCTACAAGAGCAGAAGCAGGAGACGTTGCTAATGCTATACTAGATGGTACTGATGCTGTTATGTTATCAGGAGAATCTGCAAATGGTAAATACCCAGTAGAAGCTGTTAAGACTATGGCTAGAATTTCAAGTGTAACTGATGAAATAGGAGTTGGAAGAAGAAGTTATACACCAACATCTATGACTATTACTGAATCTATTAGTAAGAGTGCAGTTTATGCAAGTGAAACATTAAATGCTAAATTAATAGTTTGTTGGACTAAGACAGGTAGAGCTGCTAAGATGATAAGAAAGTATAACCCTACTGTACCTATCATTGCTTTAACTGACCACCCACAAACTGCAAGACAATTATCTGTTGTTAGAGGTGTAAGATCAGTATTAGCTACAGGACTTGATAAGACTGAAGACTTCTTCAAAAAAGCTGTAGAAGTTGCTGAAAGTCATGCATTTACAACTGAAGACGAAAATTACACTGGTATTAAAAAAGGTGATTTAATCGTATTAGTTACAGGTATATCTGAAACAGGAACTACAAATACACTTAAAGTTACTAGAATAGGAGAAAACCAATAATAGTAAATATAAAAGGAGTATATTTACCAAAATATACTCCTTCTTTTTTGTAAAGGAATATATATGACAAAATTAGATGAATTAATAAAGGCTTTTTCTGGTCTACAAGGTATAGGAAGAAAAAGTGCTGCAAGAATTGCTTTTGATTTATTAAAAAAAGATGAAAAAGAAGTTAATAAATTCATAAATACTTTGACTGAAGCATATAATACAATTAAACCCTGCACTATATGCAATACTTTAACTGACAGTGGTGTATGTAATATATGTACTAATGAAAAAAGAAACCATTCTGTAATATGCATAGTTGAAGACACTAAAGATGTTTTTGCAATTGAAAATTCTAATGTATATAACGGCATATATCATGTACTTGGTGGAAAAGTTGATCCCCTAAATGGTGTTGGTATAGATGACCTTAATATTTCAACACTTTTAAATAGGCTAGATAATGTAAAAGAAATTATCTTTGCACTAAATCCAGACCTTGAAGGTGAAACTACCATACTTTACCTAACAAAGCTATTGCCTAAAAGTATAAAAATAAGTAAAATAGCAAGTGGTATACCTATGGGTGGTAATATTGAATATACCGACATAGTTACGCTTACTAAATCATTAGAAGGGAGACAAACGATAAATAATGAACAATAATTATTCTTTTTTTACATCAGAATTTGTATCACCTGGGCATCCAGATAAAATATGTGATCAAATTTCAGATGCAATATTAGATGAATGTTTAGCAGATGATATAAATTCAAGAGTTGCTTGTGAAACATTTGCAACTACTGGTTTAATTTTAATTGGTGGTGAAATAACTACTAATACATATGTTGATGTACAAACAATCGCAAGAGGCGTTATAAAAGAAATAGGATACAAACCTGGACTAGGGTTTGACTATGACTGCGGTGTAATAAACACTATTCACGCTCAATCACCAGATATCTCTATGGGTGTTGATACTGGAGGTGCTGGAGACCAAGGTATTATGTTTGGTGGAGCTGTTGATGAAACACCTGAACTTATGCCACTTGCAATTACACTAGCTCGTGAAATAATAAAGAGATTAACTAAGTTAACTAGAGATAATACTCTTCCTTGGGCAAGACCTGATGCTAAATCACAAGTTACACTAAAATATGATAATGATAAAATAGTTGGTATAGATGCCATTGTATTATCTGTACAACATGATGAAAGTGTAACACAAGATATGATTAAAGAAGAAGTTAAAAATCTTGTATTTGAACCTGTACTAAGAAAATATGGATATGATTTACAAGATGTTAAAAAAATCTTCATAAATCCAACAGGACGTTTTGTAATAGGTGGTCCTCATGGAGATACTGGTCTTACAGGTAGAAAGATAATAGTTGATACCTATGGTGGATACTTTAGACACGGTGGTGGTGCATTTTCTGGTAAAGATCCATCTAAAGTTGATAGATCTGCTGCATATATGGCAAGATACATTGCAAAAAATATCGTTGCAGCTAAATTAGCCAAAAAATGTGAAGTTCAATTATCATACGCAATTGGTGTAGTAGATCCAATATCTATTAAAGTTGAAACATTTAATACATCAAATGTTCCAGAACAAAAAATTGAGGAAGTTATACCTCAACTATTTGATTTATCACCACGTGGTATAGAAAAAACATTGAATTTAAGAACACCTAATTTTAAATACAAAGACCTTGCAGCCTTTGGGCACATTGGTAGAACAGATATAGAATTACCATGGGAAAAAATTGATATGGTAGATAAATTATTGGGGGCAATACATGATTAAAAAACTACTTATTTTACTTCTTTTTTGTTTTACTTTTAGTTGTGGTAATACAAATACAACTTTAACATACAATATGGTATCAGAACCTACTACAATAGATCCACATCATTTTAATGAATTAGTAAGTGTACAACTTATGAATAATATTTATGAAGGTCTTCTTAGATTAAATGATAAGAATGAATATGAACCTTGTCTTGCTAGTTCGTATACAAAAAATGGAAATACATTAACTTTTACAATAAGGAAAAACTTAAAATGGAGTGATGGTAGTCCTTTAACTATAGATGATATATTATTTGGATTTAAAAGAGCATTAAATCCAAAAACTGCGTCTAGATTTGCCGAATTACTTTATCCTATTAAAAACGCAAAAGAATACAATGAGGGTAAAGTTAGTGAAGATGAACTAGGTGTTAAAAATGTTAATGGTAAACTTGTCATAACACTAACTAAACCAACTGTATATTTTGAAGATATACTAACCCTACCCATATCTTTTCCTGTAAAAAAAGGAACGACAAAAGATATAGGGGACTTTAAAACAGCACTATACAATGGACCATATATAATACAAAAAATGGATAACTCAAGTATTCTTCTAAAAAAGAATAAGTACTATTGGAATAGTAAGAATGTATACTTTAGTAATGTAAAGTTACTATTTATCTCAGATTTCTCTGTTTTAGAAAATTTAATAAAAAACGATGAAGTTGATCTTGCTCGTGTTGAACCTTATGATCTTGAAAGTAAGAAGAAGAATAATGAGTTAATAAATTATCAAAATGGTAGACTTTGGTACTTAGACTTTAATCTTGATAATCCAATACTAAGTAAAAAAGAAAATAGACTTGCTATACGTGATAGTATAGATAGACAAAAATATGTAAATGTAATTAAAGAAGATGGATCTATTGTAAGTAAATCAATAGTATCTAATGTATTTAAGAAATATAGACAAATGTATCCAGATAAAGATTACTTTAAGGACAATGTTAAATCAAACATATTATCTGGTAAAACTTTAAGACTTCTTACTGGTAATACATCTGTAGAAGTTAAAGAAGCAAACTTTATACAAGAAGAATTAAGAACTAAATTAAATTTAAATGTAGTTGTTACAACTGTAACATTTAAAGATAGACTAGCTCTAACAAGAGCACGTGACTTTGACATTGTATTAAATACATATAGTCCGAAATTTAATGACCCCGTTAGTATGCTATACAGATGGGGCAATAAGGGAAATAAAGAATATGATGATATATTATCGAAAATAGATAATGAACAAAATGAAAATGCTCGTTATTTACTTGTAAATAAGGCTGAAAGATTATTAGTCGATAATGCCATCATTGCACCTCTTTACTACTCTACTGAAAATTGGTTCATACGTAAAGGTCTTAAAAATATTGTAATACACCCCATCACTAATACGATGGATTTATTTAGAATAAAGAAATGAAAATGATACTCTGAGATTTTTTTAAATGTCGGTCTAAATACCAAAAATATCGGCTTAAGGTTTATTACCTTATAGCCGATATTTTATACTATTTGAATACTTCTCACAAAAAATATCTAATGATTTATGCCTTGTAACTTGAATATTTAACTTCAATAGGGCTAATTTTTTTACCATCTGAAATTATGACCATTTGTAGCTAAAATTTGTGCTATAACATTTTCATAAAATATACCTAAATTAACATTTAATTTATCACTTAATAATTTTAAATAAATGTCATTATCAGTAAATTCCCTGTCTTTAAACATTAATGTTACAAGTAATCCTATATCAGATAGGTATAGCTTCATATATACTAGATACTTTCCACTATTATCTATTTTGTAAAAATCATCGGAATACAAATTGATTATTTCTCTTTTAACATCATCTACCATTTTAAGATTATTTGTATTAATAATGTTGTAAATTACCTAAAAAAATCTTTTTATCAAATACTTCTTTTAATATCACCTATAGCCCATAAAAATTCTTCATAGTCTAATGGGTACATATTAATTTTTTTATTGCTTGTCTTGCAGTTGGATAAAACTGCACTTCATCAAAAACTATTAGTGCTTCTTTTTCATTACATTCATGTTTCCGCATTTTTTAAAAGTGGATTTTATCATGTTCCCGCACTTTTTCACATTTTAGCTTTTTGCTACATTTTTCTATTTATTTTTTTTAATTTTTATGATATTATACTCATATAGATAGATTTCCTTTATTATTGTTTTGGTTTTCATATTATAGGGTCTATCTATTTTTTTATTAACTTTCTTAATTCTGTTACTTCTTCTTTTAATTCTTTTATAGTTTCTTCCATTCTCTTCATCTTTTCATCTTTTGTACTACTTACTACTGTCATACCAAAGCCTAATCCTACTCCTACATTTCCTCTCATATTTGTTGATACTCCCAACTTATATGAAAATCTTTCTGTATTTCCACTGATTCCTACTGCTAATGCGTGTTCTCCTCCATACGTTCCATATGCCCCTGTTATATTCAACAATCCTTCTCTTGGTTGTGTCATACTTGACATAGCTATTGCATTGGCTACTCCAGATAGAGCTAAGTTTGATTTTACATTGATACCTTCTAGTTTTTTGTCTACTTCTGCTTTGTTATAGTAATTTTTATACAATTGACCACCTGTAATTACATCTGTTGAATTTTCTTCTATCTTTCCATCTGAAATATTTGTTAGTACTTTCTTAACTGCTGGTTGTAATACTATTTCTCCTTTTGCTTCATTAGGTTGTTGTTCATTTCCACCTTTATTCTTCATTTACCATTTTCATATTTTAATTCTTTAATATCACTAGGCTTATATAACTTTCCATCTTTAGCTTTTACTAATTGTTCATTCCCATCTTTTAATACATAACTAATTGCTCCACCACCTGAAGAAGAATTAGCTGCAACATAATCTTTTAATTGTTTTACATTAACTGCATCTGTATCATCTGTACCAGCTTTAACATATTTAATTTGTCTAGTTGTTTTATCATTACCAATTGATACTGCATTTTCTATTGCTTTAGAACCATTACCTATTACTATTGCGTTATTTTTTTTTGCCATTTTAACACCATTCCCTAAAATAATATTATTATTATAACTTGTAAAATTATTTGACCCTAATACAATATTATTTTCACCATATATTTCATTATTATTACCATGTACCACATTACCATTTTCATTTGTTTCAGATAAATTATTTTTTAAACTATTACTATTATATTTATTACTAGAAGTATTAACAAAACTAGAACTCATATCATCATAATTTATTTCTTCAAATTTTGCTGTTATACTTATATTTTTAGTTATAAATGGATCACTATCTAATTTTAAAATATATGACGGATGTTCTGACTTATATTTTTCTACCAGCAATTTATATGTACCTGTTTCACTAAATCTTTGATATGGCTCTTCATCAGTTGTTTGACTACAAGTCAGACCACTGCAATTACCATATTTGTCTGGAAAGCATAAACTATATGTTAAAGTTACTTTCTTTTTCTTACTTTTTTCATAATCTTTTTTAGAATTATATACTTTATTTCTATTACCTAATATTAAATTATTACTTCCAAATATTTTATTTCCTTCTCCTATAGAGTATATTTTATTACCTACTGATATACTGCCTACACCTATAGTAGTTGAATTATCACCAATAGTTCTAACTTTTGTTCCTATTGCATATGAATTTTTTCCATCTACATATGCGTCATCTCCCATTTCATTTTTTATATCACTAGCTAACACTATTCCACTTTGTATTATAGACAAAATGAAAATAATCTTCCCTAAATAAATCTTTTTCATAATAAGTCATCCCTTATATATATTATTTAACTAAATCTTACCCCCCCCGAAGTTTTGTCAAGTTTTATCGAACAAAAAAAACAGCTTTCGCTGCTTTTCTGTTTCTTACTTATTTTCTTCTTCTAGCATTGATAAGTAGGCTGCACCATATATTCCTGCATCATTTCCAAGTATTGCTGGTTTAATTTCTAAGCCTTCTAGTACTGGTGGTAGGACGTATGCTTTCATTTTCTTTTTTATTCTATCAAATAGTATATCTCCTGCTAGTGCAACTCCCCCTCCTATTACTACAACTTGTGAATCTGTAATATTTAATACATTTGATATACCTAATGCCATCTTATCTGTAACACTTTCAACTATATCTAGTGCGAATGCATCACCTTTTTTAGCTGCATCAAAGACATCTTTTGCTTCAACTTTTCTATCTTGTACCATTTCATAAAGAAGATTATTCTTATTAACTTCTAATCTAGATTGTGCTTCTCTTGCTATACCTGTTGCTGATGCATAAGCTTCAAAACAACCTTTTTGTCCACAACCACATAAAGCTCCATTTGCTACTAACTTTATATGCCCTATTTCTCCACCTGCACCAACTTTACCTGAAATTAATTTGCCATTTGCAACTACACCTGCACCTATTCCAGTACCTATGGCAAGTCCTAGAACATCTGTATAACCTTTTGCTGCTCCTGTCCAAACTTCACCTAAAGTTATTACATTAACATCATTATCTAGGTATACAGGTTTTTTTAAGTATTTTTCAAATTCTTTTGCTAAATTCAAATTTTTACCCCAAGGAAAATTAGCAAAGAACTTAACAATTTTCTTCTTAACTACGGGTCCTGGAATTCCAACACCAAATGATACAACATCTTCCATTGAAATTTCTGCTGCTTCAATTTCATGAATTAATACTTCACAAATTCTTTTAACAGTTATTTCATAACCTTCTTCAGATGAAGTTTTAATATTAGTCTTTAATATTAATGTTCCTTTTTCATCTAACAACCCTATTTTTGTATTTGTTCCACCCAAATCAATTCCACCATAATACTTCATTTTTCTATCTCCTATATATCAAATATTATATTTTTTAATCTTGTCATACTTTCAATGCTATACTTAATTCCTTGAACACCTAATCCACTATTTTTTACACCTAAAAATGGAAAATTATCTGGTCCTCTTTGTGTCTTGTTATTTATATGAACACTTCCTACTTCTAATTTTCTTGCAACGTAGAAAGCTTTTTTCATATCTTTTGTAAATACAGAACTTTGTAATCCATATTCAGACTTATTTGCTATTTCTATACCTTCTTCAACATCTTTTATTGAAATTATTGGTAAAACTGGTCCAAAAGGTTCTTCAAAATATATTCTCATATTTTCTTTAACGCCATCTAATACACATGGGTATATTAAATTCTTTTCTCTTTTATCACCTATTAATACCTTGGCACCTTTACTTTTTGCATCATCAATTAAACCTTGTACATAATCTGCACTCTTATCATCAATTAACGGTGTAACAGTTGCATTATCCATAGGGTCTCCAACCTTTATTTTACCCACTTTATCTAGTATCAATTGAACTAGTTCTTCTTTCACACTTTCAACAACCAATACACGTTTTATAGCGGTACATCTTTGACCTGAATAATTAAAAGCACCTTTTACTATTTCGCTACTTGCCTTTTCTAAGTCTGCATCTTGTAGGACTATAGCGGCATCTTTACCACCTAATTCCATCATAAGACCTTTTAATCCAGCTTGATTTGAAATTCTTTCTCCAACTTTTGTACTTCCAGTAAAGTTAATAAATGATATATCTTTATGTGTATTAATGTAATCTCCTATTTCACTTCCACGACCTGTTACTATTTTCAATATACCCTTAGGTAATACTTCATTCATTAATTCAACTAATTTTGTACAAACTACAGACCCTTGTGTAGGTGGTTTAAATAGGACAACATTACCTGTTATTAATGCAGGAACTATCTTAGATAAAGAAAGGTTAATAGGATAATTAAATGGTGCTATGCACAATACTACACCTAGAGGTTCTCTTATGCTAAGACATATCTTATCTTTAACTCCATATGCTTCCCCACTAGACATTTCACCTTGTAATCTTATACCTTCTTCTATAGTATAGTCTATCATTTCAACTGATCTTAAAACTTCTGTCAGGCTATCCTTATACCCCTTAGAAATTTCTTTAGTCATCAAAAGTGCTAATTCTTCAGAATGTTCTTTTAAAACTGCACTTACTTTCTTTAAATATTCTGCTCTTTTTGTAACAGCTAATTCACTAAATGTCTTAAAATTTTCTTTTAATTCTTTTATCATATCATCTATATGTTCTTTTGTCATAGCAGGCACTTCGCCAATATATTCATTGTTAATGGGTGAATATATTTTAATACTACTCATTTGTTACCTCCTTTAGCCATTCATTTATTTTACTATATACTACGTCCTTATTTACTTCAAGTAAACTATTTCTTCTACCTTTTTCATTTTTAAATATTCTAATATTTCTTGTATTACTATTTATTCCTATCATATATTTCTTTATTTTATCACTATTTAAATATATGTCTTCTCCACCATAAATATTTAGTATATTAACTCCATCTGGAATATTTTTAAAATTCTTTTTTACATATCTACATAGTCTTAACATATCATTAAAGTATGCAGGACTTGCAGATATCATATATTTTTTATCTTCTTTTAATTTTTTCTTAAAATTACTATCAGCTGTTATCATACCATGCACACCTTCTTTAAGGTATTTTTTAGATGTACTATAGTAATACTTATTTAATCTGCTATTTTTTACATTTGCTTTTTCTTCTATTTTAGATAAAAGTATATTTGCGTTAATTGTTATTAAATTTTCCATAAATAGGGAAGAAAGTATAAGGGTATTAAATTTATTACCTATGAAGGTATAGTAACTAATTAAAGCTCCTATTCCTTGACCTACTAATATTATATCGCTATATCTTACATTAACAAATTTTTTATGTATAAATATATCTATATCTTTTAAAACTGCTTCTATTCTTCCTTCGCCAAAATCTGTATATTCTTTTTCACGTAAATTACCATTACCTCGTATTTCTGGTACATATACATCATAGCCCTGATTAAAAAAATATTCTATAAAATCTGTATATAGGTCTATATCCTCAAACATATCATGTATTAATACTATCTTCTTACATTTTTTATCAGTATGTTCTTTCATATAGTACTCTATATTTTGGTGGTTATAACCCTCAAAAAACTCTTTAACCATTGCTAAATCCTCTTTTCTTTTTTTATTTAAATTATATCAGAACTTAAAGTAAATATCTAGTATTTAGAAGTGTAAAAAAATATATATTTTGTTAACAAAACTTAAAAAAGTTCTATGCAAGCCCTTGCAAAAAATATATATTCTTTTTATTAGTTTTTATAATATATATTGTCCTACAGTTTTTTCATGTTGCAAAGTATAATAAAAAAACAAAAATATATTTAAACATTTTTCGGATTATATCTCATATTTCTTGCAGTTTAACCTTACATTTTTCTTATTTTTATTAAAATATCTCTCATTTTTTCAATATACCCACCCTCAGGATATACACTTTATGCTTTTTTTAACTTTGTTATTTTTTTATTTTTAATATATGTTGATTTTTTTTTTTAGAAACATATATAATAGTTCTGTACTTAAAAATAGGAGGGATTTTTTTATGACAAAAAGGGAAAGACAAATTTATGAGCTTATAAAATCTAGACCTAGTATTACTCAAAATCAAATAGCAAGAGAACTTAAGATCTCAAGAGCTTCTGTTGCAGTACATATTACACATATAATTCAAAAAGGATTTATACTTGGAAGACAATATGTTATTAAAACAGATCCAGCAATACTAGTTATAGGAGCTTGTAACTTAGATTTACAAGGTGTCCCTGAAGATACCTTAAAATTTCATGACTCAAACATTGGAAAAATAAATATTAGACTTGGCGGTGTCGCAAGAAATATAGCAGTCAACTTGAAGAAATTAATGACTAACATTAAATTCATAACAGTTTTAGGTGAAAATTTCTACAGTAACAAATTAATAGACGATTTAAATATTCGTAGAATAGACACAACTGATATTTTAAGAGTTCCTGATGAAACTATATCTATGTACTTATCAATATTAGATAATAACGGTGAAATGGTTTCTGGCATAACTGATATGGATATATTAAAATATATCACACCAGACTTCTTAAAAGAAAAAATTGATGTTATTAAAAATGCTGAAATTATCGTAGTTGATACTAATATTTCTCAAGAAAGCTTAGAATATTTAGCAAGTATCAAAGGAACTAATCAAAAATTAGTTGTTGATACTGTTTCAATTAAAAAGTCTGAAAGAATTAAAAACATTTTAGATAAGATTGATGTTTTAAAGACTAACAAACTTGAACTTGAATCTATCTTCGGTAAAACATTTAGAAACAAAAAGGAAATGAGACAAGCTATGAGAGAACTTATAGCCAAAGGTGTTAAAGACGTTTACATAACTCTTGGTTATGACGGCATCTTAGCTATGAACGCTAAAAAATCTTTAAAATTGCCTCTACCTATAGTAAAACATGTTGAAGATATCACAGGTGCTAGTGACATATTTACAGCTGCTTTAGTATACTGTGCAAAGAATGACTTACCATTAACTAAAACTGCTAAAGTTGCACAAGCTGCATCAATTTTAAAGATGTCACAAACTGGAACTATTCCAGAAGAATTTTCATTTGACTTATTAAATGAAAAAGTAAAAGAACTATACAATCAAGCTATATTCAATGGCGAAGATGATGAAGAACTATAAAATATACATTGCTCCAATGTCTGGTATAACCGATTATTCGTATCGTCAGATATTAAAAAAGTTCCATCCAGATCTTATGTATACTGAGATGGTTAATTCCACTTTATTTACTCGTGAAAATGAAAAAACATTAAAAACTATCATGAGAATGAGTAAAGATGAAAATACTGGCATACAATTATTCGGTTCTGACATGGATGAACTTTTTTCAAATTTTTGCAAACTACATGAAATGGGCTACCATGATTTACTTTTAAATATGGGCTGTCCTAAACCAAAAATTTTGAAAAATGGTTCTGGAGCTGGCTTACTTGATAGAATAGATGATATCGATTCACTGCTTACTAGGCTAAATAGGGAAAAAATTAAAGTGTCACTAAAGATTAGACTCTGTGACAAAATCGATGAATACTTCGCCTTAGCGTATAAACAGGAAATTCCTTATCTTTGTGTTCACGCAAGAAGCTTACAAGAAAAATTTGAGTCTGATTCACATTTTGAAGAAATCAAAAGGTTATCTAAATTACCTAGAAACTTTGAATTTATCGCTAATGGTGGGATATATTCACTTGAAGACTTCAAAAATATACAAGACATAAATATAGATGGTATTATGCTTGCAAGAGGAATAATAGGAAATCCTTGGTTAATTTCAGAAATACAAAATGGCATTAATTATACACCTACATTAGATGAAATTAAATCTACATTAATTGAACACATTCAATTAATTAAAGAAGACAAAGGAGAAAAAAAGGCTGTTATAGAAATAAATAAATTTTTAGAACACTACTTTAAAAACTTTAATATCAACTATACCGACATTATGTTAGAAATGGATTATGCTAAAAAAATTGAGTATATAAAAAGGGCTATCTAAACTAGTTAGAGAACCCTTTCTTTTTTATTTAGTTGCTTTTTCAACATCTTCATTTAATTGTTCTTTTGATCTTCCACCTATTAATGTATCGACAGGTTTTCCATCTTTAAATATTACTAATGTAGGAATACTTCTAACTCCATAGAATGCTGCTAAATCTGGATATTTATCAACATCTACTTTTACTATTCTGTATTCTACTTCCATAGATAACTCATCTAATACAGGCCCTAATGCTCTACATGGTCCACACCATGTTGCAAAAAAGTCTACTACTGTAACTCCTTTTTCTAAAACAGCTGATGCTAATAAGCTATCTACTACATTTTCTCCTTCGTAATGAACTACTTTACTCATATTCTCCCCCTTATTTTGCAGATAATGCTGCCATTGTTATATAGTTATATGGTTGGTTAAAGTGTGGTAAGAAGAATATATCTAATAATTTAAACTTATCTATTGTTATACCTTCTTGTATTGCTAGTGAGAATACATGTATACCCATAGATATGTCGTATTTAGATGCAATTTGTGCTCCAACTATTCTTCTTGATTCTTTTTCATAAACTATTTTTATCATAACTTTTTCATTTTCAGATTCCATAAATCCTGGTTTTTGAAGATCGTTATAACTTGTAGATAATACATCCATTCCTAATGCTTTTGCCTTTTCTTCACTTAAACCTGTTGAAACCATATTAAATCCATAAATTGATATACCATTTGAACCTTGTACACCTATTGATTCTAACTTAGTTCCACAAGCATTGTGTGCTGCGATAATACCTGATCTAACTGCATTAGTTGCTAATGCAATGTAGTCTATACTTCTTGTTGCATTGTCATATATACTTGCACAGTCTCCTATTGCATATACATCTTTTTGACTTGTTTCTTGGTTTCTACTAACCTTGTATGCATTCTTGAATAATTCTAACTTATCTTTCAATAAGTCTGTGTTAGGTCTAAATCCTACACAAAGTATAACCATATCTGTGTTTATAGTTCCCTTATCTGTTTTAACACCAGTTACCTTTGTATCTCCTAGTATTTCTACTAATTTTTCACCATAGTGAGTTTTGATTCCATGTTCAACTAATACCTTATTCATTTCTTCTCTGAATTCTTTATCATAGTATGTTGTTAAACACATTTCTTTAGCATCAAGTAATGCTACTTCTTTACCTATTCTCTTAAATGCTTCAGCTAATTCAACTCCTATATATCCTGCACCAACTACTGTTACATGGTTTATCTTTTCATGATCAATCTTATCAATTACTTCTTGAGCGTTTTGGAATAGTTTTACAAATTGTACATTTTCTAAGTCTCTTCCAGGTACCTTTATATCTATTGGTAATGAACCAGTTGATAATATTAATTTATCATATTTTTCTTCATATTTCTTTCCATCTTTTCCTACTGCATAAACAACTTTTTTGTCAAAGTCTACATTTGTAACTTCTGTTTCCATATGTACAGTTGCACCTTTTCTTTCAAAAACGTCTTTTGAGCAATAGAACAATCCATCTGAACCCTTTATTTGCTTACCTATCCATAATGCCATTCCACAACCTAAAAAGCTAATGTTGCTATTTCTTTCAAATACAACTACTTCATTTCCTTTATAGTTGTCTAAAATTGTATTTACAGCAGCTGTTCCTGCATGGTTTGCACCTATTACAACAATTTTCATTTTCATACCTCCATGTTTTTTTATTCAAGTTTATTTGACATCTTTATTATATCATATCTTTTAATTTTTTCAAGAATTCTTTTAAATCTGCCACTGTTATACTCGAATTAGATGCAACATTTTTCCATATTTTACTGTATTTTGTAGCGTAAAATAGACCTAATGTGTGCATAGTAAAATGATAAACTCTTCCATCATATTTTTCTAAAAATTTTATCATTTTTTCTAATATTTCTATTCTTGATATCCTATCTTCGTTAAATAGCATGGGGTTATCGTAACTTGCTCTACCTATCATAACAGAATCTACATGCTTTAATTGTTCTTCTACATCTTCTAATGTCTTTATACCACCATTTATCTCTATATCATATTCTGGTCTATCTTTTTTTAACCTATACACCATATCATAGTCTAATTGGGGTATAGTCCTATTTTCACTTGGACTAAGACCTTTTAATATTGCTATTCTTGCATGAATAATATTTCTTTTAACACCAGCTTTATGTAATTTATCAACAAAATTAATTAATTCTTCATAGCTAACTATTTTTCTATCATTTTCTAGTATACCTGTACCATCTATACCTATTCTATGTTTTACCGTTACATCTTTTTGACAAATATCTTGTATTACCTTAACCATATCGCAGACCAAATCTGGTTGGGACATTAAATATGCTCCCATATGGTTATCCGATACCCTATCAGATGGACAACCTGCATTAATATTAATTTCATCAAAGCTATATTCTTTCAGTATTTCACAAGCTTTTTTTGTATACTCTATACTAGAAGTTGCTAATTGAAATACTAATTTATGTTCATTTTCATCAAATTTTAATATTCTATCTCTATCACCATTTATTACTGCCTGAGCCGTAATCATTTCAGTGTATAGGGTAGATTTTGTATTAAACATTCTAATAAATTGCCTAAAATTATATGTCGTCCTATCCACCATAGGTGCTATACTCATTTTTTCTACCATCTAGTTATTTTCCTCTTTTATTTTACTCCAAACTTCTTTCATGCTCTTTTCAAACTTATTGTCTGAATACTCATAAAATTTAATTGGATTATTCATATATACTTGTTTTGTGTAATGATTCTTAAAATTATGTGGATAAACATATTGCTTAATACCTTCTCTTGTTAAGTGCTTAGGTACATCTTGAACTCCATTTTCACGTATATTTTCTAGTGCACTATTTATCGCGTTATAGCTACTATTACTCTTAGGTGATAGGGCAAGATATATTACACACTCTGCTAAAATTATTCTAGCTTCTGGTAAACCTATTTTTTCAACTGCACGCATGCACGATACAGCTACATCTAATGCTTTTACATTTGCAAGCCCTATATCCTCACTAGCTAATATTACAAGTCTTCTTGCTATATACAATATATCTTCTCCACCATCTATCATGCTTGCTAGCCAGTAAATGCTTGCATTTTCATCACTACCCCTAATACTTTTTATCATGGCAGATATCCTATCATACTTGTCACTATCGTTATATCTTCTCCTAATATCTAAGCCCTGCTTTACAACATCAAAGCCCACTTTACCAATCAATTCTAGTGTGTTTATAGCTATTCTAGCATCTCCATCATAAATAGATAATATATATCTTCTTATTTCTTCTGTCACCTGTATATCATATTTTTTTGAAACATTGTCCACTATTTTTAAGATTTCATCAGTACTTAATTTATCGAATTTTAAAACTACACATCTTGATACTAATGCCTTGTTTAGGTTATAGAAAGGGTTTTCTGTTGTTGTACCAATAAGGATAACATTCCCCTCTTCTATGTCTTGTAATAAGGAATCTTGTTGTGATCTATTAAATCTATGTATTTCATCAAAAAGTAATATTGTCTTTTTGTTATTCAAGTTCATCATTTCTTTTGCTCTTAAACAAACACTTTTTACTTCTTGTACACCTGTGTTAATAGCATTTAGGTACTCAATATTATACCCCAACTCTTTAGCAAGTATTCTTGATAAAGTTGTTTTACCAGTCCCTGAAGGCCCATATATTAAAAGATTTACTAATTCTTTTTTCTTTACTATTTTCTCTATTATTCCCATAGCATAAGATTGACCTACAAATTCTTTTAAACTTGTAGGTCTTGCTCTATATGCCAATGGCTTATCTTCTTTTTTACTATATATCCCTAATTGCTCCATATTATCTTCCATATATTTCAGTTATATGCCCTATAGCACTAGCTAATTCATGTGTTAATACTCCTTCTCTTAACTTGAATTGCCAGTTACCTGAACCTACACCTGGAACATTCATTCTTGTATCGCTACCATAACATAAGTAGTCTTGTATAGGAATTATACTATACTTTGCTACACTTCTATGTGCAAGACGTATAAGTCTCCAACACATACCATCATCGCTTGCTGAGTCTGTATAATCTCTTACAAGTCCTCTTTCATATTCATTTAATGAATTGTACCAACCTTGTGTTGTATCATTGTCATGTGTACCTGTATATACTACACAATTAGTTGTTGTGTAATTATGTGGTAAGTAAACATTATCTGGATCATCATCAAATGCAAATTGAAGTATCTTCATTCCAGGATATCCTGTTTCTTCTACTAATTTAATATCTTCTTCTTCAAGATTACCTAAATCTTCTGCAATAATTTTTAAGTTTGGATATTCTTCTTCTATTGATTTGAATAAGTCTATTCCAGGTCCTTCTACCCATTTACCATTTATTGCAGTTTCTTCACCATAAGGTATTTGCCAGTATGCTCTAAATCCTCTAAAGTGATCTATACGTATTATATCGCATAATTTCAAGTTAGCTTTTATTCTATCTTTCCACCACTTATACCCTGTTCTTTTTAGCTTCTTCCAGTCATATAGAGGGTTACCCCATAATTGACCTGTAGCACTAAAGTAATCAGGTGGAACTCCTGCTACACAAACTGGTTTTCTATCTTTGTCGAATAAGAATATTTCTGGATTTGACCATGCATCTGCTGAATCAAATGATACAAATATTGGTATGTCCCCTATAATTTCTATTCCCTTGCTATTTGCATATTTTTTAACATCATTCCATTGTTTGAAGAATAGGAATTGTATGAATTTTTGCACATCTACTTCTTTTTCTAATTTCTTAGCATATTTGTCCTTAGCTCTCTTATGTGCTAATCTTAATTCCTTATCAGGCCATATATCCCATGATGCTCCATTGAAATAGTTCTTGACTGCTATAAACAACGCATAGTTATCTAGCCATTCTGCATTTTCTTGTTTAAACTTATCGAATTCTTTTTCTAAAATTTCTTTTTTGTCATACGCTTTCATAAGTATTGGGTTTTTTACATTGTATAATTTACCATAATCTATTACTAAATCATTTGTTCTCATAGGTTGTATATCATCGTATGTAAGTAAACCATTTTCAACTAACTTTTCTAGGTCAATTAAATATGGGTTACCTGCAAATGCTGAAAAACATTGATATGGTGAATCACCAAAACCTGTGGGTCCTAGAGGAAAAATTTGCCATAATTTTTGTTTTGCCTCATGTAGAAAATCAATAAATTCAAAACACTTTTTACCTAATGTACCTATACCATATTCACTTGGTAATGAAATAGGTTGCATTAAAATTCCTGCTTTTCTTTCTTGTTTCACTTTAATACCTTCTTTCTATATTAACTCAAGTATAACGCTATCTGCTAGCATTATTCCCTTTTTCGTCAAGTATATTCTATTATCTTTGTGTGTGATTAGCCCTCTTTCTATTAGACTATCAATTTTATGCTTATCTTCTTCAAAAAATTTTGCTCCCGTTTGAAGTTTTCTTAACCCTAGAATATATTCTAATTCTTTTTTATCTTTTTCATTAACTTTTTCTAGAGTTAGTAGGTTAATCGGAAGCTTACCTTCATCAATTTCTCTATAATATGTTAAAAGTTTTCTTGCCTTCTCATATCTTTCGCCTTGTAAATAGCTTGATGCACTTATACCAACACCAATATATTCTTTGTTTTCCCAATACTTCATATTATGCCTACCATACAACTTCTTTTTACAAAAACTTGATATCTCATAATGTTCATAGCCTAATTTTTCCAAACTATTCATAACATACTCGTACATATTAGCTTCCATCTCTTCATCTAGCTTTTCTAATTTATGCTCCCTTAAAAGTTTAGAAAATCTTGATTTTTCTTCCCATATTAAGGAATATATGGATATATGATCTGGATTAAGTTTTTTTATCATAGATATATCATACTCTAAATCTGACATACTCTGTCCTGGAACAGCGAATATTAGGTCTATGGAGATATTTGTAAAGCCTGCTTTTCTTGCCTGCATAAATGTATCTATGTTATCCTTTGCTGTATGTTCTCGATTCATAAGCTGTAATATCTTATCATTAAAACTTTGCATACCTATGCTAAGTCGATTAATTCCTAGTGAGTGTAATTGACATAGTTTGGTATAGTCCATATTTGTTGGATTAAGTTCTAAAGTAATTTCTGTTTTTTCTGTAAATTTAAGTGTATTTAATATTCTTCCTATTTGTTCTACACTAAGTACAGATGGTGTACCTCCACCAAAGTAAATACTATCATATACGACATCTTTATCATACATAGATATTTCCTTTATTAAATATTCTGTATATTTTTCATACTGATTTTGCATATTAGTTAGAATGTAAAAGTCACAGTATGAACATTTTTTATTGCAAAAAGGAATATGTATATATATACTATCTACCATAAATTTCTCCTTGGCACTTTATAAGCCGAATTCTGTATTTGTTAATCATTTTTCTAGACTTATACTTGCGTATAGGTTCAAGCGAATACCCCAAAGACTCAGCGGGCAACCGATATATCTTTAATTTTTCTTGCTTCAGAAGGGGTTTACCTAGCTATCTTAGTCTCCTAAGACACTGGTGAGCTCTTACCTCACCGTTTCACCCTTACAATTTCTTGCGGTCTATTTTCTGTGGCACTTTCCTTAGAATTACTTCTAGCAGCCATTAACTGCCTTCCTGCCCTATGAAGTTCGGACTTTCCTCAAAGTTTTACCCTTGCGATTAACCAAAGTACCAAGGCAAATAAATTATACTATAATTTGCATTGTTTTTCAAATTGAATGATTTTATAATTCAAAAAAATTATTCATAAGTAAAATTTTTTTTATTCCAATGTAGTAAATTCCATACTCATCGTATCTTGGAACTATATTATCTTTAACAATAATAATTTTTTTAAAGGAATCATCAATTCGTTTTAATGAGTTTCTTTTATTCATATCAAAAGATGATTGAATATAGTATCTGCTATTTCCTTTATTAATAACAAAGTCAACTTCTAACTGTATTCTACATTAAATCCTCTTCTTATTAAATCATTATATATAATATTTAAGCGGTGTGGAAAAGTATTTTGAACCTTTAATGTCATATCTTTTATCAGAATACAAAATATATGTTTCTTCAAATAGTATCTTTTGCCATCACTTATTTTACTTTTTATATATTCATTTTTTTAATAAATAATTCTTGTACAGTTCAAACAACAAATATGACTTACCACATCTTCTGATAACTGTAATGATTTTGCTCCTTACGAATAATTTATGTGAATTCCCACGTTTTTTATTCGTACATATTTTAACATAAAAAATATGTACAAGAAGAAAGATATGTATAATTCCTTTTATTTCATTAAATATTGAAAAAATTTAAATCTTGAATTATACCATTGTGCGATTATACTAATAATAATAAGGAGGACATATATATGCTAACTAAACGGAGTATTGATTTGATTTATGATATTTCCACAGAAAAATATACTCTCACTGAACTAGCTAATAAACATCATATATCTGATAGAATGTTAAGATATGATATAAATGAAATAAATGAAGTTTTTATTAAATATTTTAATGATAATATTATTGAAATAAAAAATTCAAATGTATATTTATTAATAGATCCTACAACATATAATAAATATATTTCTCAATTACCTATAGAAATTTATACTCTTACCTCAAATGAACGTGAATACTTAATTATTTTAGATATTTTATTATTTAACAATAAATTTAAGATTCAAGAAATATGTGATACATATTTAGTTAGTAAAAGTACTACAAGACAAATCATAAAAAATATTTCTTATATACTATCAAAATATAAATTAAAACTTTGCGTATCATCAAGCATAAATAAAGGTTATACACTTGTAGCAAATGAATTAGACATTAGAAAATTTTTGATTAATCATTTACAAGACAAACGTCAAATAACAGAAAATAATCCTTTTATGAAAAAATTAATTGAAAATAAAATAAACAAATTCTCTTATGTAACTACAATAAAACAAGCTAAAAATGAAATTTTAAATTTTTTAAAAGAATATGACCTAAACATTAATGATGAAGCTTTTATGATTGTTTCTTATTACTTATTTCTTGCTAAAAATAGAAATTATCAAGGTTTTTATATTAAAAATGAAAGTATAGATAATAGAACATTTTTATACAACACAAAAGAATATAATTGTGTTAAGCAAAAAATAAATAAAGTATATTTTAATGAAAATGATATTTTAGTTATAACTGATTTTTTAATAGGTCTGTATAATTTCAATAAAAACTATTCTTTCTTCGCAAATTGGGTTTTAACTGAACAACTAGTGTTTAATATTTTAAAAAAATTAAGTGATGAATTTAGCATAGATTTTACTAAAGATAAAATTTTAATAAATGAATTATTGCATCATATTAAACCTGCAATTTATAGAATGAAAAATAATTTAAAATTAAGTGAAAGTATTGTAGATCAAGTTATTAAAGAATATGGTGAAACTTATTTCAAAGTAAATAAAGCTTTAGAATATTTGAAAGATATTCTTAATATAGAATTAGATGCTGATGAAATATCCTTTATCACAATTATGATACAAAGATCTGTAAAAAGAAATTCGAAAATTAAAGTAAGTAATTATCCTAAAATACTAATAATTTGTGGATTTGGTTACTCAAGTTCAAAATTAATAGCAGAAAATTTAAATGAAAATTTTTATGTAAATATAGTGGATACTATTCCATATAATAAGCTACAAAATTATAAAAATATATCTAATATTGATTTAATAATAACAACAATAGATATTACACTAAATACTCATGATATTTTAAAAGTGAACACTATTTTCAATGAAGAAGATATAAACAAATTATCTGATTATGGACTTGTAAAAAGAAATATAAAAATTCCTGAAAAAGAATTATTAGAGTTTATTGAAAATAACAGAAATCTCTCTAAAGAAAATTTAAAAATAAAAATAAGAGAAAACTTTAAAAATTATATTTTAGAAGAAATTGATGAAAATAATTACAAAAAATTTTATGAATTTTTAAATAAAAATAATACTAGATTCCAATTAGATATTAATAGTTTAGATGAACTTTTAAATACAATCAATGAATTAATGTGTTCTAATGGATATACTACTCCAAAATATATTGATTCTCTAAAAATACAAATTAAAAAATATGGTTCATATATACAAATCGGCAAAAAAACAATTCTACCTCATGGAGAATTAAACGTTGATGTTTTAAAAACTGGGTTTGTTTTAATAACTTTAAAAAAACCAATAAATTTCTTTGGAGAAAAAATAAGTATAATTATTGCTCTAGCGTCTAAAAATGTTGAAGAACATAGACTTGCAGTTTTAGATATAAATAAATATTTGAAAAATAATGATTTTGAAACAAAATTAGAAAAAATAAAAAATTACATTGAATTAATTAAATTTTTAAAGTCATTATCTGTAGAAGGTGATTCTAATGAAAATAGTAGATATTAATAATATCTTATATAAAGAAAAATTAAAAACGAAAGAAAAGATTATAAAAAAAATGCTAGCTAAAGTTACTAATGATACATTAAAAGAAAAAAATCTTTTCAATGAAATTATTAAACGTGAAGAAATAGAAAATACTGTCATTGGCTTTAATTTCGCTATCCCACATTCGAAAACTGATTTTGTTGACAAACCTTATGTTATTTATGCACAATTAGAAAATGAAATTGAATGGGCTAAAAATGAAGAACTTGTAAAATATGTCATGCTAGTTCTAGTACCTAAAAAAAATTCTGATGTTCACATTGATATTTTAAAAGATATTTCAACAAAACTTATTAATGAGGACTTTAGAAAAAAATTAGAAAATGTAAAAAATATTTCAGAAATATATGAAGTATTAAATGTTTAAGGAGATGAATATATTATGGCAAAATTTGTTGCAATCTGTGCATGCCCTATGGGATTAGCACATACATTTATGGCAGCTGATTCTTTAAAAAAAGCTGCTGAAGAATTAGGAGTAGAAATTAAAATAGAAACTCAAGGTGCTGATGGCATAAAAAATGAATTAACAAAAAAAGACATTAAAGAAGCTGATGCTGTTATACATGCAATTGCTATCACACCTCAAGGTATTGAAAGATTTGATGATGTTGATGTTTATGAAATATCATTGAAAGAAGCTATTAGAGAAGGAAAACAAGTTCTTCAAGAAATAATGGAAGAATTAAATTTAAAATAGGAGGATAGTTTATGGCTATAAGAAGAAGAGGACATGAAGTCTCAGGATTTCAAAGTTTTTACAAACATATTATGACAGGTATATCATATATGATACCTATTCTAATTATGGGTGGATTAATTGGAGCATTTTCACAAGTAATTCCATATGTAATTTTTAAATTAAGTCCATCAGTATCAATTTTAGATGCTATAAATTCTGGTAATTTTACAGGTATGAATCTACAATTATTAAAATTAGCTTCACTTATGGAAAGCTTTGGATTTACATTATTTTCATTTGCTATACCTATGTTTGCAGCATTTGTTGCAAATTCAATAGGTGGTAAGACTGCATTAGCTGCAGGATTTATAGGTGGATATATTGCAAATAAACCTATATCTGTTATAAAACTAGTTGATGGTGTTTTTGATAAAGTATCACCTGTTCCAAGTGGTTTCTTAGGAGCTATATTAATCGCTATATTTGTCGGATATACTGTTAAATGGCTAAATAAACATATTAAATTACCTGAAAATTGGTTAGCATTTAAAACTACATTTTTAATACCATTATTATCAGCTGTATTATGCATGATAGCTATGATTTTCGTAGTAACACCAGTAGGTGGATGGATAAATATCCAAATTAGAAATATTCTAGAATTAGCTGGTAAACAAGGTGAATATGTTTATGCATTAATATTATCAGCAGCAACTGCTTTTGATTTAGGAGGACCTGTTAATAAAGCAGCAGGATTTGTTGCATTAGGATTTACAACTGAAAAAATATTACCTTTAACAGCAAGAAATATTGCTATAGTAATACCTTCTATTGGTCTTGGATTATCAACTATGATAGATAGATTATTAGTCGGTAGAAGAGTATACAATAAAGAATTCTATGATGCTGGTAAAACTTCTATGTTCTTAGCATTTATGGGTATAAGTGAAGGAGCTATTCCTTTTGCATTGGAAAATCCTATGTTTGTTATCCCACTATATGTAATATCTGCAATAATAGGATCATTAACTGCAATTTTACTTGGTGCTGTACAATGGTTCCCTGAATCAGCAATATGGGCATGGCCATTAGTAGAAGGTTTACCTCAATATATACTTGGTATTTTAGTAGGTTCAGTTATAATTGCTATTGTAAATGTATTCTATAGAAACTATCAAATTAAAAATGGAAAAATACAAGTAGATGACGATGATGAAATATAATTTTGATGAAATTGTTAATACAAATAATGATATAAGAAGAAAATGGAATAAGGATATAATTAGAAATGTTTTTAATATAGAACCTACTAAAAATTTTGTACCTTTATGGATAGCTGATATGGATTTTAAAATGCCTGAAAATCTAAAAAACGAAATAATAAAGTTTATTTCAGAATCAAATATGGGTTACACTTTTCTTACCGATGACTTCTTTAATTGTATAATAAATTGGTATAATAAAAGGAAAAATATTGTATTAAAAAAAGAATGGATAAATATTACATATGGTACTGTTGGAGCATTACATATATTAAATCAAGTATTTCTGAATGAAAATGATTGTTCACTTATACTTACACCAGTATATGAACCATTTAAAAATGCAGCAACAGATAATAACAAAAATATTGTAACATCTAAATTAATTATAAAAGAAAATCGATATTATATAAATTTTTTAGATGTAGAAAATAAAATCAAAAAATTTCATCCAAAATTATTTATCCTATGTAATCCACATAATCCATCTGGAAGAATATGGAACTTAAATGAATTAAATAAAATTGCTAAATTATGTTATGAAAATGATGTTATACTTGTTTCTGATGAAGTCCATTCTGAAATGATTCATATTGGAAAATATTATAGTTCTTTAAATATTGATAATAAATATATTAATAATTTAATTGTTTTGAGTTCACCTAATAAAGCATTTAATCTTGGTGGACTTAAAACATCATATTCTATCATACCTAATAAACTACTAAGAGAAAAATTTAAATGTGGAATGAAAAAAAATTCTGTAACATCTCCTAATATAATAGGTTTAATTTGTTTAGTTACAGCATATAATAAATGTGAAGATTGGTTAGATGAATTAACAAAATATATTTATGAAAATTATAAACTTTTTTCATCTAATTTAGAAAAAATAGGGCTATCTTATCAAAAAATGGAATCATCATATCTAATATGGGTGAATTTAGAAAATACAAAAAAAGATGGAAAATGGTGGACAACTAAACTTAAAGAAAAAGGAATATTAGTTGAAACTGGTTATGATTTTATTGAAAATGGAGAAAATTTTATAAGAATAAATTTAGGTATCCCAAGAAAATATCTATTTAAAGTACTAGAAATAATGAAAGAAGAATGTTATGAACTTACTAGAAACTCTAAGTAATTTAGATGCTGTTGCTTCTAATGAAGATGAAATTAAAAACTTTTTAAAAACTGAATTGTCACAATATGCAGACGAAATTCTGTATGATAATCTAGGATCAATAATATTTAAAATTGGAAATAATGATAATTTTAAAATTATGCTTGATGCTCATATAGACGAAGTAGGTTTTATTGTAAAAAATATATTAGATAATGGAAAAATATTATTAAAAGAATTAGGAAATGTTAATGATTATGCAAAATTTAACATTAGAGGTAGAATAACTACTACTTCTGGAAATAAAGTATACGGAATAATTAATGGAGGCTCTAATGACTTACATTTTGATTTAGGAATAACTAATAAGACTGATATTGAAAAATTAGGAATAGAAGTAGGTAATATGGTTTGTTTTGCTACTGAATTTAAAGATTATAAAATAAATAATATCGTTGAAGGTAAAGCATTAGATAATCGTGTTGGATGTTATATTTTGGCACAAACTATAAAAAAATTAAAAAATAAAAATCTAAATTCAAGTATATATTTTGCATTTTCATCAAGTGAAGAAGTTGGATTAAGAGGTGGAAAAACTGCAGCTAGTTTAATAAATCCAAATATTGCTTTTGTAATTGATGTAGTTAGTGCAAAAAATGTATTTGATAATAGTGGTTTAAATACTCGAAAAAATGGAAATGGTTTTTTAATAGAAGTTTACGATAAAACTTTTGTCCCATCTAAAAAAATGATTAATCTAGTTAAAAATATTGCTATAAAGAAAAATATTAAATACCAACTTGATACTATGAATGGAGGTGGAACTAATGCTGGAGAAATACATAAATTAGGAAAAGGTATTCCAAGTCTAGTAACTGCTATTTCTCTTAGATATTGCCACGGATCTCATAGTATGGTAAATATGAATGATGTAAATGATTTAATAAATGTATATGTTCAGTTATTACAAGAAATATAAAAAAAGGGAGTGTGTAATAAAGTGTGTAAATTATAAAAATAATTTATGCACTTTATTTTTATTTAAAAACAATATATATCAATAGAAATAAATTGAAAGAAAATGAATTAATTTGTTATGTTAGTAAGAAAAAATAAATGTAGTGAAGCAAGTAAAGCAATAAGCAAAGGCTATTGCCTAAAAGTGATAAAGAGATGCAAGATGCTCTTTATGAGAAATATTAAAAATAGTGAGACCTATAATGCTTCTCATAGATTTTGAATACATTATATATTTAGTCTCACTAAAATAAAATTTACATAACTTGCTTGTCAAATTCTAATTTTTTTTAATTAATTTTCTTAATTCTTTCATTTCATTTTCTAATTCTTTAATTTTTTCGTTTTGTTCTTTACTTTCTTTCATATACTCTAGAATTTTCTTTCCCATTCTTTTTATAACATCATCTTTTGTACTACTTACTACTGTCATACCAAAGCCTAGTCCTACTCCTACATTTCCTCGCATATTTGTTGATACTCCCAACTTATATGAAAATCTTTCTGTATTTCCACTGATTCCTACTGCTAATGCGTGTTCTCCACCATATGTTCCATATGCCCCTGTTATATTCAACAATCCTTCTCTTGGTTGTGTCATACTTGACATAGCTATTGCATTTGCTACTCCACCTAGGGCTAAGTTTGATTTTGCATTAATACCTTCTAGTTTTTTATCTACTTCTGCTTTGTTATAGTAATTTTCAGCTGAAAAAGAATTAGCCGCAACATAGTCTTTTAATTGTTTTACATTTACTGCATCTGTATCAGCTGTTCCTTTTGCAACAAATTTTAATTGTCTTTGTGTATTCTCATTACCAATTGATACTGCATCTTCTATTGCTTCAGAGCCATTACCTATTACTACTGCGTTATTTTTTTTATTAATTTTAACTTCATTCCCTAATACAATATTATTTTCACCATATATTTCATTATTATTACCATGTAATATATTATTATTTCCAACAGTAATATTTTCAACTCCAAATACTTGATTTTTATCTCCTTTAGTATAGTTTTTTTCACCTATAGAATTAGAACCATTACCAAAAGTTGCACTATTAGAACCAATTGTTACAGAGTCAACACCCATTGTTAAAGCATTAGTACCTATAGCATAAGATCTAATCCCTATTGCATATGAAGAAGTTCCATATGCTAAATTATCTTCTCCTTTATATTCAATACTTTTTAAAAGTCCCTTCAATTCATCATTAAATTTTTCTTTCCATTCTGTAAAATATGCTGTTCTTTCTTTAAATTTATTTAACAAATTTTCTTTATTTTCTACTTCTTTCTTTAACTCGTCACGTGTTTTTTTTACTTCGTAGTGTGACACTTTATTCCTAAAAGCAATTTTGTATAACTCTTCACTACAATTATCCATCTTATCAATTTCAAATTCTTTATGAGCTTCCAAAAAACTTTGTATTAAAGGCAATCTATATGTTTTTATTTTTGCCTTTATATCCTTAACATTTTCATTTATTATATTATTGTCTTGTGGTTTACCATAATATGGACTAATGTCATATACATTACCTGACATAGGCTCTTTTAATTTATAACTAATACAATCTGATAAATATTTTTTCAAATTTTTTTCATCATCTAATTTCAAATAATCCCAAACAACTTGATCATTAATAAATCCTTTTATTTTAGCCTTACTTAAATTAGAATTTCTATTATCATCAGCTTCATCTTTAAATGTAATATTTTCTATTTTTTCACCAACTAATCCTTTTTTATCTATTAAATAATCAGCTATTTTTCTCAAAGTAGCTCTATATGTTCCAATTTGTGTAATAAGATTAAAATTATTTTCATAAGTTTTTAATATTATCGTATTAGCAACTTTTATAAATCTATCTCTATCATCTGTAACTTGTTTTAATTGCATTTCTACTTTTTGTTTATCTTCAAAAAAATTATTTATTATTTTCATTTGACTTTCTATATAATTTATTCTTTTTAATTTTTCTATATATTGTTTTTTTATACCATTAACTCTATTATCTATATCTGCTTTTGTTTTTTGTATTTCATTTTCTATTTTACTCTTATCAGTTAAATTTGGATCATAATATTCAAAATAATTATCTAAAGAATTAGAATTTGTTCCAATTGCTATACTATTTTTTGTTAAACTTATACCATCACTACCTTTAACATAAGAATTTTCACCTATTTCAAACTCTTTTGGTTCATTCTCAGATAAAGTAATACTACCAGTAATTACAAATAAAATTATTATTAATATTTGTCTTGTATTTTTATTCATTTCTACCTCTCCCTATCCCATTATATACCCCCCCCCGAAATTTTGTCAAGTTTTATTATCCAAATGTTAACTTTTTTTCATCAAAAAAAAACCCTAGCTACTATACTAGGGATTAAAAACAATTATATATCAAACGTGTTGATAACTATTTCCATTCATATTTTAAGTTTAAACTTGTTTTAATTTGAGTATCTGTATACTTAAATTCTTTTCCAACTGTCTTAAATTTAACTGGAGTTTCAACACTTCCTGTTAATGTTAATGTGTCAGTCGGTTTGTATTCAGCTGATACTTTTGGTGTTAATGTTAATTCTGTACCTGTTAATGTTCCTTGTAATGTATTCAATGTAAGGTGAGCTGTTGCTTCTGGTGTTACATTAAATTTTTCATTTACATCATATTTGTATTTTGCATTTACATCAAAATCAAATTTACCATGGTGAGCCATTCCTACTCCATTTAATAGTAGAGAAGCTCCTTGTAATTTAGATTTACCTGTTAATGTTAATTTATCGTTTAACATCTTGTATTCAGCTTCTAAGTTTACACCATATGTTACTATATCAGAACGTAATACATAAGTTTCAAATAGGTTGTAGTGCCCTAAGAATGGATTAACAGTTAATTTTAATCCTTCAACACCTGTATATATCGCTTTGAAGTCATATGTATCTGAGTAATTGTATGCTCCTATTGTATCTTTAAAGTCACCATCATCTAATTTTGCAACCTTATTTACATTTACCTTAAAGTCAAATGCTCCTTCTAGTCTTAATTTTTCTACACCTTCATAAGCTGCACCTAAGTGACCTGAAACGTAGTCTACTCTTTCTCCAGGTTTTACAACATTTTTAGCATAGTTATGTTTGATTTCAAGATTTGATTCTACATCTCTTAATCCTTTAACATATACATCTTTATCTTTTTCACTTTCAACAAAGATTTTGTGAGTTGATTTAACATATCTACCATAATCAGCAGCAGTTGCTTCAACAAATTTATCATTTTCATATGCATATGTTTTGTTACTAAATGGGAAGTTAGTCTTAGAATTAAATCCAAATGTTAACATATCATGTTTGTAGCTTATTTGTCCTTCTAATTCTGCACTACCTTTATCTACGTTTTTTGGAGTAACATTCTCAAGAGTTGCATCATTTCTAGCTTTATCTTTAGCTTTTTGTACAGCTTCATAAGCATCACTAACTCTCTTTTTAGCGTCTACCATATTATTTATACCATTTATTTTATCAAACGTAGCTTTAAGTGATTCTGCAGATGCTGTTTTACTTCTCTTTAAAATGTTTACATATACTCCTGTTAGATTTTTTTCTGAAATTACTTTGTTTATTTCATTTCTTAATTTTTCTGTAGTTTCTTTTCTTGCTTCATCCACTCTTTTGTTTACATCAACGTGTTCTTCTAATATTCCCACAAACTTAGGACTAACACTTGCCTTAACATACATATTAAGTCCTTCAGTTAATTCAGGTAATTCATATTTAGCCCATATGCTTGAGTGGTTTAATAGGTTTGGTTTTGTGATTTTACCTAATTCTAAGTCTTTTGCTACAAAGTCTCCACCAAAGCTAAATCCTGTTCCATTTACTTTAACTTCTGTTTTAACTCATGTTTTCTTTGCTACAAATCTTGGCTTTTCACCTTTTACAAATGTAGCTTCATTTTCGTTGTATGCTTCAACTGATCCAGTTGTTGCTGCAAATGTAGTTACTAAAGCTATTAAGCTTGCTAATAGTAATGTCTTTTTCATAATTTTTCTACTTTTTAATATAATATATTTATAGTAGTCAAGATATTTTACATTAAATTAGAGGTAATAAGAATAAAGGTTTAATTAATTTCTTACTTATTTTTTAACCACATTAATTTTAATATGTGTCGAGGTTTTTGTATAATGACATTCTTTTATGTACTACTTTTTTAACCTTTTGTGTTTTTTTAATATTTTTCTTTAAAAATACAATAATATACTCTGACTAATATAAATTTAAAAATATTTTTATGAAAAAAATGATGGAATTTTATCTTCCATCATTAATATATTATTAATAAATATATACTGGATTGTTGTGAAACTCAACAATTTGTATATTTGTAGTTTCTTTTAAATAGTTTGATAACAGGTCTACTGCATGAACTTCACTTTCAAGATGCCCAAAGTCTATTATACTAACACCTTGTTCTAATGCATCTTGTGCTTCATGATATTTAACATCTGCTGTAATGAATAAGTCTACCTTATCTTTTACCTCATTAAAAAAGTCCATACCTGATCCTGTTACAAGAGCAAAACTCTTTATATCTTTTTTTGTATAATACTCATCATATATTACTCTAAGTTGAGAAATATTCAACTTTTCTTTTACAACTTCTACCATTTCTTCAATAGTCATCTTTTTAGTTAGATTAAAATATCGAAGTGGTCTATTTTTAGTTTCATCCTCATACATTCTTTTTGCATCTAAATCTAGTAATTTAAACACATAATCATTTAATCCACCTGTTGCAGAATCAAGGTTAGTATGCATAGCATATACAGCTATATCATTTTTTAAAAGACGCATAATTCTTGAGCCTATCATGTCATCTTTTGTAATTTTCTTTAAAGATTTAAATATTAATGGGTGATGTGATATTATCACATCAACTCTTTCTTGTATAGCCTTATCAATAGCTTTAGAATTAACTTCTAGGGCTATTAAAACCTTTTTTACTTCTTTATCTTTGTCGCCTAATAGTAGACCAACATTATCCCATGATTCACAAATATTTTCTGGAAATTTCTCATTCAACTTATCTATCAATTCAGTTAATTTCACGCTTCCTCCGTTTCACTAACCTTTTTTAATATATCATTTAGCATTTCATCATACTTTTTATCCTCTATTTTCAATGCTTTGCATATATCATCTTTAGTATTCTTTTTATCTTCTAAATTTAAATACTTAATTAAAAGATTTTCTTCAAAATAGTTGAACATGAATATTTGTCTATTACTATTAAATTCATCAGTAACTTTTTCTGTATATGAGTATACATCTCCTAAATCTTCTATTTCTATACCCCTATACATTTGATCTAGATTTTCAAAGTATTCTTTCTTTAGACCCATACCTTTCAATACACTATTTAATTCTTCATTCTTTTCTAGTCTATCTCTAACTTTTAAGTAGACTAGTATTGATATCTTAGTAGAAAATTCTTCATTTTCCTTCTTTATTTGTAGCATAAGTTGCTTAATAGCACAATAAACATCAAAAATTTCACTTATCTTTTTTTCATCATACTTCTTAGATAATTTAGGATAGAAATTTTTTAAAAATTGTAAGGTTATTAAATTTGTTTCATTTATTAATTCAATCAATGAAAAGTGTGCCTTAATATTTTTAATAGCTTGTATTACACCTCTATCTATTAAGTTACTAAATACCTTATCCTTTATTCCTTCCTTATTTTCACCTTTTCGTATACTTTCTAGGTAAAACTTAGTTGTATCACTAATTTCTGATGTAGCATCTTTTTTATCATATGATTCTCTAACTTGTGCTATGTTATTATCAACAATATACGTAGAAAGAAGTAAAGCCTTAATATCATCTAAAATTAAAGTCTTTAACTCTAAATTTAAATCTATACTCTTACTTTTTTCTATTTTTTTCAATAATTCATTCATTTTTTCAAGCCCTCAACAAATTTTTCAACATCTTTTTCTACATATTTCTTATACTCTTCTTTGGTCTTTTTTTCTAAGCTCTTTTTAAATGCAACACTTCTAACTATGCAGAATAAGCTTGCAAACCCTATTATACACATTAAAAGGACATTAGAATTAGGTTTAAATCCAAAAGCGACTATGCATGTAATTACTAGCATATATATAGCAAAAAAGATTACTTCTCTAAAGAATATTCTTTGTGCTCTTTTAACGTATTGTTTATAGCTTTCTTTTACTACTTTATTTAATTCATCTTGGTCATATTCTTTTAAAACTTCTTTGTAGTCTTCCTTCTTGTCTTCTATATACTCCCTTATTTTATCAAAAACATATTCAGCTTGTACCAAATTATCTGAACTTTCTTTTAAGATATCTAATAATTTACGTATATTTTCTTTAACTGTCATAGAGTCACTTCCTCGTCTTCTATATCTAGATACTCTTTATTCTTATCTAAAATTTTTCTAACTTTTTCTAGATACTCTTTTGTTTGTTTAACAGAAAATCCTATATATTTACTAGGTATTAATATATTATCTAATTCTTCCTTAGTTAATTTTAATCTACCATCAGAAACTATTCTATCAATTAAATGATTATCATTTCCATGAATTTTAATACTCTTAACTTCTTCCATAGATAATTCTCTAATTATTTCATGTACTTCTTGTCTATCCATACCTTTTTTTACAGCATCCATTATTATATTCTCTGTTGCCATAAATGGTAATTCTCTAATTACATTCTTTTTTATCATTTCTTCATAGACTACAACACCATTTAATATGTCTTCTATTATCACCAATATTGCATCTACTGCTAAAAAACTTTGTGGATATGAAAGTCTCTTGTTTGCTGAATCATCTAAAGTTCTTTCAAACCATTGTGTCATATGTACTAAATGCCCATTTAATTCTTGACTTATTACAAACTTAGCTAATGAAGACACTCTCTCACATCTCATAGGATTTCTCTTGTATGCCATAGCTGAAGACCCTATTTGGTTTTTACCAAAAGGTTCTTCTATTTCTTTTTCATGTTGCAACATTCTAAAATCATTAGTAAATTTATGTGCAGAACTTGCAAGTGATGCTAGTGTTTGTAATATATATGTATCTTGTTTTCTATCGTATGTTTGCCCACTTACTTCTTGTTTTTTACTAAATCCCATTTTTTGAGTAACTAATTCATCAAGTTTTTTAAATTTTTCATAGTCATCTCCAAATAGTTCTTTAAAGCTAGCACCAGTCCCTGTAGTACCTTTTACACCTCTAAATTCCAAGTTTTCTATTCTTCTATCAATTTCATCTAGGTCATACATAAATGACTTTAACCACAGTGTAGCTCTTTTACCCACTGTACTTAACTGTGCTGCTTGATAGTGTGTGTATGATAAGCAAGGTAAATCCTTATATTTATCAGAAAATTTAACTAAATTTTGTATTACAGCTAGCAGTCTCTTTTTTACCAATATTAGTGCTTGTCTTATTTGTATCAAATCTGTATTATCACCAACATATGCACTTGTAACTCCTAGATGTATTATCCCTCTAGCTTTTGGACACACATCTCCAAATGTATATACATGAGCCATGACATCATGACGTAATTTTTTCTCATATTCTCTAGCTACATCAAAGTCAATATTTGATATATTATCTTTCATTTCTTTTAATTGTTCATCTGTAATATTTGATAAACCTAATTGCTTTTGTGATTCTGCTAGTGTATACCACAATTTTCTCCAAGTTGTAAATTTATTATCACTAGAAAATATATACTGCATTTTCTTACTTGCATATCTAGTACATAATGGATTTTCATATCTATTCATACTTAAAACTCACTTCTATATATATTTTGTGTTCTTTCAGGCCCTACTGATACTAATGATACCTTAACACCTAAATGATTTTCTATAAACTCAATATATTTTCTACAATTTTCAGGTAATTCGCTGTATTCTTTGATATTAGTAATATCTTCAGTCCATCCTTTAAATGTCTTGTATATTACTTTAAATTTCTTAGATTGTCTTAAGCTACTAGGATAACTGTCATATACCTTACCATCTATTTCGTAACCTACAGCAACTTTAATTTCTTCTAATCCTGTTAATACATCTATTTTTGTTAATACTATATCAGTTAAACCATTTATCATAGTTGCATATTTACCCATAACAAGATCTAACCAACCACATCTTCTTGGTCTACCTGTTGTAGCTCCGTATTCATATCCTTTTTTTCTAATTAATTCTCCTAAATCATCTAATAGTTCAGTAGGATATACACCTTCACCTACTCTTGTTGTGTATGCTTTCATTACACCTAATATTCTATCTATTTTCTTAGGACCTACACCTGTACCTGTACATACTCCACCTGCTGTTGGTGATGAAGCTGTTACATATGGATATGTTCCAAAGTCTATATCCAACATTAAGGCTTGTGCACCTTCAAATAGAACTCTTTCACCTTTTTCTATTGCATTATTTAATACGCTAACGCAGTCAACAACCCTATTAGAAATCTTTTCTGCTAACTTCATATATTCATTATACATTGTGTCAAAATCAAAAGTTTCTTTGCCGTATCTTGTTAAAATGTCATTCTTTTCTTTTAAGTTCCATAAAAGTTTGTCTTTAAATCTATCTTTATCTAAAAGATCTCCTATTCTTATACCATTTCTTGCAATTTTATCGTTATAGCAAGGACCTATACCTCTTTGTGTAGTCCCAATCTTGTTTTCCCCTAAAGCTTCTTCTTTAGCTTTATCAATTGCAATATGATAAGGGAATATTATATGTGCTCTTTCATCGATGTATAAATTAGATAAGTCATATCCTCTTTTTTCTAATTCTTCCATTTCTTCTAGTAAGACCTTAATATCTACTACTACTCCAGCACCTATAATGCACTTACCTTTTGAACTAATTATACCTGATGGTAATAGGTGTAATACAAATTTATCTTTTCCTACTACTACAGTATGCCCTGCATTATTCCCACCTTGAAATCTAACAACATAATCTGCTGTTGGTGCTAAAACGTCAATAATCTTACCTTTACCTTCGTCACCAAATTGTGTTCCAACTACTACAAATGTTTTATCCATTATTCTTCCTCCTGTACAACTCCAAAATTTAGCCCTTTTATATTATTTAATTTGCTCTATTTTTCCATACATATATTACACTATTATTCATAAAAAAGTAAATAGTTTGTGTATAAAAAATAGTTACTAGGCAAGTAACTATTTATACTGTTTTTTTTCTTGAAACGAATTTCCTTTACAACAATTTTATATCATATTTTAAATTATTGTTCAACTAACTTATTCTTTATCTTGCACAACTTCTCCTAAATAAGGTAATGTTCTATATTGTTGTGCATAATCTATACCATATCCTACAATAAATACGTCTGGTATTGTAAACCCTATGTAATCTACCTTAACATCATGTATTCTTCTTGAAGGTTTGTCTAATAGAGTACAAATTTTAAGGGTTTTGGGATTTCTCTGTAATAGAAATTCCTTTATTTTGTATAATGTTGTACCTGTGTCTATTATATCTTCTATAATCAATACATTTTTACCACAAATATCTTCATCTAAATCTTTTTTTATGTTGATATTTCCACTAGTATTCATTTCATTACCATAGCTAGAAACGCACATAAAATCTATACGACATTTACTTGTAATTTTTCTTGAAATGTCAGCTAAAAATAGGGCTGATCCTCTTAATAACGCTACTAAAATTACCTCTTCATCTTTGAAGTCTTCTGAAATTTGTTTTCCTAATTCTTCAATTCTTTTTGCGATTTTTTCTTCGCTTATCAGTTCTTCAATATGATGTTTCAAATTAATCCCTCCATAATAATTGTTTCGTAAAAATGCTTTTTACTTTTTATTTTACCACTTATATGATTTTTTCGCAAATTATTCCCCACAAAATATTTTTTTGTTGACAATAGGTTTTTTTTATTGTACACTATGCTAGTAAGTGTGGTCGCATAGCTCAGTTGGGAGAGCACCTGCCTTACAAGCAGGGGGTCATTGGTTCGAGCCCAATTGTGACCACCATACGTGGAGGTGTAGCTCAGTTGGTTAGAGTGCTTGCCTGTCACGCAAGATGTCGCGAGTTCAAGTCTCGTCACTTCCGCCATTTGCCCAGATAGCTCAGTCGGTAGAGCAAGGGACTGAAAATCCCTGTGTCCGTGGTTCGATTCCGCGTTTGGGCACCATAACTCTTTAAATACTTTGAGCTATAGTTTAAAGTATTTTTTTAAATTCAGGAGATTTTATGAAGTATTTAATTTTAACCGCTGCAACAGGTGGTGGTCATATTCAAGCTGCTAACAACTTGAAAAAAGAAATAGAAAAAGATGGAGATACTTGTATTGTTTATGGGCTTTTTTCAAAATCTAAATTTAAGATTGTTGAAAAAGGTTATGATTTTTTATTAAATTCTAACCTATTAAAAGCATATAGCCTATTATACAAAATATCTGACATCGACTTTGTTAATCAATTCATTTTAAAGAATACCTTTATACACTACGAATTGAATCTAAAAAAAATTTTGGAACAAGAAAAACCAGATGTAATAATCTCAACACATCCATTTGGTGTTCCGATTTATTCACAATTAAAAACACTATTTCATTTTAAAATACCATACATACAGATAATTACAGACTTTAAAGCTCACTCTACTTATATAGACAAAAAAGTAGATGCATATATCACTGGTAGTGATTATACAAAAGAAACTTTAATAAACAAAGGTATTGATAAAGACAAAATATTTGTATTTGGTATACCAGTAAAAGAAGAATTTAGAAATACTACTTCTAAAAAAGATGATAATAGCTTTAATATATTAATTATGGGTGGATCTTTAGGTCTTAAAAAAATGGAAAATGTTGTTGATACATTGATGCATTCTAATTTGGATATAACATTAGATGTGGTTTGTGGTAAAAACATTAAATTGCAAAAAAGAATAACTAAGATTTTAACTAAGGATATTATCGAAGGAAAAGCTAATGTATATGGATTTACTGATAAGGTTAGTGAAATTATGGATAGATCTAAATTGATCATTACAAAGCCTGGTGGTCTAACTTCTAGTGAAGCGATTAATAAGCATATACCTATGCTAATACCATTTTACATACCTGGTCAAGAAGAAGAAAATACAAGCTTCCTTGTTGAATCAAATATGGCACTAGAAATACGTAATATTAACTATATACCTGAATATGTTAAATTTTTAAAGGATAATAAGGAATATTATGAAAAGATGGTAGATAATATGAAAAAATTATCTAAATGCTATTCGGTTAGTAAGATTATTGAACTTGCAAAGAGTTTAAAAAAATAGCTAGTAGAATTAACTACTAGCTCTTTTTTTATGCTAACATAATGAATAAATTAAATGTCTTTAGTATTGAATAAAAGTCAACAACTGCTTCTTTATTTCCTTCTAGTAAATCTACAAAAATATCTCTTATCTTATCTGTAAAATCTTTTACTGTCTTGATATCAGAAGCTTTTATTACATTCTTTTTAACATTATTACCCTTTAAGTATTTGAAGATATAGTCACATTGTTCTTTTGATAATTCTATTTCTTCTATATTCATACAATAAAAATCAAATGCAACCTTAGTTAAAACTTTATCGCTTTCTGTAACTGTTAAGACTTCTGTAAATTCTCCTCTTTTCCCAAATTCTCTATTAATTAAATTTAAATTTCTAATACATGCGTCCACTAGTCTTACTAAACCATCTATACAGTATGCATGTATATTTATCTTACCACGATTTTCTTTTCTAATATTAGAAATTTTTTCTAAAACTTTATCAATCTTATTTTTAGTTAATAATTCTAATACTTCTTTTTCTTCTTTAGTATCAGCCTTTATATCTTCTAACTTTCTGGTATTTTGTAAAAATTGAATTACACTACTGTCAAATTCTAAATAAAATCTTCCCTTTACTTCTTTGACTTCCTTTTTAGAATTTAGCTTACTTTCTATCTTAGAATCAATATATTCAGCTAATTTTCCTTCTTTATTTCTAATATCTTCACAAAATACTTTTAAGTCTTCTAAAGTCTTTATATTATTAATCTTTTCTTCATATTTTTTGTTAATATTGTTCTTATTGATAAAGTTGATTATACCTTTTTTTGTCATAGGATGTAACTTATTTTTCAAATTATCTGACATAGCTTATTCTCCTTTTTTTAGTTAAGTAAATTATATATAATTTAATATTCATAGTCAAGCATAGTTTGTGTTTTAAAATATTTTATGTTATTATTTAATAAATATTTTTAAAAGGAGATTTTATGGGAAGAAACGAACTTATTTGGTTTTGCTATTTAGTAGTTAATTACGGTTTTATACTGTACGCTTACAAAAAATGGGGTAAAATTGGACTTATGTTATTTATACCTCTTTCTATCATTGTAGCTAATATACAAGTCAATAAATTTATATGTCTATTCGGCATAGATGCTACTATGGGAAACATTGCTTATGGGGGTATATTCTTAGTTGCTGATATTTTATCTGAAAATTATGGTAAAAAATACGCAAAACATATTGTTAGTATGGGATTTTTAACAATGATATTTATGACGGTTATAATGAACATAGCTTTAAAAATATCACCTACACCTATTGATACATTACAACCGCACTTAGAAGCTTTATTCACACCATTGTATCGTTTAACTTTCGCATCTCTTGTGGCATATGGTGCATCAAGCCTTATAGACGTATACTCATATCAAGCGATAAGAAAGGTTTTCCCAAGCTTTGGATCTATATGGATAAGAAACAATCTTAGTACCATATTCAGCCAAATTATTGATAGTGTAGTATTTACAGTTATAGCGTTTATAGGGGTAGTAGATACTAAGACTCTGCTTTCTTTCATCTTTACAACTTATGCACTTAAATTTATTGTAGCACTTTGTGATACACCTTTTGTGTATATAGCTGCACACTGGAAGAAAACTGGTAAAATTAAGGAATTAATAGAAAGCGAGTAATATATGTTAAAACTTTTTTCATGGAATGTTAATGGTTTTAGGGCTGTATTAAAAAAAGGATTTATGGATTTTTTCAATGAAGTAAATCCTAGTATTATAGCCTTACAGGAAATTAAGTTGTCTTGTGGTCAAATAGACTTTTCTATACCAGGATATACATTGTATTGGAACTATGCAGAAAAAAAAGGATATTCTGGAACAGCAATTTTTACAAAAAAAGAAGCACTTAATGTTCAATATGGTATAGGTATAGAAGAACATGACAAAGAAGGTAGGGTAATATCTCTTGAATACGATGACTTTTTCTTTGTAACTGTCTATACACCTAACTCAAAAGATGGACTTTTAAGACTAGACTACAGAATGGAATGGGAAGATGCCTTCCTTAACTTCCTGAATGAATTAAAGAAAAAAAAGCCAGTAATTGTTTGTGGGGATTTAAATGTTGCACATAATGAAATTGACTTGAAAAACCCAAAAACAAACACAAAAAATGCTGGATTTACTATACAAGAAAGAAATAAATTTAGTAATTTAATAGATAACGGGTACGTTGACACATTTAGATACCTATACCCTACTATGGAAAATATGTATACTTGGTGGTCATATAGACAAAATTCAAGAGCTAAGAATACTGGTTGGAGAATAGACTACTTCGTTGTCTCAGATAACTTAAAAGGCAAAATTGAAGATTCTATAATTCATTCAGATGTTTTAGGTTCAGACCATTGCCCTATACAATTAAATATGAACTTGACATTTTAGGCTAAATTTAATAAAATAGGGTGTCATTTAGGTGCCTGGGTGGCGAAATGGTAGACGCATCAGACTCAAAATCTGACGGAGAAATCCATAAGGGTTCAAGTCCCTTCCTAGGTACCATTTTTATATATTAGGAGGAATTATGTTAACACTTGAGATGACTAGTGATGAATTAAAAGCTGTAGAGTATAACGAAGAAGCTATAAAAAATATTCTAGTTTCAAGAGCGATATATAACGAAAGCTACAATTATGAATTTAACGAAAAGGAAGCTGAAGAAATTAAATATCTTGAAAAAAATGAAATAATACGTTTATACATGCACAAAACTGTAGAACCTAGAGTTATTGTCACAGAAAACTCTATTATAGACAGATATAACAAGGATAAGGCATATTTTGATAATCAAAACATACCTTTTACAAAGGCTCATGAAATAATTAAGAGTCAATTAAATGCTGAAGTAAACTATGGTCTTGAACAAGATTTAGTTACTAATTTAGTTCATAATATGGCTGATACTGTAACTTTAAAAAAGGAAGATATTATCTTTTCTAAAGGAGATCCTGAATTAATTAAAACTATGGTTCTTTTTGAACTACTAACAATAGAAGCTAATAAAATAGACTTCTTCAATAAGTATGCAAAAGATATAGATATACTTAAAAAAGAAGTTAGAATTAAATACTACGTTAACCACATCTGTTCTAAAGATATTAAAATAACTGAAGAACAAGTAAGTAAGTTCTATGTAGATCACACAAATGATTTTTCAGGTGTAGATATACAAGTTGCATACAACAACATTGCATCATACTTATTCCAACAAGAAATGGATAAAAGAACTAACGAATACATACTAAGTATTTCAGAAAAATATCATTTAGATGAAGAAGTTAAAAAATACAAAAAAGATGACAAGGATGTAGTTAACTAATGATAGAATACAAAGGAAAAGAACTTTGGACATACTTTTTTAATAAACCTAAAAACCACTACAATCAATATATGTTTGAGATGATTAACTATGAATCTTTCCTATATTTTGATGAAGAAGAAATTTTATCTTTCAAAAAGAATTGGTCTAAAGTATTTAATAATACCAACCCCATATTTTTAGAAATAGGTTCTGGTAGTGGTAATTTTCTAATAGAATTAGCTAGTAAAAAACCTTTATGTAACTATATTGGTGATGAATTAAGACTTAAACGTTTAGTTTATGCTAGTAGAAAGGCAAAAAATCATAGTCTTAATAATGTTAAATTTATTAGAATTGATGCAAATAAACTAGATAAATTCTTAGATAATGGTGAATTATCTGGTGTATATATTAATTTCCCTGATCCATGGGAAAATGAAGAACATAAAAGAATATTGTCAAACGATCTTTTGGAAAAACTATACCCCATATTAAAAGAAAATGGTAAAATATTTTTCAAAACTGATCATACTGATTATTACAACTCTGTTTTAAAACTTATTAGTGAGAATAAGAAGTATAAGTTGGTGTTTAATACAGATGATTTACACTCTACCGAACTAAGACATGATAATATTAAAACAGAATTCGAACATTTGTTTATAAACAAGATAAAAACAACTATTAAATACATAGAAATTATTAAGTGTTAGGATAATATATGAAACTCATATTAAAGCAATATATAACTCCTAGTTTAAAAACTAGGGATTTTGAAATTAATCCTCTTACAAATACACTTATTACAGTTGGTGATAAACTTACTTTCTATAATAAAGAATATAAGGAGATTAAAAGTTTTAAAAGAAAAATAAATAACAGTGATAATATACGATATATTAAAGAGGAAAATCAATTATTTGCTTCCTCTACTTTTTATATCACAACATCAAAAAATGAAGTATATAAATGCGATAGTTCTACTAAAAAAATAATAGATTGCATTTTTAAACCTACTAATACAATTTTATCTATTGCAGTTAGTCCTTTAGGTAAAATTGTATATATAGACTCTAGTTCATCAAAATTATGCCTTATTGATACATTAAATAAGACTAAAAAGGAACTAGAACTTGATGATATATATAGCAATAATTATTCTGTATATATCTATAACGAAAATGTAATACTAAAAAGCAGAAAAACTGATGAAAACTCTAATAATATCCGTATATTTA
Source organism: Sneathia sp. DSM 16631 (assembly GCF_014892235.1). Lineage (NCBI taxonomy): Bacteria > Fusobacteriati > Fusobacteriota > Fusobacteriia > Fusobacteriales > Leptotrichiaceae > Sneathia > Sneathia sp. DSM 16631. The sequence continues at coordinate 32,483 of NZ_JADBHL010000003.1, read as the reverse complement.
CAGCCGATTTAGAAGAAATTAGTAATATCTCTTCTAAGGATAATAATATATTTATAAAACTTGTAGGTATTAATCTACTTATGACAAAATTGGATGGATATGTAGAAATATGGGATGCTTCTACAAGTGAAATTTATGATTACAGCCATATTTCAGAGTATAAGATAACATATCTTGAAAATGATGATGAGTGGTTCTATTTTGGAAACTCTATGGGTGAGATTATAGTCACTAATGATAAATTTAAAGTAGTTAGTAAAATAAAGGTATTTAAAAGTGAAATAAAAAAACTCCTATACATCGAGGAAGATACGCTTTATGCACTTAGTGAAGATGGAGAAATTGCTATTATCCTAATAGTTGATGATGATAATACTTCTGTTGTAGGTAAATTTATGAAAATGTACAATATTCATCATGACTATACAGAGTTTTTCACAACAGAAAAGGTTTCTATTATCGAGAATTTCTTAAAAAAATTAAATATGAATAAGAAGAGCTATTCTCCACATGATAATAATATCTTCAAGGCATTAGAAACTAGTATCATGGATAAAAAAGTTTGTATACTAGGTAAAGAACCTTACCCACAACCTAATCTTTCAACAGGGCTAGCCTTTGAGATTAAGACAAAATCATGGGGAACAAAATTAGTAAATAAATCTCTTAAAAATATACTAAGATTACTTTACTATTCATATACTAAAGAATTAAAAGATGTTAATGAAATTTTAGCAGATATAGAAACAGGTAAATTTAAAATTTTACCACCCGATAAACTATTTAAATCATGGGTTGATCAAGGTGTGCTTTTACTTAATACAGCACTAACAGTAGAAGTCGGACTACCTAGTTCACACCATAAATTCTGGGATGATATATGTAAGGACTTAATTAAATATATTTCTATAAAAAATCCTAATATAACATACCTATTATGGGGAAAAGATAGTCAACAATTTGAAAAATACATATTATCTGGTAAAAAGATTATGCACAATCACCCATCAAATAACATTAATTTAGAAAATCCTAATGACTTTCTAAATGGTAAATCGTTTGTTAGTACCATGAGTACAATAAACTGGTTAGGAGGAGAAAATTGAGTAAAATTATAGCCGAAGGATTAACATTTGATGATGTATTACTAATACCACAAGCATCTAGTGTAATCCCTAGTGAAGTAAGTTTAAAAACTAATCTAACAAAAGATATCGTACTAAATGTTCCTATACTAAGTGCTGCGATGGATACAGTTACTGAATCAAGACTGGCAATTAGTCTTGCAAGAGTTGGGGGTATAGGTTTTATACACAAAAATATGACTATAGAACATCAAGCAGAAGAAGTTCATAGAGTTAAACGTTCTGAAAGTGGTATGATAACAAATCCTATTACATTAAATGTAAATTCAGTACTTCAAGATGCTGTTGATTTAATGAGAAAATACAAGGTATCTGGATTACCTGTAATAAACGATAAAAATGAACTTTTAGGTATCATTACAAATAGAGATATTAAATATAGAGAAGATTTAACTCCAAAAGTTACTGATGTAATGACTAAAGATAACCTAATTACTGCTAATACAGATATTACATTTGAAGAAGCAAAACATATCTTGCTTGAAAATAGAATAGAAAAATTACCTATAGTAGAAGGTAAAATATTAAAAGGTTTAATTACTATAAAAGACATAGATAATATTGTAAACTACCCTAATGCTTGTAAAGATAAAAAAGGTAGATTAAGAGTAGGTGCTGCTGTTGGTATAGGTACTGATACTCTAAGAAGAGTAGAAGCTTTAGTTGAAGCTGGTGTTGATATAATTACAGTAGACTCTGCACATGGACATTCTAAAGGTGTCATAGAAAAAATTAAAGAAATTAGAAAAGCTTTCCCTAACCTACCTCTAATTGGTGGTAATATTGTAACAAAAGAAGCTGCAAAAGACTTAATAGATGCTGGTTGTGATGCTGTAAAAGTTGGTATAGGACCTGGATCAATTTGTACAACTCGTGTTGTTGCAGGTGTTGGTATGCCACAATTAAGTGCTGTTATGGAAGTTAGTGAATACTGTAATTCTAAAGGCATAGGAGTAATAGCTGATGGAGGTATAAAGTTATCTGGAGATATAGTTAAGGCTTTAGCTGCTGGTGCTGATTGTGTAATGCTTGGTGGCTTATTAGCTGGTACAAAAGAATCACCTGGTGAAGAAATCTTATACAACGGTAGAAGTTACAAGAGTTATGTTGGTATGGGATCTCTTATTGCAATGAAAAGAGGAAGTAAAGATAGATACTTCCAATTAGAAGCTGCAACAGATAAATTAGTCCCAGAAGGTATTGAATCTATGGTTCCAACTAAAGGTAGTATAAAGGATACAGTATTTCAATTATGTGGTGGACTACGTGCTGGTATGGGATACTGTGGTACAAAGACTATCGCTGAATTAAAAGTTAATGGTAAGTTTGTTAAAATTACTAATGCTGGACTTAAAGAATCACATCCTCACGATGTAATTATAACAAAGGAAGCACCTAATTATTCTGGAGCAAAATAATGCTAGATAGATATTTAAAATTAAAAGAATTAGTAGAAAAATATTCATATTACTATTATGAAAAAAGTGAAACACTAATCTCTGATGAAGAATTCGATAAGCTTTTAAAAGAACTTGAAGATATTGAAAAACTACATCCTGAGTACAAAAATCAAAAGTCACCCACTCAAGTTGTTGGTGGTTTTGTTAATACAAAATTTACTAAAGTTAGACATAATAAACCTATGCTAAGTCTTGCTAATACATATAGTATAGAAGATATTAAAGACTTCGATACTAGGGTTAGAAAAATATTAAATAGACCTGTTATCTATGTATTAGAGTTAAAATTGGATGGACTTAGTATAGATTTACAGTACAAGAAAGGAAAACTTGTACTAGCCTTAACTCGTGGAGATGGTATTTTTGGTGAAGATGTTACAGATAATGTTTATCAAATACAAAATATACCTAAAATTTTAAAAAAAGATATAGACATTGAAGTTAGAGGTGAAATAATCTTACCTATTTCTGAATTCAACAGAATCAATAGAGATAGAGAAGCTAATGGTGAACAAGTATTTTCTAATCCAAGAAATGCAGCTAGTGGTACTATACGTCAATTAGATTCAAGTATAGTTGCAAGTAGAAAACTTTCTTGCTTCCTATACTATGTAATAAATACACAAGATTTTAACATTACTACTCACCTTGAAAGTATCAATCTTTTAAAAGAACTAGGTTTTGAAACTGCCAATGTTTTTGAAACATATACTGATTTTTCAAGTATGAAAAAAGCTATAGACGAATGGGACATAAAAAGAAAAAAATTAGACTTTGAAACTGATGGACTTGTTCTAAAAGTTAATGACTTATCTACATATGATATGCTTGGTTATACTGCTAAAAGTCCTAAATGGGCAATAGCGTATAAGTTTAAACCAGATCAACTATATACCAAAATTTTATCAGTTGACTATCAAGTAGGTAGAACTGGTGTAATAACTCCAGTAGCTAATTTTAAGCCTATTAATCTTTCTGGCTCTATTGTTAAAAGGGCATCAATGCATAATTTTGATGAAGTAGAAAAAAAGGATATTAGAATTCACGACACTGTCTTGGTTGAAAAAGCTGCTGAAATAATACCACAAGTTGTTAATGTTGATTTTTCAAAAAGAACAGGTTTAGAAGAAAAAATTATAGAACCTAAATTTTGTCCTGCTTGTAATGAAAAACTATATAAATCTGATAAATTAGTTGCTATTAAATGTATTAACCCCTTCTGCCCTGAAAGAATTATGAGATCTATTGAATATTTCACTTCAAGAGACTGTATGAATATCAAGGGATTGGGTGAAAAAATAGTTAAAAAATTAATTGATATTGGTTTAATTACTAATATATTGGATATATACAACCTACATAATTTTAAAAATGAATTAATTACCTTTGATAAGATGGGACAAAAAAATGTAGATAATTTAATAGGTAATATTGAAAAATCTAAGTCTAATTCTTTTAGTACTGTACTTTATTCTTTAGGTATACCCTATGTAGGTAAAACTACAAGTAATCTAATTTGTGATAATATTACAGATATTGATAAACTAATTAATGCTAGCTTTGATGATTTAGTTAGTATAAAGGGTATAGGTGATAAGGTTGCAACTTCTATCATCGAATACTTTAAAGAAAAAAATAATATAAGGCTTATTAAAGGCTTGCAAGAAATAGGCTTTGTACTTGAAACAAAACAAAAAGAAAAAAAATACAATAAATACATTAGTGGAAAAACATTTCTTGCAACTGGTACACTTAAAGAATTTACAAGAGATGAAATAAAGGATATAATCATAACTAACGGTGGTAAATACTTATCTAGTGTATCAAAAAATTTAAATTACTTAATTGTTGGTGATAAAGCTGGTTCTAAGTTAGAAAAAGCAAAGAAATTAAATATTGCCATACTAACAGAACAAGACTTATTAGATATGATAAAATAAAACAAAATAAAAGGAGACACTTATGGCAAACACAATTATACCTAAAGGATATAAATCAAAACACACTATACTTGAAACAGAAATATTAATTAAATTAATTAAAGACTTCTTTCAAGTAGAACTTGCAAAAGAGTTAAAATTAACAAGACTTTCTGCACCACTTTTCGTTAGAAAAGAATCTGGATTCAATGACACTTTAAATGGTGTTGAAAGACCAGTTAGCTTTGATATGTTAGAAGAACCAGGAAGACAAATAGAAATAGTTCACTCTCTTGCAAAATGGAAGAGATTTGCACTAAAAAGATATGGTGTACAAACTGGTTATGGAATTTACACAGATATGAATGCTATTAGACGTGATGAAGAATTAGATAATCTACATTCTATTTACGTTGACCAATGGGACTGGGAAGCAATAATAACTAAAGAAGATAGAAATATTGACTTTTTAAAAACTATGGTTAAAAAAATATACAGTGTATTTTTAAGAACTGAAGATATGTTATCTAAAAAAATACCTGATTACAAAAAATTCTTAAGTAAAGACATTTTCTTCTTAACTTCACAAGAATTATTAGATATGTATCCTAATCTTAGTCCAAAAGAAAGAGAAAAAGAAATAGCTAAAAAATATGGTGCTGTTTTCATTATGAAAATAGGAGATCTTTTATCTAATGGACAAAAACATGATGGACGTGCTCCTGACTATGATGACTGGAAATTAAATGGAGATATTATTGTATATAACGAAGTTTTAGATATACCATATGAATTATCTTCTATGGGTATTAGAGTTGATAAACAAGCTTTATTAGAACAATTAGAAAAAGCTAATGTAAAAGAACAATCAAACTTCCATAAAATGCTATTAAATGATGAATTACCATTAACTATAGGTGGTGGAATAGGTCAATCAAGAATTTGTATGTTATTCTTAAAAACTGCCCATATAGGTGAAGTTCAAGCATCTCTTTGGACAAAAGATATTGAAGAAGCTTGTGAAAAAGCAGGTATCAATCTATTATGATAGGAAAATTAATTGTTATAGAAGGTACTGATGGTAGTGGTAAACAAACACAATCTAATCTTTTGTATGAGAATTTATCAAATTTAGGGTATAAGGTTAAAAAAATTACTTTCCCTAATTATGAAAGTAATGCTTGTTATCCTGTTAAAATGTACTTAAATGGTGAATTTGGTAATAACGATGATGTAAATGTTTTTGCATCATCTACCTTCTATGCTGTTGATAGATATGCTTCATTTAAGACTACATGGGAAAAGCTATATAACGAAGGGTATATAATAATAGCAGATAGATATACTATTTCTAATATTATACACCAAGGTAATCGTATAACAGATGAAAAAGAATTTATGGAATACAATAAGTGGATAATAGATCTTGAATGGAATAAATTTAACCTTCCTACTCCAGACTTAATAATTCTATTGGATATGCCTTATACATATTCAAATCTTCTTATAAAAAATAGAAAAAACAAAATAAATGGAAGTATGAAAAAAGATATATTAGAAGCTGATGAAAAACAAAAAAAGCGTGCATATGATGTTACAAAAAAAATTGCTAAAATGTACGATATGAAAATCATTAATTGTACAATAAATGATAGTATAAAAGATATAGAAGATATTCAAAATGAAATATTAAAATTTGTAAAGGAGATTATTAAATGATACAAATTTTAAAAGGTATGAAAGATATACACTATGATAATATGGATAAGTTTTCTTTTGTAACTAAGACAGCTGATGAAGTATTTACAAGATATGGTTACTCAAGAATAATTACACCCATATTAGAAGAACTAGACCTATTTAAAAGATCTGTAGGTGATGAAACAGATGTAGTTTCTAAAGAAATGTATGTATTCAAAGATAAAGGTGATAGAAATGTTGCACTAAGACCTGAAGGTACTGCTGGTGCTGTAAGAGCATTTTTAGAAGCTAAATTATACAACATACAACCAGTTACAAAATGGTACTATTACGGAAGTATGTACAGATATGAAGCTCCTCAAAAAGGAAGATATAGAGAATTTAATCAAACTGGTGTTGAATGCTTTGGAATTAGAAATCCCCTACTTGATGCAAGCCTAATATCTATGGCTTTAGAATTTTTAGATAAGCTAGGTATTAAAAATTTAACTCTTGAAATTAATAGTTTGGGGAATAAGGAATCTAGAGTTAAATATATTAAAGCTCTACAAGAATACTTAATTAAAAACTATGATAAATTATCAGAAATATCTAAAGTTAGATGCTATAAAAATCCATTAAGAGTTTTAGATTCTAAAGATGATGATGAAATTGTTAGTAATGCACCTAGCTTATACGACTACTTTGATGATGAAAGTACCAAGTACTTTAAAGATGTTTTACACTACCTAGATAAATTTAATATTAAATATGTGGTTAATAACAAGCTTGTACGTGGTTTGGACTATTATAGCGATACTGTATTTGAAATTAAATCAAACGCATTAGGTTCTCAATCAACTGTATTAGGTGGTGGTAGATATGACAAGCTAATTGAAAATTTAGCGAATAAGTCTATACCTGCTATTGGTTTTGCTGCTGGTATAGAAAGAATCTTACTATTACTAGATGAAACCCTACTACCTAAAAAGAAAGAAAAAATCTTTATAGCCTACTTTGAAGAAACTAAAGATTACTTGTTCGATGTCTTAAATGAATTAAAAGACTGTGATGTAGAAATTAATTATGAATATACTATTAAAAACTTTAGTTCTCAAATGAAAAAGGCTAATAAGTTAAATGCTGCTCGTGTTTTAATACTAGGTGAAGATGAATACAAGAATAATAGTGTATCCATTAAGAACTTTGAAACTGGTTTACAAAAGACTGTAAAATTAAATGAATTGAAAGGAGAACTATAATATGTATAGAACAAATAAGCTAAATGAATTAAGAATAGCTGATTGTGGTAAAACTGTTACTCTTTCAGGTTGGGTATCTACTATACGTAATCTTGGATCGTTTGCATTTATTGATTTACGTGATAGATATGGAATTACACAAATTTTAGTTAAAGATGACCTTACCGACTTAGTTAAAGATATTAAAAATGAATATGTCTTAAAAGTAACTGGTTTAGTACAAGAAAGATCTTCTAAAAATCCTAAATTAGATACTGGAGATATTGAAGTATTAGCTAATAGTATAGAAGTTTTAAGTAAGTCTAAGGCCTTACCATTTGAAATTAATGATGAAGAAGTTGCAAATGAAAGTTTAAGACTAAAATATAGATATCTTGATTTAAGAAAACCTAGAATGTTAAATAACATTATTAAAAGAAATACTATGCTATTCTCAATGAGAGAATTTCTAAATCAAAATGGCTTTCTAGATATTGACACACCAGTACTAGCTAAAGCTACACCAGAAGGTGCTCGTGACTTTATAGTCCCTAGTAGAATTCAAAAAGGAAGTTTTTATGCTCTTCCTCAATCACCTCAATTATTCAAACAAACTCTTATGATTGCTGGTCTTGACAAATACTATCAACTAGCAAAATGTTTTAGAGATGAAGACTTAAGAGCTGATAGACAACCTGAATTTACACAATTAGATATAGAAATGTCATTTGTTGAACAAGAAGATATAATAAATATGGCTGAAAAATTAGCTAAAAAAGTATTTCACGATGTAACTGGTAAGACTATTGACTATACTTTCCCTCGTATAGAATACAATGATGCTATGGAATTTTATGGATCAGACAAACCAGATACAAGATTTGAAATGAAGTTAATAGATATTAAAGACTGTGTTCAAAATAAAGGATTTAGTATCTTTGATAATGCTGAATATATAAAGGCTATTGTAGTTAATAAGCTACTATCTAGAAAAAATGTTAAAGACTATGAAGACTTTGTTAAAACATATTATCACGCAAAGGGTCTAGCCTTTATTAAAAAAGAAAATAATGAATTAAGTTCACCAATATTAAAATTCTTTGAAAAAGAAACAATTGATAAGTTAGAATCTGTACTTCATTTAGAAAATAATGAAACAGCTCTAATAATCTCAGATACAAAAGAAGTAGTTCTATCTAGTCTTGGTGCTCTACGTCTTAAGATTGCTGATGAACTTAACTTAATTGATAAAGATAAATTTAACTTCTTATGGGTCGTTGACTTCCCTATGTTTGAATATAGCGAAGAAGAACAAAGATATAAGGCATGTCACCATCCATTTACTATGTTGAAAAAGGAAGACATTCCTCTATTAGAAAAGAATGACTTAAAATATATTAAGTCTGACACTTATGACATAGTACTTAATGGATATGAAATTGGTGGTGGAGGTATTAGAATACATGATTCTAATCTTCAATCATTAGTATTCGATAGATTACTAATTGATAAAGAACAACAAGTAGATAAATTTGGTTTCCTACTTGAAGCACTAAAATACGGAGTTCCACCTCATGGGGGACTAGCATTCGGTATTGATCGTTGGTTGATGGTTATGTTAAATCAAAATTCTATTAAAGAAGTTATACCATTCCCTAAGACAAATAAAGGACAAGATCTATTAACTGATGCTCCTAGTGATGTTGACGAAAAGCAATTAGAAAAGGACTTACAGTTAAAAAAATTATAGACAATATTATGTTTAACTGATATAATAAATTATAAAACTAGAGTTTAGAGTACTAACAAATTTTTGGGCTTTACTCAAATTTACTGGGGGTGTCCCTGGATTACGTGCCTCAGGTTAATCACGAATGACTTAGAGCTTAAACGGATTCTGTACACGTTTTCTAAATACCTGCCACTTGTCTTTTCGTAAAAGGCATCCAAAAATTTGGTACTAACTCTAGTTTTTATTATGAGGTGATTTATGGGTATTATTAAAATTCTTGATGAAAATGTTTCTAATATTATTGCCGCAGGTGAAGTTGTTGAAAATCCTGCATCTATGCTAAAAGAACTCTATGAAAATAGTGTCGATGCTAAAAGTTCTAGTATAGAAATCAGTATGAAAAGTGATTTAAGCTATTTTAAAATTGTTGATGATGGTATAGGTATGAAAAAAGAAGACGTATACCTATGTATACAACGTCATGCAACATCTAAATTGCAAAAAAAAGAGGATATATTTAATCTTAAAACATTTGGTTTTAGGGGTGAAGCACTTGCCTCTATTTCTAGTGTTTCAAAATTATGTATATCAAGTAAAACAGATACTGATAAACTAGGTACGAAAATAACGGTATATGGTGGGAATATAATAAACGATACAAGTGTTGCAATGAAGACTGGTTGTATTATTGAAATACGTGATTTATTCTACAATACACCAGCTAGAAAAAAATTTTTAAGAAAAGAAAAAACTGAAATAAGTGTAATAAAAGATATATTAGTTAAATTGGCTCTGTCTAATCCACTAATTAAAACTAAATTAATAATAGATTCTAAAGTAATATTTTCAACTTCAGGAACTAACATGGATAATACCATAATAGAACTACTAGGTAAAAATATATTTAAGAATTTAAAAAAGTTTAAGTATGGCTATCTTGGTAATCAAGAAATTTACCGTGGCACTAAAAACTATATCTACACCTACATAAACAATAGATACTGTAAATCTAACGTAATTGAACGGGCAGTAATCGATGGATACTACACCAAATTAATGAAACATAAATACCCTTTTGCACTCATTCTATATGACATAGACCCTACACAAATTGATGTAAATGTACATCCCTCAAAAAAGATTATTAAATTTTCAGACGATAAGATTGTATACAAGCAAATTAGAACTAGTATAGAAGAATTTTTCTATGAAGATGACAGAAAAACCTATACTCCTGTCATACATGAACAAAAAGAAGTTTCAATAAATGAAAATGTTAGTACAACACAACAAGAATTATTCACATATGATACTCATGATGATGTCGTAGAAAAAAATAACTATGATATATTAGCCCAAGTATTTGATACGTATATTATAGTAAAAAACAAGGACAGCCTTGACTTTTACGATCAACATGCCATGCACGAAAGAATAACTTATGAAGCACTTAAAGACAAATACTACAATCAACAAATGGCAAAAAAACAGCTACTAATACCTGAGGTAATAGAACTATCTCTTACAGAAAAAAATGTATTACTTGCCAATATTAAAATATTTGAAGATTTTAAATTTGAACTTGATGAAATAAGTGAAACTGAAATAATTATACGTGCTGTTCCAGATTTTGAACTTAGAAACTCAAATGAAAGAATTATTAAAGGCATAATAGAATGCCTAATGGAGAATAAGACTGTTACAGATATTAGAGAAAAAGTAATAATCTCTATGGCTTGTAGAACTTCTATTATGGCTGGTCAAAAATTAAGCTATAATCAAATGACTGAATTAGTTAATAAGCTGCATGAAATAAATAAGTTTAACTGTCCTCATGGTAGACCCGTAATCTCTACAGTAACGAAAAATCAATTAGACAAATTATCTAAAAGAAAAATTTAGTTTTTACTTGTAATTTTTTTTAAAATATGTATAATAAGGTAGGATATTATATGCTAAAAATTAATATAATCACAGTTGGAAAAGTAAAAGAACAGTATATTAACGAAGGAATAAAGGAATTTTCTAAACGTCTTTCTAAGTATGTTAGCTTAAAAATTGTAGAATTGGCTGAAGAGGCTGACAATGCCACTTCTGTTGATATAGAATCTAATAGAATATTAGCTTATCTTGAAAAAACTAAAGGCTATACTATACTTCTTGATTTAAAAGGAAAAGAACTTGATTCTGTAGAATTATCTAATAAAATATCTAAACTTACTATTAATTACAGTGAAATATCCTTTTTAATAGGAGGATCTAAAGGAATAAATAATATGGTACGAGAAAAATGTGATTATTCACTTTGTTTTTCTAAGTTTACCTTCCCCCATCAACTATTTAGATTAATACTATTAGAACAAATATACAGATCTATCTGTATAATAAATAATATAAAATATCATAAATAATGGAGGTTGAATATGTACTCATACGATGATGAGTTTACTTACACTATTGACGGAGAATTAGAATATTTTACATGTATTGGAAATGTTAAAATAAAGGATAACGAATATATTATTGGTGAAAATGACTATGGTCAAAAAAGGGCGTTTAAAGTTGACGAGGATGAAGAAGAACTTTACTTACTAGATGATGATGAAGAAGAATATGTTTTTGAATGTTTTCAAAGACAATCATTAGATGAAGATCCTGATTTTGGTGATTTAGATGATGATTATGAATATGAATCAAAATATATAGAAGGTCATAATGATGATGACGATAATGAATTTGATGATTTTGTTGATGACAATGAAAAAAGTAATTATCCTGTATTTGATTATGACGACAATGATGATAAAGATATTTATGATAGTGATATAGATGATGATAGCTTCATAAATGATTTACTTGAAGATGAAGAAGAAGAATAGAAGAAAATGATTAATATAGATATCTGTAGTGTATTTAATTACTATGATAGCAATACTGAGAATATTGATTCATTAAATCTTGAATTTATTAGGTTAAATAAAGAAACTCTTTATTGTGAAAATGAAAAACTCTATTTAATTTTAGAAGAAAATAAGATTACAATAAAAAAAGACGATAAGCTTAGCTATACTAAGGTATTTGACCTTGATAACTATACTACCGCCTTTTTAAAACTTGATAATATGGTTATGAATACTAAAATTAAAACCATATTCTTAAGAAATACTAATAACCATATTAATATTAATGCTAAAGAATATTCAATAAATGATGAGTTCTTATCTGAAATTAATATTAATATATATTTTAAAGGAGAAAATTAAAATGGCTGAACAAACAACTAGCTATATCATGGGTGAAAAACTTAAAAAAGTTCAACAACTACGTGATATGGATATAGAACCTTATGGTAGATTTTTTGATAAAAAAGATATGATAAAAGATATTTGGAACAACAAAGATGATAGCGAACGTATATTTATTACCGCTGGACGTATAGTTTCATACAGAAGAATAGGTAAAAATGGATTTGCTCACTTAAAAGATCCATCAGGTAAGATACAAATATATGTAAATAAAGGTGAAGTTGGCGAACAAGAATATGAAATATTCAAAAATATTGGTGTTGGTGATTTTATCGGTATAGAAGGTAGACTATTCTACACTCAAACTGGTGAATTAACACTAAGAGCTATAAAATACACTGTTTTATCTAAGAATATTCGTCCATTACCTGATAAGGTTCATGGTTTAACTGATGTTGAATTAAGATATAGACAAAGATATGTTGATCTTGTCATGAATGATGAAGTAATGGATACAATGAAAAAAAGATTTAAGATTATTAGCTACATCAGAAGATATTTGGAAAATAAAGGATTTTACGAAGTTGAAACACCTATGCTACATCCAGTTGCAAGTGGGGCTAATGCTAAACCTTTCGTAACTTTCCACAATGCACTAGATCAAGAAATGTACTTAAGAATAGCACCTGAACTATACTTAAAAAGACTATTAGTTGGTGGATTTGAAAAGGTATTTGAAATTAACCGTTCATTTAGAAATGAAGGTATTTCAATTAAACATAATCCAGAATTTACAATGATGGAACTTTATCAAGCTTTTGCTGATTTTAATACTATGATGGATATAGCTGAAGATTTAATATCTTCTCTTGCTTTCACATTATACGGTAAGTATGAATTAGAATATGAAGGTAAGATGATAAATCTTGCTAAACCATGGAGAAGAGTCACTATGGCTGATATAGTAAAGGAAAAGACAGGATTTGATATACATAAGGTTACATCTGATGAAGAAGCTATTAACTTTGCTAAAAGCATAGATATACCTTTAGATCCTAAGGTTAAATACACTAAATATGGTATCTTAAACTTACTATTTGAAGAAAAGGTAGAATCTACATTAATTAATCCTACTTTTGTTACAACTTATCCAAAAGAAATTTCACCTTTATCTAAAAATTCATATAAGAGTGAAGACTGGGTAGATAGATTTGAATTATTCATAACTGGTAGAGAATATGGTAATGCATATTCAGAACTAAATGACCCTATGGAACAAAAAGCTAGATTTGAAGACCAAGTTAAGAAAAAACAAGAAGGTGACGATGAAGCTTGCGATATGGACCTAGACTATATCAGAGCCCTAGAATATGGAATGCCACCTGCTGGAGGTCTTGGAATAGGTATTGATAGACTAACAATGCTATTAACAAATTCTGCCTCAATTAGAGATGTAATCCTATTCCCAACATTAAAAAAAGAAAAGAATATAGATTAAAAAAATGCCAGACACATCTGGCATTTTAATTTTGACCTAATCTTTTCATGACTTTTTCAAGTTGTTTTTCTAATCTATTAGTCTTTTCAGTTTGTTCTTTTAATCTAGTTTCAAGATCGCTAATTCTCTTATCCTTACTATTTACACTACCAAGCATTACTCCAGCACCAATACCAAAGGCAAGATTACCCTTACTATTAACTGATCCACTTAGTTTGTAGATAAAGTTTTGATTATCATTTGTTCCACTAAATCCAACAGCTACTGCATGAGAACCACCATAATATCCATATGATGCTGCTAAATTAAACTTCTTATCTCCCATTACTTGTGGTAAGTTAGCCATAGCCACTGCATTTGATACTCCACTTAATGCTAAATCAGATCTCTTATTTACTTCCTCTATCTTTTTATTTATTTCTGATTTATTGTAATAATTATCTTGTATTACACCTTGATTTTGCATACTTTTTTGAACTTTTTTTAATTGTGCAACAGTAACTGCTTCATCATCTTCTGCACCATCTGCTAGACCTTGGATTCTTCTTTTTATTTTTTCTCCTCCAACAGATACTGCATAAACATCTTTTGTATCTTGATTTGTTAAATATCCTTTGTTTTTAGACTCTTTTGTTTCACTAAATGCTCCTAATGCTACATCGTAACTATTATATACTTTAGAAGCAAGGCCAATAGCTGTTCCAAATTCTATAGAATTATTATCTTCAGACAAAATTTTTGCTCTTAATTTCATACTTTCTATATACCATTTTTTATTTTCTTTATTTTGATCAATTTTAGCTATTTCATCAAATTCTTTTTTATACTTTTCTTTTATTTCATTCTTTTGTATTAATTGATTATAATATCCTGTAATCCCATTATTTTTATTATACTCTTCCTCTTTCTGTTTATCACCTACATATGACGCTGCACCTAAAGTAACAGAACCTTTACCAAACGCTTTAGACATAGCACCAACAGTTGTACTATTTTCTCCAGCATATGCTGATCCTCCCAAGGCTGTTGAGTATTGATTAATAGCATAAGAGCCTGTACCTAAAGCTGTTGACATAGTATCAAAAGCATTGGCTTGAGTCCCAACTGCTGTTGAAAAAAATCCTAAAGTTGTTGCTTGATATCCTATTGCATTAGATGAATATCCTGCTGCATATGCTCCCATTCCAATACTATGAGAACATTGCATATCTACTTTAGCTCCTATACCTATTGCCATTGAATTATCATATAAAGCTTGTGCATTTAAACCTATTGCCATTGAATTTGTTTTATTTGCGAGTGCATCTGGACCTATAGCCATAGAAGCCTCCATTTTAGCACCATCATTATTAATATTCCCATCAGTTATGCTTGGTCTTATAGAAAAATAATGTAAACCATTATCAATAGCTTTGTACTTATTCTTTTCTTCATTTGTAAGATTATTATATTCTTTTTCTGTTAAAATATCTTGTGTTTTAATGTATATTTTAGAATTATCTGCGTATCCTATATTGCTATATAATAAGAATGGCAATATAGTTAGTATCATTAATTTAAGTTTAAATTTAAAACTAAACTTAATGTCATTTATATTCATATATAATCCCCTCCAGCTATGTATTTTACCCCCCCCCGCATATTTTCAAGGATTTTTAAACACTTTATATAAACATTTTTTAACATAAAAAAAGATGAAGCTCGCAACAGTTTGCAATACCTCATCTTCTTTCTATTAATGTTTATTAACTATTTATTCATTAATCTTTTCACAATATCTTCTAGTTTTTGTATTCTTTCATTTTGTTTTCTAATATTTTCTGCAAATATATTATTTTGTTTAGTTAATTCTTCTATTTTCTTATCCTTACTATTTACACTACCCATCATAACACCAGCACCAATACCAAAAGCAAGATTACCCTTACTATTAACTGATCCACTTAATTTGTAGATAAAGTTTTGATTATCATTTGTTCCACTAAATCCAACAGCTACCGCATGAGAACCACCATAGTATCCATATGATGCAGCTAAATTAAACTTCTTATCTCCCATTACTTGTGGTAGATTAGCCATAGCTACTGCATTTGATACTCCACCTAAAGCTAAGTCTGATTTCTTATTTGCATCTTCTATCTTTTTATTCATTTCTTCTTTTTCCTTGGCTAATAGACCAGCACCTTTTGTTATATCCTTGAAAAAGTCTTCTTCCTTAGCATTAGGCTTATTTTTCTTTTCTTTCCATACTTCAAAGGCACTCTTTCCATCTTGTCCATCTTTTCCATTTTTTCCATCTTGCCCTTTATCCCCTTTATCGCCTTTTAACCATTTAACAAAGTCTCCTTCACTTTTGCCTGCATTACCATCTTGCTTTAACCAACTTTGATATGCAGATTCACCATCACCTTTTATTCCTTGTTCCCCTTTTAATGAATCAATAAAATCTAATTCAGTTAAATCTTTCAATTTTTTATTATGCTTATCTACATATTCAACAGCTTTAGATGATGTAGCCCATATATCATATGCACTCTTTCCTGCTTTTAATGTAACTTTTTTATCTACATAACTTCTCATTGCTTTTAATTGAGCAACATTAACTGCATCTGTATCTTCACTACCTGCTGAAAGACCTGTTAATTGACGAGTTATACCTTTATCAGGATTACCTATAGATATTGCACTAACTGTACTAAAATACGGTGTTACTCCTTTAATTTTATCTTCTAATTCTTCTAATGCTTTATCTAATGTCTTTCTTTCATTTTTTAAACGTTCTATTTTTGTTTTATTATTTTTTAAATTTTTTTCCAAAGAATCTTTTGTTTCTTTAATTTGTTGTAAAATATTAAATTCATATTTTCCAGTTTTTTCATAGACATTAGTTTCATTAAATTCATTAAGACCCTTTATATTAATTTCATTTTTTTCATTTTCTTTTTCTAATTTTTTTATGCCATAAATATTTTTCTTTATTTCATATTTTTTATCTTTTATTTTTTCTATATAGTCAGCATATTTTACATTTTCATCTAAGCCTAAATCTTTATTTGTATATTCTTTATTTTCTATAACATTATATCCATACTTACCTTTTTCTCTATCTGCTAGTGCTTCGCTACCTATTGAAAATCCTTCTTCAATTTTTGTTACTGCACCTTTACCTATAGCTACTCCCTCAGTTGCACTAGGTTCTACAGTTCCTCCTGAAAGTGCAAGTGAATTTTTAGCCTTTGCATAACTCCAGCTACCCATTGCAATTGCATTATTTCCATATGCTTCTGATTCATAACCACTCGCAAACGATCTATTACCATAAGCTTTAACATAATATCCAAATGACATTGATTCCTTACCTGCTGAAAGTGTATTATTACCATAAGAAATTGAATTAATTCCTGAAGATATGGCATTTTCACCACCTGCAAATGTTCCTTTATTACCTGCAACACTTTCTATTCCTATTGCAAATGCTCCTTGTCCATATGAAGCATTTCTAACTCCTATAGCTGTTGAATAATTATTATTTGGTTCACCAAATCCCTTTTTAAGACTATAATAATTATGATACAAATCATAATTTTTAGCATAAGGCTTATTTTTCTCCTTAATTCCTGGATTACCTCTTTCTTGTTCATATCCAATTATTAATTCATTATCATCCATACCATCAAATATCTTCTTTTTAATTGGTTTTAATTGCATTCCAGCACTATTTCCCCAACCTAAAGCAATGTTAGAACTTAACTCTCTCCACTTTTTTCCTTTATACACATTATTATTAAACATTGCTAAGTATTGTGCAGTATCTTCATTAGCAGTATATATATTCCCATGTAATCCATCAAATTGCAAAGCTCCTAAGCTAAACTTATGATTATATAAGTCTAACATTGTTCGTACAAATGCTCCTCTTACAAATCTTTCACTGTCTACAACTCTACTTGAAATTATTTGATTTTTACCATCAAAATCAAGATATCCTACAGAAAATTTAGCTCCCCCACCTTTTTCACCATCTTCTTTTATTTCTATTTTAACACCTGGATAAGTTCCACTATCTTTTGTTCTTTTGAATTTACCAATTTCTATATTTTCTAAATATTGCTTTATTTCTGATTTCAATTCTGTTTTTACTTTATTTTTTATTTCTTCAATTTCATCTTCTGTTACATCAGCATATCCTACACTTGTACATACAAGTAATATACTTGAAATAATTAAAATTAAATTAATTTTTTTCTTACCACTTTTTTTCATACTAATACCTCAACTTAAAAATATTTCAGATAATTGTACCCCCCCCCATTCTATTTTCAAGGTCTTATTCAGTATTAGTAAATACTTTTATTAACTTATCAATGACTACATTGTTACTTTTTATTATATATTGCTTTTTATTATCTCACATTTTTTTAACTGTATATAAAAAGACAAGTACACTTTAATATACTTGCCAAAATACTTATTATTTATTTTCTAATAATTGATTCTAATTTTTGTATTATTGTATCTTGTTCAATCATTCTTTGCTTTATTGCACTGTTTTCTTTTTCTAATTTAATTATTCTTTCATATAGTTCTTTTACATTAATATCTTTATGTTCTAAGCTTTCTTCCTTATTACCTAGCATTACTCCAGCTCCAACTCCAAGGGCAAGATTTCCCTTATTATTAACTGAGCCACTTAGTTTGTACACTAATCTTCTATCCTTTGTTACTCCACTAAAGCCTAATGCAACAGCTTGTGTTCCACAATAATATCCATATGCTGCACTTAAATTATGTCTATAGTCTGAATATGAATTCACTTGTACTAAATTAGCCATAGCTATAGCATTTGCTACTCCACCTAAAGCTAAGTCTGATTTTTCTGTAGAACCTTTTACTTCACTTTTTAATTTTTTCAATTGTGCAACTGTTACTGCTTCATCATCTTCTGCACCATCTGCTAATCCTTGTATTCTTCTTTTTATTTTTCCTCCTCCAACTGATACAACATAATGTGGATTATTTTTTTGATCAGTTAAATATGCACTTTTCTCAGATAACTTAGTTTCACTAAATGAACCTAAAGCTACTGAATCGCTAAATGTTGCTTTACTACCAGCTCCTATAGCTACAGAATTTATAGCATTAATTAAATTAGCACTAGCTCCTATAGCTATACCAAAATTACTATTTTCTGCATTTATATTTGCACCAAATATATATGAATAATTTGAGTTATTTATTTTATTTTTATTACCTAAAACTTTTGTATTTTCACTTTTTACTACTTCATTTAATTCTCCAATTGTAGTTGTTTGTTTTGAATTTGTAATTGTATTCTTTTCACCAATTATATTTGAATTAATTGAATCTTTAATAATAATATTTCTTCCTAGTATATTTGCATGTTCACTACTTTCTGCTTGTATATTTGTACCAAATATATATGAATACTTTGAGCTATTTATGATATTATTATTACCTAAAAGTTTTGTGTATTCACTATTTTCTATGTTATTTAATTCTCCAATTACACTTGTTTGTTTTGAATTATTAATTTTATTCAATATACCAAATATATTTGAATATTCACTATTAGTAATGGTATCACTTGCTCCAAAAATATTTGAAAATTTACTATTAGTAATTTTTGAGTTATTATATGGACTAATAATTATACTTGTTGGATCATTTACTTCCTTATTTTCTATAGTTTTAGTTTCTGCTTCTGATATCATACAGCCTAAAAATATAATAAATAATACTGTTTTTTTCATTTATATCACCTCAAACAATATTCTACCCCCCCCGAAAAAATCAATGTTTTTTTCAATATATTTATATACTTTATTTAACTTTTTAAGTATATATTTCTGTATCGCAACATATATGCATTGTATTACACTACACACTTTTTTAACTTTATAATCTATATATATTAATATACAAATATATCATATTTTAAATCGAAAGGATAACAATGCTAACATTAGAAGATTTGCCTAAATTAAAAATTTTTGCTGATAATTCAAATATTAAAAAGTTAATTTCTCTAAAATTGCTAAAGAATTAGGAAAAGATAGAAGAACAATTTACTACATCAGTAATTTATGGAATTACTTAAACAAAAAAGCAAGCATACTTTCATACACTTGCTCATTTTCTCACCCTGAATTTCTTAGACCTGTTGCAATTCCATTTATACATGTATGTATTGCCTTTATTAGGTCTTCGTCATCCATTCCTTCTCTTCCTTTTTTCAATAGCTTAATTTGTAAGTTATTTAAAGCGTTAAAGTATGGCATTCTATTTTCTAGGCTCTTTTTTAATTCTAAATTATCTTCTAATAGTTCTTTCTTTTCTGATACTTCAAGTATTAACTTCTTAGTTAGGTTATATTCCTCTAATATATCATTAAAGATCTTTCTTGCATTTTCCTTATCATCAGCTAATTCTATATATTCTCTAGCTATATCCATATCTGTCTTAGCTAAAAGCATATCTACATTAGATATTTGTGTTCTAAAGAATGGGAATGTCTTATACATTTCCTTTAATTTGCTCATATCAGCACTTTTTAGAGCTGTACCTAGTCCATACCAACCTGGTAGCATTATTCTTGCTTGTGACCAAGAGAATACCCATGGTATAGCACGAAGATTTTCTATGCTTCTACCTTGTTTTCTAGAAGAAGGTCTTGAACCTAAGTTCAACTTAGATATTTCTACAATAGGTGTTATTGTGTAGAAGAAGTCTATAAAGCCTTTTGTTTCAAATACCAAACTTCTATATTTTCTATAACTAATATCCGACAAGTCTTTTAATATATTTTCATAATCTTTAAAGTCTTTTTTTGTATTACTCATGCTAACTTCAAGACTTGAAGTTACTAATGCTTCAAGGTTATATATCCCATTGTTATAGTTTCCGTATTTAGCTTCTATTATTTCACCTTGTTCAGTTAATCTAATCTTACCCTTTATACTTCCACTTGGTTGAGCAAGTATAGCTTCATAACTAGGTCCACCACCACGTCCTACTGTTCCTCCTCTACCATGGAAGTAACTTATACTTACTCCATATTTTTCACCTAATTCTATCAAATTCTTTTGTGCTTGATAAAGTGAAAAACTAGATGTTAGATATCCACCATCCTTATTACTATCTGAATATCCCAACATTATTTCTTGTTCATTGTTGTTTTTCTTTAATAGTTCCTTAACTAAAGGAATATTAAACCATTTTTCCATTACTTTAATAGAATTTTGTAAGTCTTCTATAGTTTCAAATAAAGGAACTATATTAACATCCAAATTAGCTTCCTTTAAGAATATTAATGCTTCTAACATATCTGAAACACTAGTTGTATGTGATATTATATTATGCTTTATTACATCTTTTCCAAACATATCATGCATTTTTTTAGCTGTTGTATATATATCTAATTCTTGCTTTAACAAATCGCTTTTAGGTATATTATCACTTGATAAAGGTCTTGGATCATTTTCTAATATATTTAGTAGTAGTTTACACTTTTCATCTTCATTTAAATTTAGATAATCTTTATGTATATTAGCAGATTTCAATAATTCATCCACACATTTTTCGTGTATACTTGAATCTTGTCTTAAGTCCACTGTAGATAAGTAGAATCCAAACACTTTAACTGCTGTTATTAATCTTTCTAGTGTACCTTTTACTAAAATTTCACCACTGTATTTCTTTATTGAATCTTCAATTTTTTGTAAGTCGCACAAGAACTCATTACTATCCTTATACCCTTCTAAATCTGTATTATCAGGCATAGTAGTTGTATCTAGTTCTAGCATATATGCTGTTGCAATTATTCT
Source organism: Sneathia sp. DSM 16631 (assembly GCF_014892235.1). Classification (NCBI taxonomy): domain Bacteria; kingdom Fusobacteriati; phylum Fusobacteriota; class Fusobacteriia; order Fusobacteriales; family Leptotrichiaceae; genus Sneathia; species Sneathia sp. DSM 16631. Next base: position 10,719 of record NZ_JADBHL010000003.1, on the reverse strand, counting down.
GTCTTTAATATAGCTAATGGCTCTTCTATATGGTTCTTTTTGTCTATGTATAGATAAATCATGTGACTTATCTACTAATTCTTGTACTTCTTTAGAATAATTTACAAGTTCATAACTCATAGAAAATTCACGGTACAACTTAGACAACTTAGAAATATATTCATTAAATATTACACCACTTGCCATCTTTATTGTCTTATTCAATGTATGTGCTGATACATAAGGATTACCGTCTCTATCTCCACCTACCCATGTACCTATTCTTACAGGAATTACAGTCTTTTTAATTCCATATTCTCTAGCTAATTTATTATACTTTAAAATTAAATCAGGTATTGCAGACAAGAATGTTGTGTTATAGTAACTCATAATATTACTAATTTCATTATCTACTCTTAATTTTGTACTTCTTAAAGTATCTGTTTGTAGTAAAATATTGATATCTCTTTTTAATGCTGTCTCCCATTCATTTCTATCAATCAAATTACTCTTAACAGCATCATATGCCTTAATTAAATCATATATATTTGCCATTAAATCTAGTATACTTTTTCTTTGTATTTGTGTTGGGTGTGCTGTTAACACTGGTGTTACTTCTATTCTTTCTATTGCTTCCCTTTTTTTCTTGTTTAAAAAAGCATGTTCTAGATTTTCTCTTTTTATCTTGCCCTGATTTTTCTCACATATCATTTTCTTAGATGATATTGCATCTTCTGCTATATTAATTAAAAGTGGTATAAATGCTAAAACTCTCGATAATTCATATGCTTTCTCGTATGGAATATTATCGATATTTTGTGTTAATGCCGCTTTTTGTATATCCTTGTCTTTCAAGGAATTAATTAATGTATTAACCAAAATTTCAATTTCTTCACTCATTTCATATTACCTTCTACCTTTTTTTGATTTTGACTTCCCATTTGATATTTCTACTATAGGTTTTTTTGCATCTTTTCTATTCATTGCCTTCATTATTTCTTCTGCTTCCTTGAATGGAACAGTGATAAATGAAAACTTATCCATAATCTTTATGTCCCTTATCTTTCTACCTGGAACTTTTGCTTTTTTATGTAATAGTTCTAGTAGTTTTGATGGTTTCATACCATCTCTTTGTCCTAGGGCTATGAACAGACGAGTTTTATCGTCTACTTTTATGCTCACATCTTTTATTTCGTTATAGTTTTCCTTTAAGAATTCATCATCATATACATGTCTTAATAGTGATGCTACAATTACATCATGATTTCTATTTGACAGTATCTTTCTTGCTAAATCCATATATTGACCATAGTCATCTTCTAACACTATTTCATCTATACTTGCTAATAGATTTTCTTTCTTAGCTTCTAATATTTGTTCTACATTAGGAACACTTTCTTTAACTATTTCAGATTTTGTTAGACGTTTAATTTGTAGTAACTTATTAATTTCCTTAGGTGTTACAAATGTTACAGCCACTCCCTTTTTACCAGCTCTTCCTGTTCTTCCTATTCTATGAACATAGGCTTCTGGTTCTTGTGGTATAGAGTAGTTTATTACATGTGTTAAATCTGATACATCTATTCCTCTTGCTGCTACATCTGTTGCAACCAATACATTTAATATTTTTTGTTTGAATAAATCTAGTGTCTTTTCTCTTAGACCTTGTGTAATATCTCCATGTATACATTCAGCACTATATCCTCTTGCCTTAAGTTTTTTAGTTACTTCATCTACATCTTGCTTAGTCTTACAAAATACTATTCCATAAAAGTCTGCCCTATAGTCTAGTACTCTACATAATGCTTCAAACTTATCATCTGGTCTTACTTCAAAGTATATTTGCTTTGTTAAATTAGTTGTTAACTCTTTCTTTTTAACCTTTATCTTCTTAAAGCTAGGCATAAACTCTTTTGCAATAGCTAATATTTCATCTGGCATAGTAGCTGAGAAGAACAACATTTTCTTATCATCATTAGTACTTTTTAAAATTTCCTTTATGTCGTCTATAAATCCCATATTAAGCATTTCATCAGCTTCATCTAATATGAAATATTCTAATTGTTTTAATTTCAATGCCTTCTTATTTATCATATCCATTACACGCCCAGGTGTCCCAACAACTATATCCACACCTTTTTTTAATGATCTTAATTGTGTTTCTATTGATGCTCCACCATATACTGCAAGTATACGGATATCCTTATCACCCTTTAGTGAATATATTTCTTCTGATACCTGTACAGCTAATTCTCTAGTTGGTGTTAAAATTAAAGCCTTTACATCTTTTGTAGGTTCTAAAAGTTCTAGTATAGGCAGTGAAAACGCTGCTGTTTTACCCGTACCTGTTTGTGCTTGACCTATTAAGTTAGTACTCTCTTTTAAAAGTTCGGGTATAACTAACTTTTGTATTTCTGTTGGCTCAGTAAATCCTTTCTCCATAATCGCTTTTAGCGTAGATTCGCTAAGTCCTAATTCATTAAATTTCATCTATTTCCTTTCTTGGTAACTCAAGGAAGAATTTTCCTAATTTTCCTTGTCTATAATCTTTTAAAATTCTTTTTGAAACTTGTTCATAATCAAATTCCTTTGTGTTAATTAACAATCTGTTCTCTATTTTTTTTAGTAAGACATGATAATCATCATCACCTTCTTCTATTCCATATACACTATATACATTACCTAATATTTCATATTCCTTCATCTTCTTAAGTAATTCTATACATACTTCTTCTATAGGTAGCACATCATCTTTTATTGATCCTGTTATGGCTAAGTTTACTGCTACACTATGACTATCAAATTTAGGCCATAATACACCTGGTGTATCTAGTATGAAGAAATTATCATCTACATTTATCCATTGTTTACCTCTAGTAAAACCTGGCATATTACCTACTCCAGCTTTACTTTTACTTGACAGCCTATTTATTAGTCTAGACTTACCTACATTTGGTATGCCTGCTATAATAGAACGGATTTGTGTTTTTCTTAAACCTTTTTTAGCTACTTTTTCAAGCTTTTTATTGTATAATTCCTTTATCTTACTCTTAATATCTTTAATATTCATTCCTTTTTCTGCACTTATGGGAATAATGTAGTCGGCTGTATTAGTTTTTAAAAAATATTTTTTCCATATATCTAATTTATTTTTATCCACTAAATCAACCTTGTTTAGTAAGACTATTCTTGTCTTATTCCCCACTATTTTCGATATTTCAGGATTTCTACTTGATAATGGTATTCTTGCATCTAATATTTCTAATACCACATCAACTTGCTTTATTTCTTCGCTAAACATATCCATAGTTTTTTTCATATGCCCTGGATACCAGTTTATGCTTGTTTTATCACTATTCATCCTTATCACAAAGTCCTTTTATTATCAACACCATTTCGCCTTTTAGAGGTTTTTTCTCTACCTTATCTATTAAATCTAATACCTCTCCTCTAATAACTTGTTCGTAGACTTTAGTTAATTCCCTTGCAATAACTATATGTCTATTCCCTAAGTAGCTATATATATCTTTTAAAGTTTTAAGTAGTCTATTTGGTGATTCAAGAATGATAATAGGGCGTTTTTCCTCTTGTAGGCTTAAGAATAGAGTTTGTCTACCCTTCTTTTTAGGTAAAAATCCCTCATACGCTATTCTTCTCATACTATACCCAGATATACTAGCTGCACTTAAAATTGAAGAAGGTCCAGGTACAGTAACCACCTTTATACCCTCTTTCAATGCCTCATTTACCAGCTCATATCCTGGATCTGATATACAAGGCATACCAGCATCTGTAACTATCGCAATATCCTTATCTTCTTTTAATAGGTTGATAATATTTGGAATTTGATGCATTTTGTTATGTTCATGATATTGGTATATAGTATTCTTTATTTCATAATGATCTAATAGTTTTCTTGTTACTCTCGTATCTTCTGCGAAGATATATTCAACCTCTTTTAATGTTCTAACTGCTCTAAAGCTAATATCTTCTAAATTCCCAATAGGAGTACCTACAACGTATAACATTACTTACCTTCCTTTAAATATTCAATAGCTCTTTTTAACTGAGTATCTCCTTCTTTAATCATCTTGTCTGCTTCTTTTTTACCATGTATTTCAACTAATAGTTTTTCTATTTCTTTCATTCTATTTTTCTTTGCTTGTTCTGTTTCTGAGCTATATCCCTTACTTGATAATAGAGTTTCCATCTTTACTGTAATATCTGGTTCTATTCCTTGTTTATTAATATTTTTACCCTTAGGTGTGTACCATTTAGCAATAGTAATTTTTAATGCATCTCCTGATCTAAATGGTAATATATTTTGTGCAACACCCTTACCATAAGTCTTTTCACCTATTATTTTCGCTCTGTTATAGTCCTTAAGTGTACCTGTTAATATTTCTGATGCTGATGCACTTCCTTTATTAACCAACACTACCATAGGCCCTGTATATATTTGCTTATTTGTTCTCTTAAATACTGTTTCATTACCATTTTTGTATTTTAAGCTAACAATATTGTCTTCCTTAACAAATAGAGAGGCTAAGTCTACAGCTTCCTTAAGTGATCCCCCTGGATTAGTTCTTAAATCAAAGATTAATTCTTTCATACCCTTAGATTGAAGATCCTTTATTGCATCATCTATTTCTTTTGCTATACCTTCACCAAATTGAAGTAAACTAATATATCCAATATTCTTATCTAACATCTTGTATTCAACATTATCTAATTTAATATTATCTCTTACTAGAGTAATAACTAGAGGTTTTTTAAGTCCCTTTCTTACTACTTCAACAGTAACACTAGTTCCTTTTTTACCTTTTAACATCTTAGAAGTTTCTGTTGCTGTTTTATCACGTATATCTTGATTATCAACTTTAGTTATTCTATCCCCTATTTGTATACCTGCTTTAAATGCTGGTGAGCCTATAAAGGGTGATATTACTTCCATTGATTCACCTTTTTGTTTTCTAATTGACATACCTACACCTGAATATGTACCATTTAAACCTTCATTCAAGTCTTTAAATTCTTCTTTAGATAAATATTCTGAATATGGGTCATCAAGATCTGACAATATTCCTCTTAAAGCTGCTTGATATTGTCCATCAAGTGTTAATTTCTTATCACCAACCCATATTTCATTAACAGTATTAATAGTTTCAATTATTTTTTGTAATTGTGTAATATCCTTAAAACTTGCCTTATTTGAAGATGTCGCACTTAAAGGCATCGTAGTTGTTTTAGCATTGCAATATTTTGAAACACTTACTGTCATCAATATTCCAGCTAAAAAGCATAAAAAATATCTTATCTTACTTTTCATTTTGTTCCTTTCTAACATAAAGTAAATATTCAACATTTCCTTTTGTTCCTTTTATAGGGGAAGTTTCAACGCCCAATATATTAAAACCTTTATCTAAAAAACAATTTACAACTTTTTTTATTGCCATATCATGAGCATCTTTATCCCTAACTATTCCATTTTTACCTATATATTCTCTTCCTACCTCAAACTGTGGTTTAATTAAAAGTACAGCTTGTGCATCGCTCTTACTAAGTAAATATACATAATCAACTATTTTTGTTAGAGAAATGAAGGAAACATCTGCTACTACTATATCTGCTAACCCTTTTACTAGCATATCTTTTGTAACCTTATTAATATGCATATTTTCTATACTTAATACTTTTTCATTCTGTCTTAGGGTATAGTCCAATTGATTTGTACCAACGTCTATACTATACACAAAGCTTGCACCGTGTTGTAAGCTACAATCTGTAAAGCCTCCAGTTGATGCTCCAATATCTAATACTATCTTATCATTAAAGTCTATATCAAAGCGTTTTATAGCCCCCTCTAACTTAAGTCCTCCACGACTAACATAGGCTAATTTTTCTTTTATTCTAATACTTTTAATATCTTCTTCCTTAAACATAGTACCAGCTTTAGTTACAGCATGTTCGTTGATTATGACATTTTCTGCCATAATTTCCCTTTTTGCTTTTTCTCTTGTACTAAAATATCCTTTTTCACAAAGTATTAAATCTAGTCTCTTTTTCATACTAAATATCCTTTTAATATTACTGTTATTATTATACCCAATAAGCAACCCATAAACACTTCAAAAGGAGTATGTCCTAAAAATTCTTTAAATGATTTAAATTCTTCACTTTTGAATATATCCTTGTCACTAGATATTATCTTATTAAGTGCCTTTGCGTGCTTACCTGCTTCTCTTCTAATACCTGTTGCATCATACATTACTACAGTTGCTAATACAAAGGTTATTGAAAATAGGGGGCTTGCAACTCCATACACCAATGCCATTGCTGTACATAGTGAGCTAACACTAGCAGAGTGTGAACTGGGCATACCACCTGTTTCAAATATTTTTGAAAAATCTGGTGATTTACCCTTTAACATAGGCATAAATATTTTTAATCCCTGTGCTATTACTACAGACAGAATTACGATTAATAATATATTATTTCTATTTTTATCCATTTCTATTTCTCTTTCTAAATTCTAAGAAATCGCTTGTAATCTTACCTTTTTTATTTTCCTTAAAGAATATCATAGTATGCCCTATATCATATACTGCAACACATTTTGCATACTCTTCTATTTCTTTTTGTAAATCACGTGTAATTATCTCATCTGAATTAGATAATATTTTAATTTTAATTAATTCCTGCTTTGTTATCGCCTTATTAATACTATCTAAAACAGTTTCATTTAACCCTTGTTTACCTATTCTTACCACTGGCTCTATATCATGGGCTAATTTTCTTAAATAATTTCTTTCTTTACTACTTAACTTCATTTTGCTCCTCTTGCATTTTAGCTAAAAATATACCCGTTGCAACACTTACATTTAATGAATTAATTTTTCCTAATAAAGGTATCTTAACTATCATATCACTATGTTCTCTTACTTTTTTTCGTATACCATTACCTTCATTACCTACAACTAAGACTTTCTTTTTAGCATATTCTATCTTATCGTATTGTTTATCGCCTTCACCTGCTGCAGCATAAACAAAATATCCATATTTTTTTAACTTATCTATTGTATCAGAAATGTTTACAACTTGTACTATATCCATATGTTCTATTGCACCAGCAGATGATTTGATAACAGTTTCAGTTACCTTAACATTATTTCTATCTTGTATTATTATACCCCTAACTCCAAAGCACTCACACGAACGAATTATGGCACCAAAATTACCTGGGTCTTGTATTTGATCTAGTATAACTATTAATGACTCATCATGTATTAATTCTTTTTCTAAAAAAGCTTCTAAAGTTGTATAATAGTCGTATTCTAATAAGTATCCTACTATACCTTGTGAATTATCAAATCTTTTATTGGTATAGTTTATCTTAATATTATTAGTACTTGCTATTTTTAATAGTTTTTTTATACTCTCTTTTTTTATACCTGTATATATTTCTATCTTTTCAAAGCTTTTACCACTATCAAGTGCTTCTATTATTGGATTCATACCTATTATTTTCTTCATATTTCAAATTTCTCCCTCTTAATATCTGCACCTAATTTTATTAGCTTTTCTTCTAATTTTTCATATCCTCTATCTACATGATAAATTCTATTTAACCTAGTTTGTCCTCTTGCAACTAGCCCTGCTATAACTAAAGCTGCTCCTGCTCTTAAATCAGATGCCATAACATCTGCACCACCTAGATGGTCTACACCCTCAATTATTGCAGTATTGTGATGTATCTTAATATTTGCACCCATTCTATTGAATTCTGCAACGTGCATAAACCTATTTTCAAATACAGTTTCTTCTATTTCACTCTTTCCTTTAATTAAGGCTAGTAAAAGCATTGTTTGTGCTTGTGCATCTGTTGGAAAACCTGGATGTGGCATAGTGATAATATTTGCAGGTTTCAAATCTTTTACCTTACCTATTACTTTTAATATATTGCCATCTTTAACAAATTTAACCCCCATAGATTCTAATTGTGACTTAAATATTCCTAAATCTTCTAAGTTTCCGTTCTTTATATACATCTGTCCTTCTGTAACAAGAGATGCTATTACATAAGTTGCTGTTTCTATTCTATCTGGCATTATACTATATTCCACAGCATGTAATTTTTCTACACCCTCTATTTCTATTTCATCTGTTCCAAGACCTTTAATTTTAGCTCCCATTTTAATTAAGAACTTACCTAAGTCAACTATTTCTGGTTCTTTTGCTGCATTGATTATTCTAGTTGTACCTTTTATCTTAGTTGCAGCTATTAAAATATTTTGTGTTGCACCTACTGATGGGAAACTTAAAACTATATCATCACCTTTTAAATTGCTAGAATCTACATACACATAACCATGTTCTTGTATAATCTTAGCACCTAATTTTTCGAATCCAAATAAGTGTAAGTCCACAGGTCTTGAACCTATAGAACAACCACCAGGTAATGAGATTATTGCTTCATCAAGATTTGCAACCATAGGTCCCATTACTAAAAAAGATGCTCTCATCTTTTTTACTATTTCATATTCTGCCTTATTATTTGTTATTCCGTTATTTAAAATTTCATATTCATGATCACCAATTTTTGTAACTTTTAATCCCAATGATTCTAAAAGTTTAAATAGAACACGTATGTCTGATAGATTAGGTACATTCTTTATTGTATACTTACCTTTTTCAATTAGTGTTGCTATAATTATCGGCAATGCTGCATTTTTTGCTCCACTTACTTCTATAACTCCATTTAAAGGTTTTCCTCCTGTTATTACGAATCCATCAACCATATATCTTTCCTCCTAATTTTTCTTCTAATGGGCATTTTTCTCCACAAAGTTTATCAAAAAAACTTAGCTCCATGTATTGATCTTTTAACTCTGGTAAAAGCTTTTTTACTATTTTCATATATCTATGACTTATCTTTTTACCTAAAGCCTCATAATATACAATAGGCATACCTCTTTCTTTAATAATTTCTAATCTAGATTTAACAACGGGATCTTTTTTTCTATCTACTGCATCATCAGCACACACAACAAGACATATGTCGCTTTGATAAGATAATCCATCTACTATTTTACAACTTACCCCATAAGTTTTAGCTAAATCTATGTATTTTTTTAAGAATTTCATATCTACTTTTCTTGATAAAATCATTTTAGTTGCTATTTTCTTCTCCAAAGCCTTAGAGACCTCAGGGTAAGCTAACTTTTCTTCTACTTCCTCCTTAGTTAGTGCAACTATAACCCTTTCTTTATATATCCCTAAGAATTGATTTTTTTCATAAAAAGCTTTTCCAACTCTTTCTCTCTCTTTTTCTAATTTTTTTAACACATCATTTTCTAAATTTTCCATAAGTAAATAGTAACATAAAAGCGTCATAAATGCAATAAAAATAAGCTACACATAAAGGTAGCTATTGTTTATTTTTATTCAAAAAAATTGTGATTATAAAGGGAATAAAAAACGCTAATATTAGGCCTATAAAAAATTCTAACCACTTTGCTACAGGGATAGCTATGAACCCTAGTACACTAGATATACCTAATGTAAATGCTAATATGTGATTGTATGAAATGTATATAGATGCTATCATACTTCCTATTAAAGATGCATAGAAAGCTTTTCTTTTCTTTAAAGTTACACCAAACATTGCAGGTTCAGTTATACCCATTAGGGCTGAAAACATTGCAACTTTTTGTACATTTTTTTCTTTTTTATCTTTTTCTGTTAACATAACAGCTAAAACTGCACCTGCTTGAGAAACATTAGACATTATTGCAATAGGTGTGATAAAAGTACCACCTGTCTTTGAAATTTCAGCTATTAATTGTGTTTCTATAGGTAAAAAAGCATGATGTAGGCCTGTTACAACTAGAGGTGCATATATTAACCCTAGTATCCCACTACCTATATATCCAAATTTTGTATAGATATAGCAGATGAATTTGGTTAACATCTCCCCTAAGTTATATAACATAGGTCCTAAAAGGAAAAAAGTCAACCCACTTGTTATAACTATAGCTATAAGGGGAATAACCATTTCGCCAACATTTCCTAATATATATTTTTTTAAAAATTTTTCTATCTTAACTTGAATGTAGCATAAAACTATTATCGGTAATACTGTTGCAGTATAATTTACATGATAAGTCGTATAGCAACTTTCACTTACTAATATTAGTCCCAAACTTGCACCTAAATACACATTACCACCATACGCTTTTGCTGCAGAATAGCCTAGTAGGACTGGTAATAGCATCAATGGTGCTTGTGATACAACAAAAAACATATCATGTAAAAAAACTAATTTTGGAAAGTGTAATAATATCTTAGCTACACCACCTAATAACCCACATATTAGAAATATGGGGATTATAGGGATAAATATATCGCTTAATTTTGTAATAATTTTTTTCATATTTCCTCCAAGTATATTATACTAGTTTTAAAATCGAGTAGGGACTAAAATATAGCCCCCATCACACCACTGTACGTGCCGTTTAGCATACATATGATAGCATATCTATCTATTTTTTTATACTTTTTCGTCATTTAATTATACAGTTTTTACTTTTCAATTTTTTTGTTTTAATATAATTTGCTTAAATTTGCTCTTCTAAGCTCCAAAATCAAAAAAGGGGTGCTTTTTTGTACTGCACCCAAAATCTTGGACACAAGATTGGAGGTGCAGTTTTTTTATGAGTAAACTTACAAGAAAAGATAAAA
>NZ_JADBHL010000037.1:0-1185 GCF_014892235.1 Sneathia sp. DSM 16631 | reverse complement strand
GGAGGAAAAACAAATGGCAAAACAAAAGTATGAAAGAAGTAAACCACACGTTAACATTGGGACAATAGGACACGTTGACCATGGTAAAACAACAACAACAGCAGCAATATCAAAGGTATTAGCAGCAAAAGGGTTAGCACAAAAGGTAGATTTTGAAAATATCGACCAAGCACCTGAAGAAAGAGAAAGAGGAATAACAATCAACACTGCTCACATAGAATACGAATCAGAAACAAGACACTACGCACACGTAGACTGTCCAGGGCACGCTGACTACGTAAAGAACATGATAACAGGAGCAGCACAAATGGATGGAGCTATCTTAGTAGTTTCAGCAGCAGATGGTCCAATGCCACAAACAAGAGAACACATATTACTAGCAAGACAAGTTGGAGTACCTTACATAGTAGTATTCTTAAACAAAGTAGATATGGTTGATGACGAAGAATTACTAGAATTAGTAGAAATGGAAGTAAGAGAATTATTATCTGAATATGGATTCCCAGGAGATGAAATACCAGTAGTAAAAGGATCTGCATTAAAAGCACTAGAAGGAGACGCAAAAGCTGAAGAACAAATTCTAGAATTAATTAAAGCAGTAGACGATTACATACCAACTCCAGATAGACCAGTAAACTTACCATTCCTAATGCCAATAGAAGACGTTATGACAATAACAGGAAGAGGAACAGTAGTAACAGGAAGAGTAGAAAGAGGAACAGTTAAGGTTGGAGAAGAAGTAGAAATAGTAGGAATAAAACCAACTACAAAGACAACAGTAACAGGAATTGAAATGTTCAGAAAATTATTAGACCAAGGAGAAGCAGGGGATAATATCGGAGCATTATTAAGAGGAGTTAAGAAAGAAGAAGTAGAAAGAGGACAAGTATTAGCAAAACCAGGAACAATAACACCACATACAGAATTTAAAGGTGAAATATATGTTCTAACAAAAGAAGAAGGGGGAAGACATACACCATTCTTCACAGGATACAAACCACAATTCTACTTTAGAACAACTGATATAACTGGAGAAGTACAATTACCAGAAGGAGTAGAAATGGTAATGCCAGGAGATAACGTATCAGTAGAAGTTAAGTTAATACACCCAATCGCAATGGAACCAGGATTAAGATTTGCGATAAGAGAAGGTGGAAGAACAGTAGCTTCTGGAGTTGTTGCAAA
>NZ_JADBHL010000036.1:0-1251 GCF_014892235.1 Sneathia sp. DSM 16631 | reverse complement strand
AACTATATTTACCAAGCTATCCCCGTAGTTCCTACGGTTCTTTATACTTCCTTTTAGACTGCTTGTCTTATTCTTAGACCTTCTGTCAATATATTTTTACTTGCATTTATATCTCTGTCGTGATGAGCATGACAAATTGTACAAGTCCACTCTCTTACATCAAGAGTTTTCTTGCCATCACGTTGCCCACATACAGAGCATATTTGACTTGATGGATATAGCCTATCTATTTTTATTATCTCTTTACCATACCATTTTGCTTTATACTCAAGTTTATTTACAAAATTACCCCAAGATACATCAGCAATAGATTTAGATAATTTATTATTATGAAGTAGTCCTTTTGTATTTAAGTCTTCAATACAAATAATATCGTGGTTTTTGATAATATATGTACTCAACTTATTTAAGAAATCTGTTCTCATATTCATAATTTTTTCATGTATCTTGGCTACTTTAATTCTTTGTTTTTGATAGTTTTTAGATTTGCTTAATTCCCTATTTTCTTTTTTAGCAATTAAAAATCTTTTTGATAATTTTCTTTGTTCTCTTTTTAATTTATTTTCTAATTGCTTTCTAAATTTAAGATTTTCTATTTTTTCTCCAGTAGATAAAACAGCCATATCTTTTATACCTAAATCAATTCCTACAGATGAATTAGTTTTTGACATTTCTTGAATATCTGTTTCACATAACAAAGAGATAAAATACTTACCACTTCCATTACGCAAAATAGTAGCAGATTTTACTATACCATTTACTTTCCTATGCACTTTTATTTTTACTAATTCTTTTAATTTTGGAAGTTTTAACCATTTTTCAAAAATATTTACAGTTCCATTTTGATTATTAGTTGTATAGCTCTGTACAGGATTTTTCTTAGATTTGAATCTAGGGAAACCAACAGATTTATTTCTAAAAAAGTTTTTATATGCTTTATCTAAATTCATTTGAGCATTAGCGAGAGCAAGACTATCAACTTCTTTTAGAAATTCATACTCTTTTTTGTATTTTGCAGGAGTAGGATATTTTAATTTTTTATCAGGATTACCCTTACTTTCTTCATATGCTTTAATTCTATCATTTAGCATAAGATTGTATACAAGGCGAACACAACCAAAAGTTTTACTAAAAAATATCTTTTGTTCATCGCTTGGATAAATTCTAAATTTATATGCTTTTAGCTGTTTCATCAGTCCACATCCCTCAAAATTATTTAATCCTTTGTCCTTGTTCTTCTATATTTTACAA
>NZ_JADBHL010000035.1:0-1259 GCF_014892235.1 Sneathia sp. DSM 16631 | reverse complement strand
GCAAAAGAAGGTAAACAAAAAGCAACAGAAATCAAAGCAACATTAGTAAATCCAGATGGAAGTACAACTACACCAACTACAAAATTAAGAGTAGCAGATGGAAGCATAGAAAAAGATTCAAAAGATGCAATAAATGGTGGACAATTACACACTGAATTAGGTAAGAAGTTAGATGTTACAACATATAATAAGGATAAAGAAACATTTGTAACTAAAACAGAATTAAAAGATTCAGAAGTAGAAGTTGAAGGAACAAAAGATGAAATAGTAGTAACATCAGGAACAAAAGCAGATGGTAAAGGTACAAAATATACTGTAAAACTAGAAGATGCATTAAAAACAAAAATTAATGGAGCATTACAAACAAGTACAGCAGAAAGTACATATGCAAAAGTAGATGGATCAAATGTAACAGGTTTAGATGATACAAAGAAAAAAACATGGGCAACAGGAATAGGGACATCAAGTATTGGTGCTACAACAAAAGATCAATTAGTAACAGATAGTGCAGTAAAAACATATGTAGATGGAAAAGGACTTAAATTTACAGCAGATAATAAGTTAGATAATTTAGTAAAATTAGGTGAAACATTAAGTATAGTAGGAAGAATAGGAACAGATCATTTAGGAGTAAAGACATGGAAACATGGACCAAATGATCAACAAGATAAACAAGAAGACTATACAACAGAAAATGTAACAACACATTATGAAGATAAAAAGTTGTTTGTAGGAATAAAAGAAAATCCAACATTCAAGAAAATAACATTGAAAGATGGAGAAACTAAACAAGTAGACTTAACACCAACAACAGATGGATTATCATTGAATAATAAGAAGTTAACTGGTTTAGCAGATGCTACTTCAAATACAGATGCAATTAACAAGAAACAATTTGATGATGCATTAAAGGGAAAAGTAGATTCAACAGATTTAAGTGGATATGCAAAAGTAGATGCTTCTAATTTAGATAAAACTAATGAAACAACAAATAGAGATAAATGGATTAATAAATTAGGTGCAACAAGCATAAATAAAAATACTACTGATAATTCTAATAATGGTAAATTAACAACAGAAAAAGCTGTAGTAGATTATGTAAAACAAGAAATCGAAACTGTTAATAAGGGTATAGGAAATAATACTATTGCATATAAAGCAAATAGTGGCGATTCAAAGACTACAACATTAACAACTGGATTTGATTTTACATCAACAGACTTAAAAATAACAACTGAAAATGATGGAAAAGTTACATT
>NZ_JADBHL010000034.1:0-1364 GCF_014892235.1 Sneathia sp. DSM 16631 | reverse complement strand
AAATATTTTTTAAAAAGGAGAAAAATTATGAAAAAGACATTATTACTAACTAGCTTAGTTGCATCAATGGTTGCAATAGCTGGAACAACTGGATCAGTTGAAGCATATAACGAAAATGAAGCTACATTTGTAAAAAATGAAAATCCAAAATTTGTAGCAAAGAAAACAGGAGTTAAAACAGAAGTTAAAGTAGAAGGAACAGGATTTAGCTTTGGTGGAGAATTTAAAGCTGAAGATTTAGAATTAGGTAAAGTTAAAAAAGCAAATTACTTAAATCATTCAAATGTTTGGGCTAAATATGAATTACCTGAACTAAAAGGTGTTAAGACTTATGTTAAAGCTACATTATCACCAAAATTTGTTGATGACAATGATGCTTATAAATTCGATGGATCAGTAGAACTTGAAGGTAATGCAAATTACAAATATGATGTATTAACATTTGGTTTAAACTCAAAGACTAACTTCCCATTTGTAAAATCAACAACTAATACTGATAATTACGGAAAAGAAGTTAAATCAACTCACAAATTATTCGTTGAAAGCGAAGAAAAGAAAGATGTATTCGTTAAAGGATTAAAAGATGTAAAAGCAAATCTTGAAATTAAACACGACTATGCAAAAACAGTTACAAAAGCTGGAGATAGAGTAGACTATGTTTCAGGTGAAGCATCAGCAAAATATGATGGTGTAAAAGATCTTGAACTTGAAGGTAAAGTTGCATTTAAGAAAAACTTTAAATCTGGTGAAAAGATTGGAGACTATGAAATTTTAGGAACTAAACTATTTACAGAAGTACCTGCTAGATATATACACTCATATGAATTAAAAGGAACATACACAGGTGTTAAACACTTATCATTATCTGCAAAACCTTTTGTTGCTCATGTAAATATTTCTAAAGAAGTTACACAAGCTAATCAATTAAAAAGAAATGACTTTGTTTTATACGGTGTAGAACTTGGTGCAGAATACAAGATGTTAAATGACAAATTAACATTAACAGGTAAATCATTACTTGCAGGTGTACATCATAAAACAATAGATGAAACAGCAAGTCAAGATGCTCAAAAATTAGTCAAAAAAAATTCAGGTGTATTTATATTTGATGCAAACGCTAAATATGACTATAGCGTAACAGACAAATTTACAGTAAGTCCTGAAGCTGATGCTAACTTAGTATTATTAGTATCTAAAGAAGCAGATAAATTAGTTACTGTACCTTCATTAACATTAACACCAAAAGTATCAGTTGAATACAAACCAACTGACACATTAACATTAAAAGGTAGTGTAGAAGCTCCAGTTAAATTTGAAGTAAATGCAACAAGTAAAAAGTTTGAATACAAACAAACACAACTTAA
>NZ_JADBHL010000033.1:0-1595 GCF_014892235.1 Sneathia sp. DSM 16631 | reverse complement strand
TCAGATGTTAAAGACCTATTAACAGATGGACAAATCAAATTAAACAAAGATGCATATGCACACTCATATGAATTAGATGCTAAATACACAGGAGTAAAAGACCTAGAATTAACAGCAGGAGCATTCGTACAACATATACACTTTGATGAAGGTGAATATGCAAATTATGCAGCTAAACCACTTGAAGAGCTATATGCGTTAAATGGAATAGCAGATAATCAAATCTCAACATATTTAGAAGGATTACCTAAAGTAAAAAGTGATATATTACTAGCAGAAAAAAGAGTTAAAGAAATGACACCTGAAGAAATACAAAATGCAAAAAATGCAAAAAAAGAATTTGAAAAAATAGTAGTAGATTTTAAAGAAGGTATAAATAAAGAGTTTGAAAAAGATCAAAAAGAATACAATGATGAAGTAGATAAAGAAAAGGCTAAGAAAGTATTTGATAAACAAACAAGAATTTGTGAACTAAAAAAAGAATTGAAAAAATTAAATCTTGAAAAATATGCTTTAAATATATTTGTAATGAGTGTTCCACATAGTCGTATAAATGATGTTAATGCGAAAAAGAATATAGAATATATATTAAAAGAAACAAAAATAATTACTGAAGAAATAGCTAAAAAAACTGCTGAGAAAACATCTTTAGAAAGTGAAGTTAGAACATTAAATGTAGAAAGTGCAAAATATTTAGCACTTGATAAGTTTGAAAAAGAAAATTTTGATATGGAAAAATTTAAGTCATCTATTATGAAGGTTAAGAAAAATGCACAAGGTAAATATGAACCTGATAATAATAATGGTACAGAAGTGTTTAAATATTGGAATGCATACAAAAATACTGCATATGGTCAATTAGAAGAAATGAAAAATCGTGCTGAAACTCAAGATTTCTATAATAAATTTGTTAAAAGTATTAGTAGATTTAAAGCTAAATTAGACTTAGTAAACTTTGGTGCTAAATTAGGTGCTAAATATATAGGAGTTAAGAATCTAACATTAACTGCAGATGGTGTATTTGCTGGAAGATATCATTCAAAGTATAATCAATTACTTAAATTCCCTGGTTATACAACAGGATACGTTAAATTACATGCTGGTGCTAAATATGACTTTAAGTTATTAAATGATAAATTAGTTGTAAGCCCAGAAGGAAATATTATAGCTACATTTGCAGATATCTATGCTGGAATATGCGATCCAAGCTTAGTATTAGCACCAAAAGTATCATTAGAATACAAACCTATAGAAGCATTAAAGGTTAAAGGTTCAGTTGAAGTGCCAGTAAAATTTGGACTAAATGAATTTAGAGAATTTGTATATAAAAATACAAGCATTAAAGGTACTTTAAATATGAGATATGAATGGAAATAAGAAAAATATATAATGAAAATAGAGTGTACTGGGTTAAAATGATTCAGTACATTTTTTTATTAATTAAATTTCTTTTAATATAGTTAAAAAACACAATGTACAATATTCGTAGATAAAATCTACATTCTACTTAAAGTATCTTTATGAGGTTAAAAAATAAACATACATTTAATAAAAATGTCCTTTTTTTTTTTTTTTTTTTTGGCTAAAATATACTT
>NZ_JADBHL010000032.1:0-1997 GCF_014892235.1 Sneathia sp. DSM 16631 | reverse complement strand
AAAAAAAAAAAAAAAAAAAAAAAAAAAAAAAAATACACCCAGTATTATTAATACTAGATGTATTCACTTTGTTCTAAAGAATATTAATCTTTATTTTTTTCTTCTTCATATTTTTTAAGTATAACTTCTGTAATATGATTTCTAAATTCTGGTTGTATTGGGTGAACAATATCTTTAAATTCACCATTACCAATCTTCTTAGAAGGCATAGCAATAAATAGCCCATTTTGCCCTTCTATAATCTTCAATCCATGAACAACAAAGCAATCATCAAATGTTACATCTGCATAAGCTTTTAATTTAAGCTCTCCTTCAGTGTTTTTAACGACTCTAATTCTAACATCTGTAATAGTCATTTCGTGTACCTCACTTTTAATAAATGTTTCTGTTATTAAAAGTATACCTTTATTTTTCTAAAAAGCAAGATGTATTTTAAAAATCATTAAGTTACATATTTTTTAACTCTATTTCATTAAAGCAAGTGATCCCATAGGGTCCCATGGTTTTAATACTATAGGTTCTTGTTCAATTAACTTTCTTAAATTTTCTGGTAAATATTTCTTGTTAACTACAACTTGATATGTATATTTATCCATCCATTCGTCTGACATTACAAAGTATCCTTTGTTACCTGGTTGATCTCCCCAGCTATTTTCAACTTTCCAACGTGTTGGTTTTTCGTTTAATATATTTACTCCTGATAATACCATAGCATGTGTCATTAAACTTTCACAATAGTCTAGTGATATTTCTTTAGGCATTGAGAAATCAATTCCAAGACTCTTATCTACTTCAAATATATTTAAGTCCATTATTCCTAATTGTCTATCAGAACTTTGTCCTACATCGCAACCAAACCAAACAGTAACACCATCTTGTAATTGAGATATTGCAGCTTGTTTTAATTCTTCCATAGTAACATTTAAGTACTTAACTTGTCTTCCACCTAATACATTTCCTAAATAGTCAACAGTGAAAGTCTTGTGATAAGGTTTATCCTTTGTTGGTGCATTTATTAAGCTGATGTAATCATTTAAATCTATACCAACATATTTATTAAAGAATTCTTTTGGTGTAATATTTTCATCTCTATGGAATTTACCATCTTTATCTTCATATTCAAATGTAAATGCTTTAGGTGGTTTACCTAATGAAACAACTAAGAATGAATATATTTCATCTAATATTTCATCTTTAAGTTTTCTTAATTCATCAACTGATTTACCTTCTTCATGTAGACTTCTTAATATTTGAGCAGATTTTCTTAATTTCTTGTTTAATAAGTCATCTAATCTCATAGAACTTGTACTATGAAATGCTTCAGGCATTGCATATTTAGGAACTATACCATATTTTTCAATAATTGAAGCTAACATATCCCATTGTCCACCATCTTGTTGAGGTGTTGCAAGTAAGAAGTGTACTAGTCTTGAATCTAGGTCTTCATCTAGAGTTTTTAAAATATTTTCCAAGAAATAGTTTGATTTTTCTAATTTATCAAAGAAGAATGTATAAGTTTGTGATAATTCAAAATCCTTTAACTTGTAATCTTTATTCAACTTATGTCTAAATGTATTAAGTGCAGCAAACATCCAACATCTACCTGATTGTCTTTGATTTGCAACAGCTCCTGTTTTAATATCAACTGAATAAACATGTTGATCCTTTATTTGTGCTTCAGCATTAAAAGTAGCATTATTAATTCCGTTTTTGTGTACAGAATTTTGTAAAACTTTTAAACCTTTTTGTTCATATGAAAGAGCATATCTTTCGATATCATTAAAATCTATTCTTTCCATATTTACCTTCTTTCTAAAAATATTAAAAAAATGGCGTCCTCGGATGGATTCGAACCAACGACCCTTTGGTTAACAGCCAAATGCTCTAACCTGCTGAGCTACGAAGACACACATTAAAACAAAACTTGGCAGTTACCAATCTTCCCCATTACTGAGTATTGTAGGCGTTTACAGGCTTAACTTCTAGGTTCGGTATGT
>NZ_JADBHL010000031.1:0-2042 GCF_014892235.1 Sneathia sp. DSM 16631 | reverse complement strand
CCCGAGTTTGACAGTTTTAAATAATTAAAAATGTTGTAGATATATTGAAATCTACATTTTTTTGTCAAATTTTTTTAATTTTTTTGTAGCAATCAGTAGCAATATATGGTATAATATAGTATAAATATGTTTTAGGTGGTGTCATTATGAAATTATGTATAAATAAATCTAAAAATTCTGCTAACTTTTATGTGCAAAAATCTGTCAGAAACGGAAATAAAGTAAGTGGTGTTACAATAATGAAATTAGGTAATCTTGAAGAAGTTACTAAAAAAGCTAATGGACAAGACCCTTATGTTTGGGCTAGAAATTTCGTTGATGATTTAAATAAAAAAGAAAAAGAAAAAAATAAAGAAGTCCTTATCCCTTTATCTACAGGGAAATTAGTAGAAATTGATAAAAAAAATTCTTCTGATATTGGTTACTTTTTTCTTAAGAATATTTTCTATTCGCTAGGTTTAAATGATATATGCGATAGTATTTCTGATAAATATTCTTTTAAATATGATTTAACCAATATACTTGAAACACTAATATACACTAGAATCCTTTATCCTTCATCTAAGTTATCTTCTAATGAGTTAGCTAAAAATTTCCTTGAAAAGCCTAACTTTGAATTACATGATTTATACAGATCTTTAGATGTTTTGGCTAATGAAAGTAACTTTATTCAAAAAGAAGTTTACAAGAATAGTCATTCTGTAATTAAAAGAAATAAACAAGTTTTGTACTATGACTGTACTAATTTCTTCTTTGAAATAAATGAAGAAGATGATTTTAGAAAGTATGGAAAATCAAAAGAAAATAGACCTAATCCTATCGTAACAATGGGGCTATTTACTGATGGTGATGGAATTCCATTATCTTTTGGTCTTTTTGAAGGTAACAAAAACGAGCAACCAACATTAAAACCATTAGAAGAAAAAATATTAAAAGATTTTGGTTTAAGTGATATTGTGGTTTGTACAGATGCAGGATTATCATCTAATGCCAACCGTAGATTTAATGACTTAAAGGTATATAACAGAAGATTAAGAAGTTTTATCACTACTCATTCTATAAAATCTTCAAAAGATTACATACAAGACTTTGCCTTATCTCCTAAAGGCTGGAAAATAGCTGGTAGTGATAGTGTATATGATTTATCAAATTTTGATTTTGACAATGAGGATGTAAGAAATAGATATATAAATACAATCTTTTACAAAGAAAGAATAATAATCGAAGATTTATCACCTAGTGATATTAAAAAAGGTATTAAACCTTTAGAACAAAGATTAATAGTTAGCTTTTCACTTAAGTATCTATTGTATTGCAGAAAAGTAAGAGATGAACAATTTAAAAGAGCAGAAGAATTAATAAAGACTAGAAAATATAGAAAAAAATATACAAATCAAAATGATCCTAACAGATTCATAGCAGTAGAAAAAACAACTGAAAACGGAGAAATTTGTGATACAGAAACCGCAGTACTTAATCTTAAAAGAAAAATAGAAGAGGAAAAATATGATGGTTTTTATGCAGTTTGTACAAACCTTGATGATATACCAATTAATACAATATTAACAATAAACAAAAGAAGATGGCAAATTGAAGAATGTTTTAGAATATTTAAGAATGAATTCAAAGCAAGACCTGTATATGTAAGAACAAAAGAAAGTATAGAAGCACATTTTCTAATATGTTTCTTGGCACTATTGATATACAGAATACTAGAAAACAAGTTAGATAATCAATTTACTTGCAGAGAAATAGTTGACACCTTAAGAAATATGGCTTTAAAAATACAAAAAGAAAATATAGCGTATTCACCAAATTATGTAAGAACAAAAATAACTGATGCAATACATAGAAAATTTGGCTTTAGAACAGATTATGAAGCTATTGAATATTCAAATTTAAAAAAAATATTAAAAAAAATTAAAAAACAAAAAATAGAGAAAAAATAGCTACATTTTTTCAGAACTAAAAAACGGCTATAGATACAGTAAACACTGGTCTATAGCCTATTTATATCCTTAAAAACTGTCAAACTCGAGATT
>NZ_JADBHL010000030.1:0-2390 GCF_014892235.1 Sneathia sp. DSM 16631 | reverse complement strand
CAGTAATGGTGCAGAAGTATCATTAACTTCAAAGACTACATTCCCATTTGAAAAGAAAGATGGAGAATATGGTAAAGCAGCTTCATCAGAACACACATTAAAATTAGGAGCAAAGAAATTAAATAACTTTGAAGACCTAGAAGCAAGCTTAACTATAGGGCACGTATATGCAAAAGATGGATTCAGAAAAGCTGAATTAAAGACAAAAGGAACATATGTAGGATTAAAAGATACTAAATTAAATGGAGAATTCAACTTTATAGACGAAAAAGAAGACGATGGTAAGACAGATAAGAACATGGCTGTATCATTAAAAGCTGGAGCAAACTATAAAGGAGTTAAGGATCTAGAATTAGATGGTAAATTCAACTTTAAATACCAAGTAAAAGGTACTTCAAAAGTTAAAGATATCATAACAGATTCAGATATAGTATTAAATAAAGATGCATATGCACACTCATATGAATTAGATGCTAAATACACAGGAGTAAAAGACCTAGAATTAACAGCAGGAGCATTCGTACAACACATACACTTTGATAATGGATCATTAGAAAACTATATTTCAAATCCATTTGAATACCTATATGCTCAAAGCATAATGTCAGGTGATAAAGACTTCCTTGCTAACGCACAAAAAGAAGCTAAGGAACAAAGAAAAGCTTATGATGAAGCAGTAAAAGCTTTAAAAGATTTAGAAGCAAACGAAGCAAAGATGAAAGCATACAATTTAGCTCTTGAAAATTACAATAAGGCATATGGTCTTAAAGTAGAAGCATTAAAGAAGGCTGTAGACGATGCACAAAAAGATGTTAATGAAATAGCTGTACAAGTTCAAAAAGATGTAGCACAAAAAGCACATGATAAACAAGCTGAATTAAATAAATTAAATGCAGAAAAAAAAGCTTTAGACAAGAAAAAAACTGCATTAGAAGGATATAAAGATTCATTAACTGCAAAAGTAAAAGCTGAATTTGTAGATACAAAAGATATTGATGCAGAAATTGAAAAACTTACTAAAGAAATAGCTGCATATGGTAGCGAAACTGCTGAAGGTAAGATTAAGAAAGCTAAAGATGAATTAGATACAATAGTTGATAACGGAGGAGCTAAAGCTAAAGGTACTACATTAGCAAATGCTGAAAAAGATAGAGATACATTTGATAAAGATGCATTTAAAGCAAGTCCTACTAAGTATAAACTAGAAGATGGAAAAGTAACAGCAATTGATAATAATAATGGTTCTACTGGACAACAATTAGAAACTACATTAACTACTGACCCTGTTGCTGGTGCTAAAAAAGCATTAGAAGATATTAAGAATAAATTCCCAGAAGAACTATACAAAGCAGCTAAGAAAGCAACTGCTGGATTAGTATCTAAGGTTGACTTAGTAAACTTCGGTGCTAAATTAGGTGCTAAATATACTGGTGTTAAGAACTTAACATTAACTGCTGATGGTGTATTTGCTGGTAGATATCATTCAGCTTATGATAAGTTATTCAAATACCCTGCTTATACAACAGGATATGTTAAATTACACGCTGGTGCAAAATATGACTTCAAGTTATTAAATGATAAATTAGTTGTAAGCCCAGAAGGAAATGTTACAGCTACATTTGCTGATATCTATGCTGGAATATGCAATCCAAGCTTAGTATTAGCACCAAAGGTTTCAGTTGAATACAAACCTATAGAAGAATTAAAGGTTAAAGGTTCAGTTGAAGTACCAGTAAGATTCGGATTAAATGAATTTAATGAATTTGGATACAAGAATACAGGTATTAAAGGTTCATTAAACATGAGATATGAATGGAAATAAGCCAATTCTTATTGGAAATTTAATATATAGTCGAAAAGAGGCGAAAGCCTCTTTTTTATTAATGAGATTTCGCTTTGATTTCTTCATTTTAGTAAAAAAAACTATAGCTACAAATTGCGTTTATTTAAAAGAACAAATTGTATATTCAACGTTTTAGTTAAGTATCAAACACTTGTTTTCTATTTTATCTATTTTTTATTCAGCGTTTTTTGGATATAATATACTTGACTACTATAAAAAAATAAAAAAAGGAGAAAACAATTATGAAAAAAACAATATTATTAGCAAGCGTGATTGCATCAATGACTACATTAGCAGTAGAATCACCAAAAGGATTTGTTGAAGGTACTGCTAAAGGTGGAGTAACATTTAGACAAAATGTAAGTAATGAAACTAAAATATCTGGTGATGTAGAAGAATTATCAGTTAAAGGTGAAGTGAAAGTTAATAGATTTACTTTAGGTGCTGTATTAGCTAACAAGGATCTTAAGGGTATATCAAAAGAAAATCCATTAACAACTGAAAAATACACTGATAATCTATTAGATCATTCAAGTGTATACGCTAA
>NZ_JADBHL010000002.1:96580-148929 GCF_014892235.1 Sneathia sp. DSM 16631 | reverse complement strand
TTTACCATCAGCACTAATAGTTACATTACCTTTGATGTGTTTGTTTTCACCTTGTACAGTAACATGACCTTTACCATTAGCATCTATACTTGCAACAGTAGGCTTGTTAGTACCTTTTGTAATATCCATTTTTCCAGCTAGTGTAACTTCACCATTGACATTACCTTTTTGTCCTTTTATTGTTACTTCACCATTAGTATTAAAGTTACCATTAGCATCTATTTTTCCTTTTTCATTAGAAGATAAATTTCCACCAAAGCCAATGTTTACATTACCTTTTGCGTGTTTAGCATCTAGTGAAATATTAGTATTACCAGAAGCATTTGTATTTGTAGTTATTCCATCTTTAGAACCTGTTATACTATTTTCAACGTTTATTGTTGTATTACCAACATTAACTTGACCTTTTGAATGAGATTCAAGTTTAGGATTTACAAGTTTACCGTCTTTATCAACTTGTCCACCAAGATTTAAACCTATTTCTCCATTTCCATGATCACCTTTAAGTTTAGTTGAAGCTCCTACATTACCATTAGCTGTTGTGCCATCTTTTTTAGCGTCAACTGCAACATTACCTTCTACTTTTACATTAACTTCTGTTTCAGAAGTTTCATTTTTCTTACCATTTACAGATATATTATTAACTTTAGTTACAGTTTCTTGTTTCTTACTTTCATGAGTTACATTTAAGTTAGCACCAACAGTACCTGAATTATCATTTGGGTTGTATGTACCATTTACATTTGCAGTATATTCAGTCTTTTTGTCTGTTTTGTGTTTAATATTTAAATCTTTTCCTACATTAATTTGACCAGAGTTAGCTTCTACTTTGCTTCCTTGTACATTCATGTCTTTTTTAGTAGTTATATTAACTTCATTAGCTGTAATTTCAGATTTTGCATTTGTTACTTTTTTAGTTCCACTAGTAGTAGCACTTACTCCAACTGAACCTGATGTTTCGTTAGTCACTATATTATATTTTCCACCAACACTTACATTACCTTCAGTTTTGTTAGTCTTTTCAACTATGTTGCTACCATTAATATTTAAGTTTTCAGCTTCAATTGAAACCTTATTACCCTTAACTTTAGAACCATTAATGTTTACATCCTTATTAGAAGAGATTTCCACTTCTTTTGCACTAATAGTACTTTCTTTTATTGAAGTATAAAGTGCGTTAATATATTCAGGTTTGTATGAAATCATACCTTCAAGATCAACACTTATTCCTAATGTCTTAGGGTCAACACCATTTGCCTTTATGTCGGCTATAGCTTTTTTGATACTTTCAGTATTTTCTTTCAATGTCTTTTTAACATCTTTATATTTCTTTATTGCACCAGGTATATTTAAAAGATATTTAGTTATATTATCTCTTTCATCAACTAATTCCTTTATTGTTCCAACTATACCTAGAGTTTTTTCTTTAAATTTAGCATTTAGTACTAATTTACATAATTGAACAGCTGCTTCATATTTTTTAACTTCAGTTTTAGAACTTATTTCTACTCCATTTTTACCTTTAATCTTTACTGAATCTTTACCTTCAACATTAGAACCTTCAATCTTAACCTTATTATCTGCAGTTATTGAAATGTTTTTACCTTTTATGTTGCTTCCATTTTCAGTAGTTTCAGCAGAGTTAGTAGTTTTATGTTCTACACTATATTCATTATTTGAATTAGCAGATATACCATCTTTACCTAAATTAACACTTGCATTAACTTTTACTTTATGTATTTCACTTTCGTTGTGTTCTGTGTTTGTAGTCTTTTTACTTGTAATTTCTACATTTTCACCATGTATATTAACTGTATTACCTTCAACATCAGAACCTTCAATTTTAGTTTTCTTAGTAGCATTAATATTTACATCTTCACCTTGTATTTGTGATTTATTATTGCTTTCTTCAACCTTATGCCCTTTAGTCTTTTTGTATACTTCCATTTCTACATTAGCACTTATATCATTTTTTTGTACTCCACCAGAATAACTTCCTTGTAGATCACCTGCTAATAGATATCTAGATGCTGTATCAGTAGTTGTAGTATCTGTTTTACCAGATATATTAATTGAAGTACCTTCGATATTAATTTTTTTACCTTTAATTTTACTTCCAATCAAGTTAAATTCTTGATCTACTTTGGTACTTACATCACCTTTTGATAGGATAATAGAGCCTATACTCATATTTTCTTGTTTTTTGATTTTATTGTAATTTACACCAAGAATACCATTATCTACACCTATTCTTCTATCTAATTCATGTTTAATATTAGCTGTATTAATATTAACCTTATTAGCATTAATATTAATATTATTAGCTAGAAGTCCACTACCTTTAGTGTTTGTCTTCTTATACTCTATCTTTATATCTTTCCCAGATACAAAGCTTCCAACAGCTTGTTCTAATTTTTCATGATTTTTAATTTTTCTAAATGTTTCAGGTATATCGTAATTAGCGTTATATGTCTTTGAAATATTTTCTGCTTCAAGGTTGAAGTTATTACCTTTTAGATGAACTTTTCCATCTTTTGATTGTATGATAGAACCTTTTAATTTTAAGTTATCTACAGAAAGATTAATATCTTTATTACTTTGAATTATGCTACCAAGAATATTTTCTTTTTGCATACTTTCTTTTCCTCTATCAAAAAGAATTTCAGTTTCTTTTTTGCTTAGAATAGACATATCCTTAGCCTTTATATTAACCTTATCTGAATAAATTCCAGCATTGCTTAAATTAGCTTTGTCTGTAGTAATATTAATATTATTTGCTTCTATATTTTGCCCATTAATATTAAAGTTCTTAGAAGTAACTTGTATATTTTTACCTTTTAAAGAAATACCAGTATTCTTTTCATCAGATAAATTAACATTTTCAGCATTAATTGAAACACTATTACCAGATACTAGTGACTTGTTAACTGCAGCAATTTTAGTCTTTCTAGTCTTAGAATCTGTTCTTAAATCTCTTTCATAGTCTATGTCGTATTTAAGCATATAGTATTGACGAGAATTATTTATTTTATCTATATCAGCTCTCCAGCTAACATTTTCATATCCATCTTTTAATTCAATTTCATTTGATAAAGTGTTCTTATTTTCAAACTTCTTAGTTTTTATACTAACCTTATCTTTACCTAATATTAATGCATCCTTATTAATTACATTTTCTTTTGCTTCTAAGTTAACATTTTCTCCTAGTATTTTAGCTTGGTCAGCTTTTGTCTTACTTACTGCAAATGCTTCAAGTACTTTTTTACCACCAGCTTCAGTAGTGTAGAAATCTCCCTTATTTACAAAACCACTATCTATTTGTTTGTTTCTTAATTCTTGTCTTTCTTCTCTACTTAAAAGAGTATATTTATCTTCTTTGTCTAGTTCATCAAGTACAGCGTTAAATTTATCGTATAAAGAAGCACCTTGTCTTACATTCTTTTTTGTAAAATTAATATCATATACAAAACCACTTAATGTCTTTCCAGCGTTAGCTAAGAAAGTGTCACTAGGTGTTAAAGATTTGTGATATTTTTTCTTCCATTTACTATTAATATCTTCTAATGAGAATACCTTTCCATCAGGTGTTATCCACTTTATTTCATAACCACCTTTTGAAAAATCAACCTTACCTTCATTTGAAATATTTTTAGCTTTAATAGTTACATTTTTTTCAGAAGCAATAGTCCCTTTATTTGTTAATTCACCTTGTATATCTATATTTGTACTTTCTTTAGATAAAAGTTCATGTGTATCAACATTTAAGAACTTGTTAGGTGATGAAATTGTTATCTTGTTTGAATACATTGAACCTAATTTAGATGCATCAACTTTAGCATCATTGTTATTTGATCCTAAAATTACTCTAACTTCATCATTTGCCTTTATCTTACCTTCATTAATTAATTTAACAGTTAAAAGATCAATGAATTTTGAACCACTAAGACCGTTTTTAGTTATTCTAATATCTCCTTTTTCAACTGTAATGTTAAGATTGTCATCGATTTTACCAGTAGTTAATACGGCTTTTCGTATATTTTCTAATGTTAAACCGTCAACAACTAATCCATTTTCATTAGAAATATATACATCTAATTCGCTACCACTTGCGGCTTCTAAAAGGCCCTTAAGAGCTGACTTTTCAGTTCCATTTACTTTTAACAAGGCGACTTTAGCTTCATTGCTTGATAAATTTTCATTTTTAGAAATTTTTAGTCCCTTTGATGTTACATAATCTGAGTTACTGTTATTAAGAACAGTACCATTTTTTTCAACATCGAAATGTTTAAAATAGTTTACAGATACGCCATTTGAATTAGGTGTATCAATATCGATTACAGTAGTACCATTCATTTCTTTTACTTTTGTCTTGTTACTTTTGGTAGTGTCTACTATTGTTTTAGCCATAACCTCAGAACTTACTAAAGTAATTAAGAATAGTGCTAGTAATACTCTTCTAAATTTAGACATACGACCTCCTTATTTATTTATACCAATTTGTATTCCTAAACTTTTATTTTTCTCTTTATCTATACTATATTTTAGTTTAGCGAAAACATCTTTTATTCTCACGTCTATACCAATTCCCATACCAAGATTAATATATTTTTCTTCACCTTTTGCTACACAACCAGCTAATTGTACAAATGGTTGTAGTAGTATATCTTTTTCTGTTACAGGATACTTAAGTGTAAAACAAGTTGATAATGCGTAACTAGAGTTAGGTATATTAAGTGGTATATCATTTATACTATTTATATCTTTTGAAAACATATATCTAGAATCGTTATTATTATTCAATGAAGCAAAGACTTGTGTTGTATTATCGAGATATTTTGTTTTGAAATTAGCATTTACATCAAAGGTTACAGGAAAATGCTGAGTTTCAAACTCTTTATTATGCATATATCCTAAACCAACTTTTGTTTGTAAATTAGTGTTTAAAATTGAATTTTTAAAGACATGCACATTATTATATTCCAAATTCACATCATTGTCAAAGTAAATTTTATCTTTTACTTTAATGTCAGAAACATACTCCTTGGATATATTTAATTTTGTTGATGTTTCTAAACTTAAATTTTTTAATTTATCTTTATACAAATCCTTAGATACAGATAAAGATACTTCATGTGAAGTGCTGTTTCCCTGTTCACTTATTTTTTGTGTAGTATAGAAGTAGGATAGATCTACCACACTAGAATGTATAGGCAAAGAGTAGCTAAGTCCTACATATTTACTTTTATTTAAAATGCTAAAATTAGTTGAGAATTTATCATTTAAGTAAAAAGGTTGTAGTATTGATAAGTTTATATTGTATTTAAATTTATCTGTATATGAGGCGACAACTCCGAATTTAAGCTTTCTTTTTGCAGTATTATTAACGATAATATCAGAATAAAAATCTTTATTTGGAGTCTTTCTTATCTCTATCTTTATATCATTATTCTCTAATCTTTCATACTCAGATACTATTTTATCTATATCAGATATATTAAGTATCTTACCTTCTAAACTTTCTAAACCTAGTAACTTCTTTTTAATATCAGCATTGGCTTCTTTTAAAATCACCTTGTTAATATATCCAGGTTTTACGCATATTTCACCATTAACTTGTGTTATTTGTGAACTCACATATCCCTTGTTTAGCATTTCAAGAGTTAATTTATTTAATTCTCTTTTTAAATCTTCTTCATTTTCAAAAGAAAGATATTTTTCATCTAAAATATTGTATTTATCACTAATCAATATATTTTTTGCTGACAAAATATATGGGAATAGCAAGAAAAGTAGTATTTTTTTCATATTTCTCCTTTCTGGATAATATATTATATACTAAAAAAGCATAAAAAAAGTGCTTTAGTTTTAACTAAGGCACACGGATTGAAAAAAACATTATTATTAACTACTATTATTCTTATTTATACATAAAGTATATCACGCAAATCTTAGAATACGATTAGAAACGCCTTATATATTTCATATAAATAAAAAGGATAGGAGTTTTTTCCCCCTATCCAACAAATATTAATTCTCTTGGTGATTTAGTTATTCTTTCATGACCATCTTTAGTTATTAGTATATCATCTTCTATTCTAACACCACAGAAGTTTTCAATATATATACCAGGTTCTACAGTCATAACCATGTTTTCTTGTAATTTGTCATCACAAGCTCTTGAACAGTAAGGAGGTTCGTGAACTTCTAAACCAAAGCTATGTCCTAAGCTGTGTCCAAAGTACTTATCCATGTCTCCATTTTTCTTGAAGTAATCTCTAACAGCATATTCTACACTTGAACCAATTACTCCAGGTTTAAGCATTTCTATACCCATGCTTTGTCCTTCATATACTAAGTCATATATTCTCTTTTGTTCACTAGATATTTTATCCTTGTCACCGAAGAATATTGTTCTTGTCATATCTGATGCATATCCATTATACAAACAACCAAAGTCCATAGTTATGAATTCATTACGTTGTATCTTTTTGTCACTTGCTACACCATGTGGCATAGATGATCTATGACCACTAGCAACTATTGTTTCAAATGATTTATCTTCAGCACCATTTAGTCTTTGTATATATTCTAAGTGAGCAGCAATTTCTTTTTCAGTAATTCCTTCTTTTATGATTTTTAGAGTTTCACTAAATGCTATGTCAGTTATACTTGCAGCTTTTTTTAAATATTCAATTTCTTTTTGACTCTTTATTTGTCTTGCATTTAACATTTCATTACCAGCTGGAACTAATTCTACATTTGGTAGAGCTTTAGAATACATTTGATAATCGCTGTATGACATAGATAAATCATCAAATCCTAATCTTTTAACATTATGTTTTTCTACACCTTCAATAATATTGTCTATTGCTCTTCTTTCAATACGAACAAAAGTAAATCCATAAGGTTTAGTTTGTAAAGTTGCTTGTTCTATATATCTAAAGTCAGAATAGAAATATTTTTTTTCCTTAGTTATTAGTGCTTGTCCAGTAGTTCCTGTGAACCCTGTGAAATATCTTTTGTTGTAATAATCGGTTAAAAGTAAACCGTCTATGTTAAGATCTGAAAAAATCTTTTGTATTTTTTCGTTCATAATTCCTCCTATAATATCTTATTTAATTTTTTATTAATTTCCTTATAGTTCTTAAAATATTTATCGATGTATAAGTAGAAGTCTTTGCTGTGATTTGGGTGAACTAAATGTGCAATTTCGTGTATTATTACAGAGTCTATCTCAGTTAAACTTTTTTTCATAAGCTCTATATTCAATGTTATCTTTCTTTTTGCAGGAGTACAAATACCCCATTTAGTTTTCATAACACTCAAACGTAGTTCTTTTATACTACCGTTGTTAGTCAAATTTAAGTAGTAGTCCATACGCTTTTTAAAAAGAATTTTGGCATTTGCATAGTATATTTTAGTATATACAATGTTTTTTATACTTTCTTTATCCACTTTATCTGTATGTATCTCTACTACATTTTCATTGATATTGATTAAAAATTTTTGACTTTGAAATACACGAAGAGTGTATATTTTTCCTAGGTAGAGTATAAGGGAAGTGTCGGTGTAAAGTTCTAGATTGTTTTTAGCATTTGTAAATTTCTTGAATGTACTAACATTTTTTTCTATCCAGTCTCTTTTCTTTATCAAAAAATCTTCTATATATTTTTCATGTAAATTAAGAGGTGCTGATATGTACACACTACCATCTTGTCTAATTCTCACGTTTATATTCTTAACCCTTTTTCTTTCTATTTCATAGCCAAGTATCTTCATTCTTTAATTCACTTTCAATTGTCTCTCTTATCTTACTGTTAAAAAACTTATTAAGAAAAGAATCGAAGCTCTCCTTATTATACTTCTTTATTCCAGATAAAATTTTCATAGAATTTTTAAAATCTTTAACTTTTACAAGTTCATTCTCAGTGTATACTGATATCTTTAGGTCTATTATCCCAATATTTCCTGTACTACGTTGCATAGCAATTTTCAAACAATTGACCATAGCTATTTTTGCATCTTTAAAGTTAATTACAAATCTATTATTTAAAATTCCAAGGTCATTTTTAACTACTAAAGTTTCTTTAAAAAAAGACCTAATGTAATTAATTAAATTCATTTTAATACTCCTAAAAAATAGCTGATAGCAAAAGTTGTCTTACTGTCTACTGATGTTTTTAGTATTTCTTTAGTACTCATTTTAACCACAGTAATATCTTCTCCTAAATCTAAATGTTGTTCTTTAGGTTTGGCATCTTTTTTTAGTACCCCAGCATAGTAATACAGTTTTTCTGTTGTATATCCTGGACTTACATATTGTGCGTTTTCTAGTTTTACAAATCTAGAAAAGTCTGATTTAGAAAATCCAGTTTCTTCAAGTATTTCTCTATATACAGCATGTATTGGTTCTTCACCTTTATCTATTAACCCAGCTACTATTTCTAGTAATAATCCGTCACAACCAGGTCTATATTGCTTAACTAAATATACATTTTCTAATGTATTATCAAATATTACAGCACATACAGCATCTTGTTTAACTAAATATTCTAGTGTTATCTTTGTAGTTGGATGTATCTTAGTTTCTCCTATTAAAAATTTAAAATTTTGTCTTATACCTTCCATTTTTTGTCCTTTCTATGATGAAATTTTACTATATCTACAACTTTTAGTCAAATATGGATATTTTTAGGTATTTTTGATATAATTAGAGATAATATGACAAAGTTAGGAGAATGAATGGGGAAGATAATTTTATCAATAGTAATGGTAATATTTACAGGTGTGATAATCTACGTATTATCTAAAAAGTACAAATTAAACAAAAATCAAAAGATAATATTTTGGATGTTAGTCCTATTTTGGACAAGTATTAGTATAATAAGGGCATATAGGAAGGTGTATATAGTAGACCCAATAAGTATGGGAGGACTTGGAGGTAGTCTAATAATTGCTTCTCAAGTTACATCTGCATATGGACTTATTAGCTGTATAGTAAGACTTCCAGTATTTTTTTTAACAGATATATTACAAAAAAGAAAAGTATTTATACAAATTGCTATGGGGATAATAGTAGTAACGTCGTTTACAGTGTTTAAAAGACCAAGTATAGAGGCGGTATATTATTCTTCATTAGCTATGGGATTAGGTGCATCTATGCTAGCAGTATTTAATGTAATGTTTTCTGAAACATTTTCTGAAAGTAATGCATCAGTATCAGCGTCTATTTTAGCAGTTGCTCCTCTATTAGCAGAATTTATGGCAGCACCTATACAGTATATAGGGACATATGGGAGTTACAAGAACTACAATTATCTTTGGCTATTTTCTTGTACCATAGGTCTAATCTCTTTTATCATCAGTATGAATATGAGAGAAATCGAGAACAAATCACAATTTTCAAGAGAAAAAGTTAGAATAGTCCTAACAAACAAAAGATTTTTAGTGGTTTGTGTGATAGGGATAATAATATCATTTGTAAAGTTTTCAACAAGTGGTCCTAATATGATAGTGTATGCTAGAAAGTACTTAAATATGCCAGCAATAATGCTAGCGTATCTTGATACTATGTTTGCAACACCACAGTTAATAGCAAGTGTATTAGTTGGTACATATTTTAAGAAAAAATTAGGTATAGAAAAGACACTATTACTAAGTCTTGGAAGCTTTTTGTGCTTTTATGCAATAATCCTATTTACCAACAATCCATACTTAGCCTTTTTTGGATATATATTTAATGGCTTTGGTTATGGTGGAACATATATTTCACTTATCTCAATAGCACTACAATATTTTGAACAAAAGAATAGAAATATTAGTATGGGTATATTTCAAGCATTTTTTGCCTTTGGAATATTTTTTGGTGATAGAATATATGTAGTACTTTCAAAGTCAGTAAAAGAAGATCCAAAGATAATTTTTGTAATAGTTACAATAATTACAATAATCAGTATGTTGGTTGTATTTTTTAAGTTAGTTGTAAAGCAAGGTGTAAGAAATGAAAGATAATACAACTCCTTTAATGAAGCAATATCATGAAATAAAGGGAAAGTATAAAGATGAGATATTAATGTTTAGATTGGGAGACTTTTATGAGATGTTCTTTAACGATGCAATAATAGCATCTAAGGTCTTAGGTTTAACATTAACCAAGAGAAATAGAGAAAAAGGTGAGGATGTTCCTTTAGCAGGAGTTCCATACCACAGTGTTAGTGGATATATCTCAAAATTGGTTGATGCAGGTTACAAGGTCGCAATATGTGAGCAGATGGAAGATCCTAAACTTGCAAAAGGTATAGTAAAAAGAGAAGTTATTAAAGTCATTACTCCAGGTACTGTAATAGATGTAGAAAATTTGGATGCAAAGTCTAATAACTACATAGCTTGTGTTATTACAGAAAATGATAAGGCATATTTTTCTTATGTGGATATAACGACAGGGGTGTTTAATGCGTGTATAGTAGATACAAAAAATATTAATTCATTAATATATATGCTAGATGTAAAAGAACTATTAATGACAAAGTATACTTATCCTAATGTTAAGGAATATTTGAATGGGAAAGAAATAAGTACGAGTATAATAGACAAGCCTAAAAATTCTGTGGAATTTTTAAGTAGCTATTTTTCTTTGACTAGTCTTGATAGTTTTGGGTTAGATGATAAGACATTAATAGATTCATGTGCAGGTTTACTAGAGTATATATTAGAAACACAGATTAATGTGGATATAAACATACCGAAGATTACGGTAATAAATGATGGTAATTATGCTGGTATAAATATTAATACATCAAAGAATTTGGAGTTAATAAAGAATCAGAGAGATAAAACAAGCTATGGTAGTCTTTTATGGGTACTAGATAAGTGTAAAACAGCTATGGGTACAAGACTTTTAAAAGAATATATTAACTATCCTTTAATAGATAAGGATAAGATAATAGAAAGACAAAAAGATGTTAAATACTTGATAGATAATACACTTTTAAGAGAAGACTTAAGAGAGAATTTAGCTAGTACTTATGATATGCAAAGAATATTAAGTAAAATAGTATTTGGTAATGAAAATGCAAAGGACATTAGAGCCCTATACTATACTTTCAAAAGCTATATTAAAATAATAGAACTATGGCCTGAAAAGTTCTCTAGTATTAAAACAGATTTTTTAGGAGAATTATGTAATGAAATAGACAGGTATTTAGTTCTAGATCCACCATTTTCTGTAAGAGAAGGCGGTATGATAAATGAAAACTTTAATCCTTTAATTAGTGAATTAAATATGATACTTAAACATGGTAAAGAGTATTTGGTGAATATAGAGCAAGAGGAAAAAGAAAAAACAGGGATTAAGTTTTTAAAGATTAAGTATAACAAGGTGTTTGGTTACTTTATTGAAGTGTCAAAAACGAATATAAAGGATGTTCCGAGTAGATATGTTAGAAAGCAAACATTAGCAAATTGTGAGAGATATATAACAGAAGAGCTAAAGGAATACGAGGATAAGATAATTAATGCTAAGGCTAGATTAGTAGAGTTAGAGTATAACTTGTTTAAAGAATTAAGCAATCTTATCAAACAAGAAAAAGATGTCTTGCTACAATTGTCTAATATAGTGGCGTATATAGATGTAATGGCATCATATGCATTTGTTAGTATAAGCAATGGATATTGTTTACCTGAATTTAATGATGAGGGAGTAATACACATACTAAACGGTAGACACCCAATAGTAGAACAACTTATCTCCACTCAGTTTATAGAAAACGATGTACATTTTACCAAAGAAAAGAACTTCATAATACTAACAGGGCCTAATATGGCAGGTAAATCAACATATATGAAACAAATAGCACTAATATGTATAATGGCACAAATTGGAATGTATGTTCCAGCAAAATCAGCAAATCTATGCATAGTAGATAAGTTTTTAACAAGAATAGGTGCTAGTGATGATATATTAACTGGGCAAAGTACATTTATGGTTGAAATGAGTGAAGTTTCACAAATATTAAATACTGCTACAAGTAAGAGTCTTATCATACTAGATGAAGTTGGTCGTGGAACATCAACATATGATGGTATGGCACTAGCTACAGCAATATCATCATATATACATGATAATATTCGTGCAAAAACAATATTTGCAACACACTACCATGAATTAAATGAGTTAGAATCTAAGTATGAAAGAGTGGTAAATTACAGAATAAATGTGGAAGAAAAGAATTCTCGTGTAATTTTCTTGAGAACAATAACTTGTGGAAGTGCTGATAAATCTTATGGAACATATGTTGCTAAATTAGCTGGTTTACCTCAAAGTATATTAAGAGAGTCTAAGCTAATACTTTCTAAGTTAGAAGATAGAAACAACATGGTTGTGAAAAATGAGAATATAGGGCAATTATCTCTATTTGATAATCCTAGTTATGTAGAAAAAGTGAATGAAGAAAAAAGAAATGAAGAATTAGAAGAATTAAGAGATGAAATTAAACAGATAGATATTAATAATATAACACCATTAAAGGCATTAAATATCTTACAAGACTTAAAGGACTTTGTTAACAATATTGAATAGGTGTGGTATAATAATTGAAAAAAGCAATAGGAAGGAAAAAATTATGACTGGTAATGAATTAAGAAGAAGCTTTATAGAATTTTTTGAAAGTAAGAAACATCAACATTTTGAGAGTGCTTCATTGATACCAGAAGATAAAACTCTACTTTTAACAGTAGCAGGTATGGTACCATTTAAGAAGTTCTTTTTAGGAGAAAAAAAGGCTCCTACAAAAAGAGTAACAACATATCAAAAATGTATAAGAACTAATGACTTGGAAAATGTTGGAAGAACACCAAGACACCATACTTTTTTTGAAATGTTAGGGAATTTCTCATTTGGAGATTACTTTAAAAAAGAAGCAATTTGTTGGTCATGGGAATATATAACAGAAGTGTTGAAAATAGATAAAGACAGACTTTATGTTTCAGTGTACAAGACTGATGATGAAGCATACAACATATGGAAAGATGAAATAGGTATAGACCCAACACATATAGTTAGATTAGGTGATGAAGATAACTGGTGGGCAGCAGGACCTATAGGTTCTTGTGGACCTTGTAGTGAAATATATTATGACACTTTAAATATGGGTAAAAACAATGAAGAAATAAATTGCAAGCCTGGAGATGAAGGAGATAGATTCCTTGAAATATGGAATTTAGTATTTACTGAATGGAATAGAAAAGAAGATGGAAGTTTAGTTCCATTACCAGAAAAGAATATAGATACAGGAGCAGGATTAGAAAGAGTTGCCTCTGTTGTACAACATAAGTCTAATAACTTTGATACAGATATATTTGAAAAGATAATTAAGAGTATTAAGGATGTAGTAAACTTAACTGAAAAAGATAATACAGCAATTAGAATAATAGCAGACCACGTAAGAGCAGCTACATTTTTAATTTGTGATGGAGTATTACCATCAAATGAAGGAAGAGGATATATTTTAAAGAAATTAATAAGAAGAGCTTATGGTGCTGGAAGTATTGCAAATAAGGAAATATTTAATAAGGGTGAAACTTTCTTGTATAAGATAGTAGATTCTGTAGTTGAAACTATGAAAGAAGCTTATCCAGAATTAGTAGATAAAAAAGAAGAAATTAAAGATGTTATACAATCTGAAGAAGAAAAATTTGCTAAGACATTAAAAGCTGGAACAGAATTACTTTTAGATGATATAACTAAAGGGATAAAAATAGATGGAAGTACAACATTTAAGTTATACGATACATTTGGTTTCCCATTTGAATTAACTAAGTTAGTGTGTGAACAACATAATATAGAAGTTTCTGAAGAAGAGTTTAATAAGAAGTTAGAAGAACAAGTGCAAAGATCAAAAAGCTCAAGAGTAGTTATGAGTGATATGATAAAAGATGAATTTATCTCTAATTTCTACAAACAACATGGTGAAACTAAGTTTACTGGTTATGAAACTCTAAAAGATAGAGCAGAAATTCTGCATATATCAAAAAAAGATGAAGATACATATGAAATGATATTTGATAAGACACCATTTTATGCTGCTCAAGGTGGACAAGTAAGTGACCATGGAGTGATATATAACGATAGTTTCAAGGCAACAGTTAAAGATTTAATAAAGAAGTCTGATATATTCATTCACTATGTTACAATCGATGGTGAAATACCTAGTGTTGGAGATATAGTAGAACTAGAAGTAGATAAAGACTTTAGATCTAAGACAATGAGAAACCATACAGCAACACATATCTTACATAGAGCAGTAAAAGAAATCTTAGGAGATCATGTTAATCAAGCAGGTTCACTAGTATATGATAAGGGATTAAGATTTGACTTTACTTATGGTAAGGCAATAGATAAAGAAACTCTAAGAAAAATTGAAAGAAGAGTTAATGAAATCATACAAAAAGATATGAAACTAGAAGTTACTAACACAACAAAGGATGTTGCTGATAAAATGGGTGCAATAGCCTTGTTTGATGAAAAGTATAAGGATATAGTTAGAGTAGTAGATATAGTTGGATATTCAGCAGAACTTTGTGGAGGAACACACTGTCCTAGCACAGGAGTTATAGGTTCTTTCTATATTCTATCTGAACAAGCAAAAGCGAGTGGAGTTAGAAGAATAGAAGCTGTAACAGGATTTGGTGCATATGATTATGTAAACGAAAGTAGAGATTTACTACAAAATGTTGCAGATGAATTTAAGACTGATGTACATCAATTACAAGATACAGTTAAAAAGAGCATAGAAAAAAATACAGAATTAGAAAAAGAAGTTGAAAGCTTAAAAGATGAATTAATAAGTCATAAAATATCTGGAATAATTAGTGAAAAGAAGGATATAAATGGAGTAAGTCTAATAGTTAAAAAGGTAAAAGCAGAACAAAAAGACTTAAAGACTTATATAGACAAGATAAAGAATAAAGTAGATAACGTAATAGTTCTACTTGCAACAGTAAATGATGATAAAATAGGATTTGCTTGTGGAGTATCAAAAGAATTAACTAAGAAGTATAAGGCAGGAGATATAGTTAAGACAGTAGCCCAAATTACAGGTGGTAATGGTGGTGGAAAACCAGACTTTGCACAAGCAGGTGGTAAAGATGTTGCAAAATTAAATGAAGCATTAGAAAAAGTAGAAAATATATTATGTTAAAGAGGTAATCATGCTAGGAGCTATTATAGGTGATATTGTTGGGTCACGTTTTGAGTTTAATAATTATAGGAAAAAAGATTTTGAGTTCTTTTCAAAGGAATGCTTTTTTACTGATGATAGCATTATGAGTTTAGCTATTGCTAAAGCACTAATGGAGAGTAAAAAAGATTATTCAGATTTAAAAGAGAAAGCTATTTACTATATGCAAACTATAGGTAGAAATTATCCAGATTGTGGGTATGGACTTAACTTTTTTGATTGGATATTCTATAACCCTAAACCATATAATAGCTTTGGTAATGGTGCTGCTATGAGAATAAGTGCTGTGGGATTTTTATCAAAAGACTTAGAAGAAGCAGTGAAATTATCTGATATTGTAACAGGTGTAAGTCATAATCATCCTGAAGGTATAAAGGGTGCAAGAGCTATAGCGTGTTGTATATATCTTGCTAGAATAGGTAAAAGAAAAGAAGAAATCAAAGAATATGTAATTAAAAATTACTATAACATCGACTTTAAATTAGATGAAATAAGAGACAGTTATGAATTTAATGAAACTTGTCAAAATAGTGTTCCACAAGCCCTAGAAGCATTTTTTGAATCTAATAGTTTTGAAGATGCAATAAGAAATGCAATTTCAATTGGTGGAGATAGTGATACTATAGGTGCTATTTGTGGAGGCGTTGCACAGGCATATTATGGTATAGAAAAAAGTATGCAAGAGGAAGCAAAAAAATTTTTAGATAAACCATTACTTAAAATACTAGAAGATTTTGAGAAATATATAGAAGGAAGATAATGAAGTATATAGGGATTGATTATGGAGATACAAGGGTAGGCATTTCTACTTGTGATACACTTGAGATATTAGCTACTGGATATTGTACGATAAATAGGCAAAAAGAAGATGCTATAACAAGGATATTAGAAATTTGTAAGGAAGAAAATAGCTACGAGTTAGTAATAGGTAAACCTTTAAGACTTAATGGTAATAGTGAAATACAGGTAGAAAAGGTAGAAAAGTTTTCACTAGAATTAAAGAAAAAAGAACCTAAAATCAATATATATTATATTGATGAAAGATTGACAACAAAACAAGCTGAATTCTATTTAAGAACTTCTAAGAAAAATGCTAAGCAAAAAAGACAAGTTGTTGATCAGGTAGCAGCAACAATAATATTACAGACATTTTTAGATAAAAAAAAGATTATGAATAAGAAAAATTGGACCGAATAAGTCCAATTTTTTATACAATTTTTTTACCATGAAATTGGTCTGTATGTAATATATTACTTAAGTACTCTAGATTATCTTTTGTAACTTTACCTGCAGCAACTATAGTTATTTTATCTCTACATTTTTCAATTAAAGAATTAATAATATCACTACCTTCAATAGCAGTATTTTTTGTACCAGAAGTAAGGATTCTATTAACTCCAAGGGTATATAGTGTATCAACTAAATCTAAAGGGTTTTTAGTTTCATCAATTGCCTTATGAAAAACAATATTTAAAGGTTTTGCTACATCACATAATATTTTCATATTTTCAATATCTAATGTGTTGTCTTCTTTTAAAACACCAAACACAACAGATTCAACACCTAGTTGTTTACAAACTTTGATGTCCTCTATCATAACTTCAATTTCTTCTTTAGTGTATGTAAAGTTCCCACCACGAGGTCTTATCATACAAGCTATAGGTATATTTAGTATATCAATATATTTTTTAATAGTCCCATACGATGGAGTTGTTCCACCCTCTTCTAAATTATCACAAAGTTCAATTCTATTTGCACCATTTTTTTGTGCAAGTAGAGCTTCTTTTATTGAACCTATACAAGCTTCTTTAATCATGTCTTCCTCTTATTATATCAATTAATTTATCTGTACTTTGAGCACCTGATGTAACAAATTTATTGTTTATATACAAACTAGGAGAAGCCATTACTCTTTTTTCTCTTACTTCATCAATATATTCGTTACCGTCTATAGTATTCAC
This sequence comes from Sneathia sp. DSM 16631, assembly GCF_014892235.1. Lineage (NCBI taxonomy): Bacteria > Fusobacteriati > Fusobacteriota > Fusobacteriia > Fusobacteriales > Leptotrichiaceae > Sneathia > Sneathia sp. DSM 16631. Next base: position 131,732 of record NZ_JADBHL010000002.1, on the reverse strand, counting down.
TCTAATATTTTTGTTAACTAGAGCTATTCTATTTAAAGATTGTACAACATCAGGGCAGAATGTACAAGATAGACTGATAAATACATCTATATTTATTTTATCATGTATATCTTTTACAAAATCTATTTGGCTTTGTGTTAATTTTTCACCTAAACCAAATATTGATAATATTGCTAGTATAAAGCTATTAAATTCATGACCACCAGGTATGCCAGAGAATACAATGCCAGTAGCAGTATTACCATCAAATATTTCAAAAGAATTATCACGACAATCTAAGTTATCATCTTTTTCAATTTTTAAATTTTCATTTAAAGTTATTATTTCATTTAAAAATTCATTCATTTTATCATTAGTATTTTTTGTATGAAAAACAATAGGTCTTGTGATATTCTTGAAATACTCTCTTAGTTGTCCCTTTATATTTTCATCTAAGAGCATTATAGTTTACCTACTAAATCAAGACCTGGTTTTAGAGTTTCTTCTCCTTCTTTCCATTTTGCAGGGCAAACTAGTCCTGGGTGTTCTGCTATGAACTTAGCAGCAGTAGCTTTTCTTAATATTTCACTTGCTTCTCTACCAACTCCATCAGCTGTGATATCACAAGCAACGATTTCACCTTCTGGATTTACAATGAAAGCACCTCTATTAGCTAATCCAGTTTCTTCATCATAAACATCAAACATACGTGCTAATTTACCAGTTTTATCTCCTATCATAGAGTATTGTATCTTATTTATTCTTTCAGATGTATCATGCCATGCTTTATGACAGAAATGAGTATCTGTACTTACAGAGAATACTTTGAATCCTAAGTGCTTGAATTCTAAATAGTGATCTTGTAAATCTTCTAATTCTGTTGGACATACAAATGTAAAGTCAGCAGGATAGAAGAAGAATAGTGACCAACTACCTAATATATCTTTTTCAAAGTTAATTACATCTAAACTTTCGTTGTGATAAGCATTAACTGTAAAATCTTCTAATTTTTTTCCGATTATTGCCATAATTATACCTCTTTCCTTCAATATATTTCTATTTTAGTACAACTTTTATATTATGTCAAGTATATTTTACAAAGAAAAAAGTTGACATTTTTTATTTTCAAGGTATACTTTGCGTAGAAGGTTATTTACTTACATATTATAGAGAGCGGTTTATGTCGTCACATTTTTGTGTGATTGAGTATAAGCCATTTTTTTTAGATTTTTTTTGGAGAAAAACATGTTAAAAGAGATAATAAGAGAAAAAAATTATGCATTTTATACCTCAGCTTCATCATGGGAAGATGCTTTAAGAAAAAGTTGTCAAGCACTGGTGGATAATAAGGTTGTAAGTGATAAGTACAGTGAAGAAGTAATAGAATGTATAAAAAAATATGGGCCGTATATAGTAATAGAACCTGGTATTGCAATGCCACATTCAACAGAACAAGGTGAAAATGTATATAATACAAAGATTTCTTTCACAAAATTTGAAGAGCCCGTAAAATTTGATGATGAAAATGAGGCAACCTTATTTTTCACATTAGCATCTAAAGACAAAGAAGTTCATATAGAAAACATACAAAAATTAATGGAAGTCTTATTGAACGACGAATTAAAAGAAGAATTATTTAAAATTAATAATATTGAAGATTTAAAGAAATTATCAGAGAAATATGATATATAGTGGAGGTACAATATGGAATATATTGCATTGATTTGGAAGTTTTTCCTAACAAACATTTTAACTAAACCAGCATTTTTTATAGGATTTATGGTGCTTATAGGTTACATTCTATTGAAAAAACCATGGTATGAAATCTTAAGTGGAACACTTAAAGCGATTATAGGGTACTTTATTCTATCAGTTGGTTCAGGAGGATTAGTAAAAAACTTTAGACCTATATTAGTAGGATTAAAAGAAAAATACAATTTACATGCAGTTGTTATAGACCCATACTTTGGTCAAAATGCTGTAGAAGCAGGAGTAAAAGAAGTATTTGGTAAAGGATTCTCAGGAGTAGTTTTACTATTAGCAATAGCTTTTATTACAAACTTATTACTTGTTAGATTCTCAAGAATAACAAAATTAAGATCAGTATTTACAACAGGACACGTTCAATTACAACAAGCAGCAACAGCATACTGGTTAATCTTATTTGCTCTTCCAGGTCTATTAACTCACGATATTAAGCTATTAATAGTAATGGCTATATTACTTGGACTATACTGGGCAGTAGGTTCAAACCTATTAGTTAAATATTCTCAAGAATTAACAGATGGTGCAGGATTTACAATAGCCCACCAACAAATGTTTGGAGTAGCACTATTTACATACTTAGCTGATAAGATGGCAAAGGCAGATATGAAGGCTGGAAGAAAAGGAAGTAAGAGAATAGAAGATATTAATTTACCAGGATTTATGTCAATATTCAATGATAATATGGTATCAACTGGTGTATTAATGCTAATATTCTTTGGAGCTATACTAACACTATTAGGAAAACCATTCTTAGTAGAACATAAATTCTTAAAACCAGATGCAAACTTCTTCTTCTATATTCTAGAAACTTGCTTACACTTTGCAGTTTATCTTGCAATATTGCAATTAGGAGTTAGAACATTTATAGCAGAACTTACACAATCATTTAAAGGTATATCTGACAAGCTATTACCAGGTGCTGTTCCAGGAGTAGACTGTGCTATATCATATAACTTTGGTTCACCAAATGCAATAACTATTGGATTTTTAGCAGGTGCTATAGGTCAATTTGTTGCGATAATAACATTAATTATGTTGAAATCACCAGTTTTAATAGTAGCAGGATTCGTTCCAGTATTCTTTGATAATGCAACAATAGGTGTTTATGCAAATAGTAAAGGTGGATTTAAAGCAACATTAATTTTCCCATTCATTTCAGGATTATTGCAAGTATTTGGTTCAGCATTTATTGCAAGTTTTGTTGGAATGGCAGCTTATGGTGGATATTTAGGAATGTGGGATTGGGCAGTTGTTTGGCCAGTATTCACAGTATTAATGAAGTACTTAAGCTACATAGGTGTAGGTTTAATAGTAGTTATTTTAGTTCTAATACCACAATTAGAATATATGAAAGACAAAGAAAATTACTTCTTAATAACTGAAGATTATGAAGAATACAAGAGAAGAAAAAATATTAAATAGGAGGATAAGATTATGACATTTTTAGTTTCATGTGCAAATGGTGCAGGTACTAGTTTAATGATGAAATTAACTTTAGAAAAGGTAATTAAACGTAATAATATACAATGTTCAAAGGTACATCACTGTTCTTTATCTGAAGGTAAAGGTCAAGCAAAGATGTTTGATGTAACTCTATGCCCTTTAGCATTCATCAAGGAATTTAATCAAGCTATAGAAGCAGGTAAGATAGTCATAGGTTTAAAAAATCCTATATCTGATAAAGAAATGGAAGAAAGATTAAAAGAAAATGGAATAATATAGGGTGGCAGTGCCACCCTTTATAGATAGGAGAGTATATGAAGATAACAAAAAAAGTTTTAGATGAATTGACAAAGTGCTACTGTATAGCAAATATTATGTATAATAATGAACATCATATAATAGTTGCAGCTGAAAAGGATGACCAATGCTACATCTACAATCATGATTTAGAAAGAAAAGCTACAATATGGGATGGTATAGGTGGAACAATGAGTATAGTTCCTCTAGAAGGCACAAATGGAGAGTTTTTAGCAACTCAACAATTTTATTCACCTAATGATTCAAAGAATGCAAAAATTGTTTATGTTACTTCTGATGGAAAGTATAATTTTAAGACAAGAGTAATTGCAATTGTACCATTTGCACATAGATTTGATGTATTAAAAGGTGAGGATGGAACAAAATATCTTTTAATTTGTGCATTAAAGACAAATCATGAATACAAGGATGACTGGCGTAGTCCTGGTAAAACATATTTCACAGTATTACCAGATGATCTAGAACATTGTGATGTCATAACTGAGAAAGATTGTACAGTTATACAAGAAAATATGTTAAAAAATCATGGATATTACAGAATAGTAGAAGATGGTCAAGAAAAAGGAATAGTTTCATGTGATAGTGGAGTTTATCTTTACACACCACCTAAAAAATTAGGCGATAAGTGGAATGTTGAACAATTGATAAGTGATCCAGGTAGTGATGCAACACTAATAGATTTAGATAATGATGGTAATAAGGAATTAGTAGTTCTATCACCTTTCCACGGTCATAAGTTAAGAGTGTATAAGCTAATAGATAAAAAGTATAAGTTAGTAAAAGAATTTCCTGAAGATATGATGTTCTTGCATGCAATATGGGCAGGAGAATTAAATGGAGAAAAAGTTGTTGTTATTGGACACAGAAGAGAAGAAATGAGAACAATAATATTACGTTATAGAAATAATGACTATGAATATGATATAATTGACGAAAATGTTGGTGCAGCAAACGTAAACTACTTTGAAAAAGATGGTAAACAATATCTAATAGCTGCTAATAGGGAAACAAATGAAATTGCTTTATACATAGTAGAGTAGGAGTATAATGTTTATAGACAATGTAACATATGATTTGATTTTTAATTTCATAAACTCAAGTACTAATTTAACTGTTAAAGACTTAGCGTTGAAGATAGGGAAGAGTAGAAGAATAGTATATTATGCTATAGAAAAAGTTAATATTGAATTAAAAAAGAATGGAATAGACTTGGTGTATAATATACCAAGAAAAGGGATATGTATAAATGAAAGTCAGAAAAACTTCTTAAGATTGCTAATAAAGGATGTAGAATATACATTAAGTACAGATGAGAGAAGAAAAGCTATGGCAGTTTATCTTTTAACTTATCCTAAAAAGCACACGGTAGAAAATTTGGTTGATAAATTTTTAGTTACAAAAAACACTGTAATTTGTGACATAAAGGAAATTAAGAAAAGAACAAAAAAATTCAATGAAAAACTTGACTTGGTGACAGCTACAAAAGGTGGATATATATTAAAAGGTCCAGTACTATTTGAAATTCAGTATTTATACAGTATCTTAAAAGAGATATTTAATTCGAAAAATACTAAGTTCATTCAGTATTTCTTGATGATGTATAGTAATTTAGGCTATATATTTACAGATGAGTTTATATCACTACTAATAGAGAAGCTAATATACTTTGAAGAAAAATTAGGTAAAGAAATTACACCTAAAGAATTAGATAATTTAATATTTTCTTTTCCATACCTTTATCTATTTTCATTGAATAATAGTAATGAGTGTATAAAAGGAACAGATATACTAAAGGAAAGACTAGAGTATAGATACTTAAAGGATTTGTTTGTAGATCTTAAATTGGAGTATAACGATAATGTATTAATGCTATTTACTCTAATTGTACTTAGTACAGGCAAAATGCTTGATGTGCATAGTAAGAGTAAACAGTATGAAAAATATATAGAGTATGCAAAAGATATGGTAGACAAGTTCTGTCTAAAGACTAAGGTAAAAATAGATGATAAAGATGAGATTATAAACGACATAGTTACATATCTAAAGGTTATATACGTTAGAAGAGAGTATAAGATAATATCGTTTGATATTGATTGTGATAAAGTAAAAAAAGAATACAAAGAGTTGTATGATATAATTTATGAAATTGCAAAAGAAATAGATGATGATTTTAATGCAGAAAATATTGCAGTTTTAACTATGGCTTTTGCAAGAGTGTATAAAAAGAAAAAGTGTAGGATATTAATTGTAACAGATGAAAGTGCTATTATTAAAAAATTAATAAAAGTTAAAATAGAAAATTTATTAAAAAATGTCAAAATAGAAGATATTATTAGAAAGTCTAAGATATATAAAATAGATTTATCGAAGATAGATTTAATAGTATCTACAGAGGTTTTAGACGTAGAAAAAGAAGTGGTAATAGTAGATAGTGTATTTAAAGATAGTGATATGGTTAATATCGTAAAAGCTATATACAAGAAAGGTTAAAAGCCTTTCTTTTTTTTATCCCAATATTGAACACATCAATAGTAATAAATTGGACTTCTTTAATTTCTTTTATGAAATATAATAAAGTTGTAAGTAAATAAATATAAAAAACCGTTCTATAAAAAAAGCATAAGGAGAGATACAATGTCTAAAATTAATGAAATAACAAGAGAAAGCTGGATTCTAAACACATTTCCTGAATGGGGAACTTGGCTAAATGAAGAAATTGATGAAGAAGTTGTTGAAAAAGGTAAAGTCGCTATGTGGTGGCTTGGAAATATGGGTACATGGATTAAAACAAATGGTGGTGCTAATATCTGTATAGATTTATGGCTATCAACTGGTAAGAGAACTAAGAAAAATAAATTTATGAAACCAAAACACCAACATCAAAGAGCTTGTGGTTGCGTTAAATTACAACCAAATTTAAGAAACACACCTTGCTTAATAGATCCATTTAAAATTACAAAGATAGATGCAATATTAGCAACTCATAGTCATAGTGATCATATAGATGTAAATGTCGCTGCAGCAATAACACAAAATTGTCCAGAAGCTAAATTTATTGGTCCTAAGAGTTGTTGTGATTTATGGAGAAAATGGGGAGTGCCTGAAGAAAGAATAGTTTGTGTTAGACCAGGTGATATTGTAAAAATCAAAGATATGGAAATAGTTATGTTAGAATCATTTGATAGAACAATGTTATTAACAGTAAGTGAAGATGTTGTATTGAAAGGTAAATTACCACCTGATATGGATGATATGGCAGTAAATTATCTAGTAAAAACAGATGCAGGAAATATTTATCATGCTGGAGATTCACACTATTCAAACTATTATGTAAAACATGCAAAAGATCACAAAGTTGATGTTGCGTTTGTAGGATTTGGAGAAAATCCAAGAGGTATGACAGATAAATTAACAGCTTCAGATGTATTAAGAGTAGCTGAAAGTTTAGATACTAATGTAATTATACCTATACACCATGATATCTGGACTAACTTTATGTCAGATACAAATGAAATATTAGTATTATGGGAAATGAGAAGAAAGAGATTAAAATACAAGTTTAAACCATATATTTGGCAACCTGGTGGTAAGTTCATATATCCAGATAACAAAGATGATATGGAATATATGTACCCACGTGGATTTGAAGATGCATTTGAAATGGAGACAGATTTACCATTCTTACAAATATTATAGGAGAATTATGAAAAAATATGTATTAGGGGTATATGAAAAAGCTATGCCTAATAGTTTAAGTATTAAAGAAAAATTAGAACTAGCTAAACAACTTGGTTATGACTTTATGGAAATTAGTATAGATGAAACAGATGAAAAATTAAGTCGTTTAGATTGGGATAAAGAAACTGTAGATGATGTAGTTATTGCTATGAGAAAAGTAGGCTTTAATATACGAAGTATGTGCTTATCAGGACAAAGAAAATATCCTATGGGTTCTTTAGACGAGAATATTCGTAAAAGAAGTATGGAGATAATAGAAAAGGCGATTAAGTTAGCGGATAGTTTAGGTGTGAGAATAATACAACTTGCAGGTTATGATGTATATTATGAAAAAGGTAACCAAAAGACTAAAGAATTATTCTTAGAAAACTTAAAAAAAGCGACAGAAATAGCTAGTAAATATGGTGTAATGTTAGCTTTTGAAACTATGGAAACACCATTTATGGATACAGTAAAAAAAGCTAAAGAAGTAGTAGAATATATTAATTCACCATTTTTAAAGATATATCCAGACTTAGGTAATATTAAAAATTCATCTTTGATATATAACGAGGATGTTTTAGATGATATTAAAGAAGGTGAACATTTAACTGTTGCAGCACATATAAAGGAAAGTATTCCAGGTCATTATAGAGAAATACCATTTTTAACAGGACACGTAAACTTTAGAGAGTGTTTAGAAGAGTTGTGGAATATAGGTGTTAGAAGATATGTTACAGAATTGTGGTATGTTGGACAAGAAGACTTTGAAAAAGATATAAGGTTTGCAGTAAGTACATTTAGAACAATGTTAGATGAAATAGAAAAGGAACATTAAAATGTTAGAAGAATTAAAAAAGAGAGTATATGAAGCTAATATGGACTTACCAAAGTATAATTTGGTGAAGTTTACATGGGGAAATGTTTCTGAAATAGATAGAGAAAAGGGATTGTTTGTAATAAAGCCTAGTGGTGTTGATTATGATAAATTAACTCCAGATGATATGGTTGTAGTTGATTTAGAAGGTAACGTTGTAGAAGGTAGATACAAACCATCATCTGATACACCAACTCATGTAGAACTTTATAAGGCATTTAGCAAAATTGGAGGTATAGTTCATACACATTCTACATATGCAACAAGTTTTGCACAAGCAGGAAGAAATATACCATGTTATGGAACAACACACGCAGACAGCATATATGGTGATATACCTTGTAGTAGAAACCTAACAGAAGAAGAAATAAATGAAGCATATGAAAAAAATACAGGTAAGGTAATTATAGAAACATTTGAAAAATTAGACTATATGGCAACACCTACAATATTATGCAAAAACCATGGTTCTTTTTCATGGGGTGAAAATGCAAAAAAAGCTGTATACAATGCAGTTGTTTTAGAAGAAGTAGCAAAAATGGCAATATTAACTGAGATGATAAATAAAGATGTTAAAGAAGCTCCTAAGTGCATCCAAGATAAGCATTACAATAGAAAACATGGTAAAAATGCTTATTATGGTAATGATGTAAAATAAAAAAAATTATAAAGTGTTTTTCCTTGACAAAAAACCTGTAATTGAGTATAATTCTTATGTTAACGTAAAAAATGAAAGGAGTCTTCAAATGGCAGTACCAAAGAAGAGAACCTCTAAAGCGAAAAGAAATATGAGAAGATCACATGATGGGATATCAGCACCTTCATTTATAGTTGAGGCAGATGGAACAGTAAGAAGACCACATAGAGTAAATTTAGAAACAGGGCTATATAGAGGAAGAAAAGTTTTAGCAGATGCTAAAGAAGAAAAAGAAGCAGAATAAATATTTAGAAGTTTTGACTTCTTTTTTTTTATATTGTATAATCTGACTATAAATAGTTTGGGGGTAAAAGTATTTTTATGGAAAAATATAGGCTAGAGGGATTAGATTGTGCAGATTGTGCAACAAAATTAGAAAAGTATTTATTAAAAAAAGACTATGTCAATGAAGTTAGTATTAGTTTTACAACTAAAACTATGATAATATCGACTAGTGATATAGAAAAAGTAAAAGAAGATATAAGATACATAGAACCAGAAGTTAGTGTATTGGAAGCAAATAAAAGCAAGGCAGATATAGATGCAGACCATGAATTAGCTACATTAGATAAAGAACGTATGTTAATAATAATTTCGCTTTGTCTATTTGTAGTTGCTTTTGTAGTGGAATTATTACAAAAATTTAGATATGTAGACTATGAGCTATATTACTTTTTCATACCCGTATATATTTTTGCATACCTTGTTATAGGCCTTCCAATATTAATAGGGGCATATAATTGTGTGACAAAAAAAGATTTTTTTGATGAAAAAGTATTAATGAGTATTTCTACAATTGCCGCATTTTTAATTGGTTCATTTGAAGAAGCTTGTGGAGTAATGCTTTTTTATGCTATAGGAGAGTATTTCCAAAATATAGCAATAATTAATTCAAGAAAAGATATTAAAAATTTACTTGAATTAAAAGAAAAGACAGCTAATGTAATATTAAATGAAACTGAAACTTATGAAGAAGTAAAAATAGAAGATGTAAAAAAAGATTCATATATTCTAGTTAAACCAGGTGAAAAAGTACCTTTGGATGGAATAGTAGTAAAAGGGTCTGGAGAATTTAATTTATCAGCACTTACTGGAGAAAGTATGCCAAAGCATATAGATATAGGGCAAGAAGTTTATGCTGGTGCTATAAACATGAATTCTAAGATTATCCTTAAAGTAACTAATACATATGAAGACTCTTCAATGTTTAAATTGGTAGAGTTGATTGAAAGTTCTATGCACAAAAAGACTAAGGCAGATAAGTTCATAACTAAATTTTCAAATTGGTATACACCAAGTATAATAGTTTTAGCTATATTAGTAGCAATATTACCACCACTATTTTTGAAAAATGTAACATTTGAGAGGTCTATTTACAGTAGTATAGTCTTACTTGTAATTTCTTGCCCATGTGCATTGGTATTAAGTATTCCATTAACATATTTTACAGGTGTAGGGGCATTAGCTAAAAAGGGTATATTGGTTAAGGCTATAAACATATTTGATACTATAGAAAAAGTTGATACAGTATTTTTAGATAAAACTGGTACAATAACAGAAGGGAAGTTCCATGTATCAGAAGTAAATGAATATTACGATAATGTTAGAGATTTGGAAGAAAGAGAAATATTTGAGCATATATATATAGCTGAGAATAACTCTAATCACCCAATTGCTAAGAGTATTATTGAGTTTATTAAAGCAAAATATGGATTAACTAAGGTTCAATATGATGATGTATATATGGAATTTATTAGTTATTGTAAGCACTGTGGTTGTTGTCATAAGCCAAAAGATCATAGCAAAAACAATGATAAGGCAATGTATGTTGATGAGTATAGACATCGTATAGGACATTCTGAAGAAGACTTGTGTAATAATCATGAATTTAGTTTAAATGCGGGTACAGAAGATAAGACTTTTGGTAAGGATATAAAGGTCATAGAATTGTCTGAAATAGCAGGTCAAGGTATCAAACTTAAAACAGATAAGTACTTAGTTTTAGTTGGTAATGACAATATGATGAAAAAGAACAAGGTTAACATTCCAGAGAGTGCTAAAAATATTAAAGATGAGTATGGAACGAATATAAACGTTGCATTTAATGGACAATATGTATTGAATATATATGTTAAAGATAAAATAAAAAAAGATACAAAAGAAGCAATAAAGTGTATGAGACAAGTTGGTATAAAAAATATTGCAATGCTAACAGGTGATAATAGATTATCAGCACTTGAAGTAAAAAATGCTTTAGCAATAGATGATTGTTACTATAACCTACTACCTAAAGATAAATTAAAAATCTTAGAAGAAAAGAAATTAGTTGATAAGATAATGTATCTAGGTGATGGTATCAATGATGCTCCAGTAATAGCTGCGGCTGATGTGGGAGTTGCTATGGGAAGAGTTGGAAGCGATGTTGCTATAGGTGCAAGTGATATAGTATTTAATACAGATACATTAATGAATGTGTCACTTTTGAAAAAGAAAGCTAAAAAGATGAAGTATATAGTACTAGAGAATATAGTAATAATATTACTAGTTAAATTCATTGTCATAATTCTTGGAGTATTAGGTCTTGCAGGATTATGGGGAGCAGTGTTTGGCGATGTAGGAGTTGCCCTAGTTGCTATATTAAATTCTAAAAGAATCAAAAAAAATAGTCCCAATTTTTAAGGGACTATTTTTATATTATTCCATAACCATGGGCAATTGTTAAGACTATTACCCAGAATATTATTAAAATTATTGATATAAAGGTTCCAATTAATGAAATATTAGATGCTAATACAGCCTCATTATCGTATTTTATAGCATAAGAAACAGCAACCGTTGCAGGTGGTGTTGTTAGCATGATGATTATAGCTATAACAGCGTTGTATTCAAATCTTATTCCTATATAGTCTAGTAATACAAGTAATACTAGAAATATTGCAGGTATTACTACTAAACGTAATATACAGTATATTATTGTCATTTTTTCTTTTATACATTCTTTTAAAGAAACATTAGCCAATGTCATACCTATTGCAAAGAATGCAAGAGGTGCAGATGTTTGTGCTAAAGATTTTAATACAAAGAATAAAGGTTTAAATGATCTATCAATTCTTAGTATGGGGAATCTATTTTGTAAAAGCCAGAAAACTAATCCTAAAAAAGTAGCAATAATTATTGGGTTTAAAAATATCTTTTTAAGGTTTTTTAGCTCAAATTCCATATCACTCATCATAATTAAACCAAATGTATATAGAAACACCCTATAACCAATATTGAATATATTTGCGTATAAAGTACCAGATGACCCTATTATCCCGTCTATAATTGGTATTGCAAAAAATGTTGTTGAACCAAAAGCTGTAAATACAATTAGTGCTTTTTTGTATCTACCAGTATATTTAAAGTAGAATAAATACCCTAGCATTATTAAGAATATATATGCAACAAAACTGAAAACTAGAACGTTCATTCCAGTAGTAAATGTTTCAGGTCTAATATCTTGCATAAAAGATGTAAAAGCTAATGGTGGCAATGTTGCACTCAAAGACATAGAGCTTATAGCATTTGCACAATTTTCAGGCACTATATTTTTCTTTCTTAAATAATATCCTATTAGTATAATAATAACAGTACAAGCTATTGCGGATAAAAATGCCGTATTTAATATTTCACTTAATTTTGTCATAGAACTCCTTATTTTATTTTATTCTTACAATCTCCAGTAGAAATATATTCATGTAGATTTTCAAAACTTGTTTCTATCATATTCTTAACAGCTTCATCTGTAAATGAACCTATATGTGGAGATAGAGTAACTCTAGGATAAAGAGCAACTAATTGTTCAAATTCTTCGTTACCTATTGAACCGTTTGAAAAATCTTTAAAGAATATTCCAGATTCTTTTTCTACTGTATCAAGCCCAGCACCAGCCAAGTGACCAGATTTAAGTGCTTGAATTAAGGCTTTAGTATCAACTACTTCACCACGTCCAGTATTTATTAATATAGCGTGGTCTTTCATTTTATCTAGAAATTCTTTAGTAACAAGTTGACCATTTTCTTTAATAAATGGAATATGAAGTGATATGATATCACTATTTTTTACTAAATAATCAAGATCTACTTGAGTTAATATATCTTCTACATTTTCTTTTTTGTATAGGTCATAACCTAGTACAGTAGCACCAAGTCCTTTAAATAGTTTTGCTGCAGTAAATCCAATCTTACCTAAACCAATTACACCTACTGTACAATTTCTAATTTCACGTGAGAACATTTGTGAAACACATCTGAAATCTTTTTTAGAAGTCATACTAGTTGTTAAAGCCATATTTCTTAAAAGCATTAAAGCATGTGTAACAGCTAATTCTGCTATTGCATTAGGAGAATAAAATGGTACAAATGCAGTTTTTAAACCTATACTCTTAGCATAAGCATTATCAATATGGTTAACACCAACAGTTCTAGTTAAAACATATTTAACACCATTTTCCTTGTATATATCAAGGACTTCTTTTGTTGCAAAGCAATTTCCACGTAATATTACTGCTTCATGATTTTTTGATAATTGTGCAGTTTCTACTGAATTTAAGTATTCAGGAACTAGAGTTAAATCAAAACCAAATTTTTCATTTAATTTTTCAAAGAATGGTTTTTCTACATCTCTGACACCATAACATAAGACTTTCATTTTTTATTCCTCTTTTCTAAATTAATCCCATACCATGAGTAATAGTTAATACAACTATCCAAATTATTATAGCAAACACAGATAATACAGTATTTACTAATGAAATATTAGATGCAAGTACAGCTTTTTTATCAAACTTAATAGCATAAGCAACAGCAACAGTTGCAGGTGGTGTTGCAAGCATAATAATAATACTTGTAATTGCTTCATATTGGAAGTGTATTCCTAAAGAGTTTAGTATTATTAATAATACTAAGAAGATTAAAGGAATTACAATTAATTTTATAACACCATATATAAGAGTTTGAACTTCTTCTAGTGCTTCTTTTAATGATATATTTGCTAAAGTCATACCTATTGCAAGCCATGCTAATGGTGAAGATAGGTTACCTAAATATTTAAGACCAGCAAATATAGGTTTTGCAGTTTTATCTATTCTTGCAAATGGTATGTATTTTTGGAATATCCAAATAATTAATCCTAAGAAAGTTGCAATTATTATAGGGTTAAGGAAAATTTGTTTTAAATTTTTCTTTTCAAATTTAATACCACTCATCATTATTAACCCAAATGAATAAAGGAATACTCTATAAGCAATATTGAATATATTTGCATATAGTGTACCAGTGCTACCAAGTAAACCGTTTATAATAGGTATACCAAAGAATGTTGTAGAACCAAATGTAGTTAATACTATCATAGTTTTCTTAGCATCACCTTCATATCTAATGTAGAAAATGTAAGATAAAAAGATTAATAAAACATATGCAACAAATCCAAAGATTAATACATTTATACCAGTTGTATATGTTTCTGGCTTAATATCTTGCATAAAAGCATTAAATGCTAATGCAGGTAAAGCTGCAGACAAAAGTATAGAACTTAATATTTTTGACCCTTGTTCTGTAACTTTGTTCTTTTTTCTTAAAAAATATCCAATTAATATTATGAATATTGTAGAAAAAATTGCTGATAAAAATTTTGTGTTTAAAATTACTAAAATATGTGACATATTTATCTCCCTTCTTATTAATAAATAAAGTATATATAACTTACACTTAAATGTCAAATAGAACCTTTTTTTGCAACAAAATTTATGATATAATCATATATATATTTTGAACTTTGGAAAGGAAAAAAATGGCTAAGAAAAAAGAAGAAACAGATATAGTTGAAGAAAAGGAAAGATTGTTAAAATCAGCGGTTGAACAAATACAAAAGAGTTTTGGAGATGGAGCTATAATGAAATTAGGCGAAAATCAAAGAATGAATATTAGTTCAATATCGACTGGAAGTTTAAACCTAGATTTAGCTCTTGGTATAGGAGGAGTTCCAAGAGGCCGTATAGTTGAAATATATGGTGCAGAATCATCAGGGAAAACAACTTTAGCATTGAATATTATAGCACAAGCACAAAAAGAAGGAGGAATAGCAGCATTTATTGACGCTGAACATGCATTAGACCCCGTATATGCAAAGGCACTTGGTGTTAATATAGATGACTTATTAATTTCTCAACCTGATACTGGTGAGCAAGCAATGGAAATAGTAGAACTTTTAGTTAGAAGTTCAGCAATAGATGTAATAGTTATAGACTCAGTTGCAGCTCTTGTACCAAAGTCTGAAATAGATGGTGAAATGGGAGACCAACAAATGGGTCTACAAGCAAGATTAATGTCTAAAGCCTTGAGAAAATTAACAGGTTCTATAGGTAAATCAGAAACTGTTGTTGTGTTTATAAACCAAATAAGAGAAAAAATAGGTGGATTTAGCTTTGTTCCTGGAGTTCAAACAACAACTTCAGGTGGAAGAGCTTTAAAATTCTTCTCTACTATACGTATGGAAGTAAAAAAAGTTGGTCAAATTAAGCAAAGTGATGATGTTGTAGGAAATGAAGTATTAGTAAAAGTAACTAAAAATAAGGTTGCACCTCCATTTAAGGAAGCTAGATTTAACATTATGTATGGAACAGGTATTTCAAAAGAAGGAGAAATACTAGATCTTGCAATTGAATTACAAATATGCAAAAAAAGTGGTGCATGGTTTAGCTATGGTGACACAAAACTTGGTCAAGGTAAGATAAATGTTGAAAACTTATTGAAAGAAAATAAGGAACTATTTGAAGAAATTAAAGCAAAGGTATTAGAAAAATTAAATGTTAACAATAATAAAGTTAGTGAAGAATAAGATTTATCTATCAAATGAAGAGATAATAGATGTTAATCCAGATATTATACATGAGTATAAGCTAAGACAGGGCGATGATATTACAGATAAGTATACAGATGTATTGCTAGCCTCAATAAAGAATAAGGCGATATTTTACATTTACTTAAAACCTAGAACTAGCTATGAATTAATTTCAAAATTAAAAGCAAAGTATACGAATATTGACTTAATTAATGAAGCTGTTATGTATATGGAAGAATGTGGATATATTGATGATGTAGATTATGCACTTTCATATATTTTAACGCATAGTAATAGTAGACAAAAAAACTATTTTAAATTAATGCAAAAGGGTATAAAAAAAGCAGATATTGATTTAGCGTATACAGATGTACCAGCAAATACAGAAGAAGATCAACTAGAAAAAGAAATAGCTAAATTGAAGGAGAATAAGATAGAATTGCCTAATATAATATTAAAGCTAACAAGAAAAGGTTATGAATATTCAAAAATAAAGAAGGTAATAGATAAAATGAAGTAATTTGCACACTTTTTAGTGTGCATTTTATTCTAGAAAGGATAGAAATGATAGATATAGTACTTGCTACTAGTAATAAGGGTAAGGTAAAAGAGTTTAATGAAATGGCAAATAAGCATGGTATAAATTTTGTTAGTATAAAAATGCCAGATGTAGATGAAAATGGAAGTACTTTTGAAGAAAATTCATTAATTAAGGCAAAAGAAGCACTGAAAGTAAGTAATGGATTAGCTGTTGTTTCAGATGATTCAGGACTTTGTATAGATTGTTTAGACGGAAAGCCTGGAATACATACAGCAAGATTTAGAAATGATCTTTTGACTTATGAAGAAAGAGGTAAGGCATTAATAGAATTAGTGAATGAAAAAAATACAACTAGAGATGCAAAATTCGTTTGTGTTATAACCCTAATAAAACCAGATGGGACATACTACCATTTTAGTGGAGAAACTAAGGGACAAATTACAAGAGAATGCATGGGTAAGAATGGTCATGGTTATGACCCTATATTTTTCAGTTCTGATCTACATATGACATTTGGTTTAGCTAGTTTACAAGAAAAAGATAGAGTAAGCCATAGAAAAAGAGCATTTGATAAATTAATTAAGTGGTTGACTGAAAATGAATTATACTAATATTTTTTCTTCTATTGAGGAAATTAAAATAAAGGGTCTAACAAAGACATGTATAAATAATTTGAAAAGACTTAATATATACACAGTATATGATCTTTTTTACTACTTCCCTAAAGGGTATGAAAATAGTGCTGTTTACAAGGATATTTCTAGTGTTAAAGATAATGAAAGTGTTGTGCTAAAGGGTACAATAGCAAGAATTACAAGAAAGTATTTATCTAAAAATAGGTTAATGGTAACAGCTACTTTAATGGATAATTCAGGATATATAGACTTGATATGGTTTAACAATAGATATATTTATTCTAATATAAAAGAAGGTTCTACATTACTTGTAACAGGTAAAGCTAAGAGAAGCCCCAAATTACAGATAATTAATCCTAGTTATACAAAGAGTATTAAAGAAGATACAATACAAAAAGATGTAAGTTTAGAGCCAATTTATTCTTTAACAAAGGGCCTAACTCAAAAGAAGTTAAGAAGCATAATGAAAAATGCGTTGGATAAGTATGGTGACTTATTAAAAGAAAATATACCTATAGATTTTTTGTATGATAATAGGATAATGTCTAGAACAAGTTCAATATCAAATATACATTTTCCAAGTAATAAGACGGCATTAGACTTATCAATTAGAAGATTTACATTTGAAGAAATAATGTTACTTGAAATGGGGATTTTAGAAAAAAGGTATATAGACAACAAGAAAAATGTTAATAGATATGTACTAGATGATAGTAAGAAATTAGTTAAGGAATATATAGAAAGTTTAAGTTTCACTCTAACTAATTCACAAAAGAAGGTAATAACCTCAATATATTCAGAGTTAAAACAAGGTAAATATATTAATAGGTTAATACAGGGAGATGTAGGTTCAGGTAAGACTATAGTAGCGTTAATAATTATGCTATACATGGCTGAGAATAATTATCAATCAGTTTTAATGGCACCAACAGAAATACTTGCAAGACAACATTATGAAAAAGTAGTTGAAAACTTTAGTAAGTTAAATATTAATGTTGAACTACTAACTAGTTCTATAAAAGGTAAAAAAAGAGAGAAAATATTAGAAGATGTAAGACAAGGTAAGGTTAATATTTTAATAGGAACACATTCTCTTTTATCTAGTGAGGTAGAATACAATAATTTAGGTTTAGCTGTAATAGATGAACAGCAAAGATTTGGTGTAGAACAAAGAAATGAATTAAGAAAAAGAGAAGTATTATCAAATGTAATAGTTATGAGTGCAACCCCTATACCAAGATCACTTGCACTAACTATATACGGAGATTTAGATGTTAGTATAATAGATGAAATGCCAGAAGGTAGAAAAAAGATTTTAACTAAGTGGATAAAAAATGAAGAAGAAGAGAAAAAGATGTATGACTTCATTTTGAAAAAAATAAATGAGGGTAATCAAGTATATGTCGTTTCATATTTAATAGAGGATAGTGTAAAAATTAATGCTGCATCTGCAAAAGAAACATTTGAAAGTATCAGTAAGAAATTTCCAGGTAAAAGTATAGGTCTACTACATGGTAAGATGAGTTCTGCTGAAAAAAAAGAAATAATGGAAAAGTTTAAAAATGGAGAAATTGATGTGTTAGTCTCTACAACTGTTATAGAAGTAGGGGTAGATGTAAGTAATGCTAATATTATACTAATAAAGAATGCAGAAAGATTTGGACTTTCAACACTACATCAATTAAGAGGACGTGTAGGTAGAGGAAATAATAGAGGATATTGCTTTATAGAATCTAACAGTGAAAAGGAAATTTCAAAAAAGAGGTTGGAAGTCTTAGAAAATGAAACAGATGGTTTCAAAATATCTGAACAAGATTTAAAAATACGTAATTCAGGTGAAATATTTGGTGTAAAGCAAAGTGGTATTTCTGATTTAGTTTTACTTGATATAGTAAAGAATATTAAAGAAATTGAACATGTTAAAGAATTTGTAACTAAGTATTTAATAGAACATAATGGAAAAATAGATAATGATTTTTTAGTAAAAGACATAGAGTATAAACATAAGGTGAAAGGGAATTTATGATAAGAGGATTTGCAGATTTAGGATTACTCCTAGTAGGACTATTATGGGGTTCAGGTTTTGTAGTAACAAAAATAGGGTTAAATGAAGGAATAAGCCCTGTATATATGCTAGGATTAAGGTTTGTAATTGCAACCATCTTTTTATTATTCGTATTTCGTGATACAATAAAGAAAATTAAACTAAAAGATATAAAAAAAATGTTTTTAATATCTTTTGTTTTGTTCTTTGCATATGGGTTTCAAATAGTAGGGAGTAAATATACAAGTGCATCAAAAGCAGCCTTTTATACAGGAGTTAATGTAATGTTTGTTCCATATATTTCTTGGATGTTGAATAGAAAAGCACCAGATGTATTTACATATTTATCAACTATACTATGTCTATTAGGTATTGGCTTTATCTCCTATGTACCCAAAGAAAATTTATTCACGCTAAATGTAGGGGATGTATTTGTAATAATATCGGCAATATTTTTTGGAATACATATAGCACTTACAGGTTTTTATTCAAAAAAATATACAGTTGAGAAGATGATATTAATACAAAATAGCTTAGCGTCAATACTATTTGTAATAGCTGTAATATTTTTAACAATTTTTAATGTAGGTGATGAAAAGGTTAGAATATTATCCAATAAAGAAATTGTATCTGTACTTTACATGGGGCTTGTAACAACAGGTATATGCCTATTTCTACAAGCACTATTTCAAAGATATACAAGTTCTGTTAGAGCTTCAATATTTTTAGCAACAGAATCAATTTTTGCACCAATATTTGCACATATAGTACTAAAAGAACAGTTAACAAGAAATGTTTGCTTTGGAGGGTTATTCATAGTTTTAGCAGTAATCCTATCAGAAGCTAATGGAGTAATAAAATATATTAGGAGGAAGGTAAATGAGATTTTCAAAAACATTCATAAAAACGTATAAAGAAAGTCCAAAAGAAGCAGAAACACAAAGTCACAAATTAATGCTAAGAGCAGGTATGATAAAGCAAGTATCAAGAGGAAATTATACATATTTGCCATTAGGATTAAAAGTGCTAAAGAAAATTGAAAAGATAGCAAGAGAAGAATTAGATAAAGCAGGGGCAATAGAATTACTTATGCCCATAATGCAACCAGCAGATTTATGGAAAGAATCAGGTAGATGGAATGCATATGGACCAGAACTTATGAGATTTAAAGATAGAAATCAAAGAGACTTTGTATTAGGTCCTACACATGAAGAAATAGTTACATATCTATTTAGAGAATTGATAAAGTCATACAAGGAATTACCTATTAATTTTTATCAAATACAAACTAAGTTTAGGGATGAAATAAGACCAAGATTTGGACTTATGCGTGGACGTGAATTTATCATGAAAGATGGATATAGTTTCCATTTAACTAAAGAAAGTCTTGATAAAGAATACTTAAATATGAAACAAGCATATTGTAATATATTCAATAGATGTGGACTTAACTTTAGACCAGTTGAAGCAGATACAGGTTCTATAGGTGGAGCAGAAAGCCATGAATTTATGGTTTTAGCTAGTGCTGGTGAAGACGACATACTATACTCAGATACAACAGATTATGCAGCTAATGTAGAAAAGGCAACAAGTAAAATAGAGTTAGTTATGCCAGAAGAAGAAAAGAAAGAAAAAGAATTAGTGGAAACACCTAATGTAACAACAATAGATGAATTAGAAAAATATTTAAATATTTCTAAAAAGAAAATAGTAAAAGCTGTTCTATTCAAAGAAGTATTGGAAGATAAGACAAACTACTATATGGCAATAATTAGATCAGACCTTGATGTAAATGATATTAAAGTAAAGAATGCATTTAACCTTAATGTAGAATTAGAATTAGTTACAGATGAAGATATACAAAAATTAGGTATATGTAAGGGATATATGGGTGCTTTAAAAGACTTTAATAAAGATGTAAAAGTAGTAATGGATGAAAGTGTTAAGTACTTATACAACTTTGTTGTTGGTGCAAACAAGGAAAATTATCACTACACTAATGTAAATTTAGAAGATTTGAGATATGATGTTGTAGCAGATGTAAGAAAAGCTCGTGCTGGTGATATGTCACCTATAGGAGAAGGTGTTTTAAAAATGGCACGTGGAATAGAAGTAGGTCATATATTCAAATTAGGTGATAAGTATAGTAAAGCTATGAATGCAAAAGTACTAGATGAAACTGGTAAACTACAAACTGTAATTATGGGCTGCTATGGTATAGGTATATCAAGAGTAGCTGCTGCAGCAGTTGAACAAAATAACGATGAAAATGGTATAATCTGGCCTTTATCTATTGCACCATATGAAGTGGATATAATAGCTACAAACATGAAAAATGAAGATATAGTTAAGGTTTCTGAACAAGTGTATAAGCTATTAAAAGATGAAAATATTGATGTAATATATGATGATAGAAACGAAAAAGCAGGATTTAAATTTAAAGATGCTGATTTAATAGGATTCCCTATAAAAATAATAATAGGAAATAAGGCTAGTGAAGGTATAGTTGAATTAAAAACTAGGGACGGAAAAATTGTAGAAGAAGTAAAAATAGATAACTTGACAAATATTATTAAATATTATAGAATGAATCTATAATCCTTTCCCACAAAGGACCGTTATTCACGTATTAATTTAGGAGGAAAAAAAGTGAATAAGTATACAAAAATACAAAAAAAAGAAGAAGTATCAAGAAAATGGCATGAAATTGATGCTACAGGAAAAATATTAGGAAAATTAGCTACTGAAATAGCAGTAATTCTTATGGGTAAAGACAAACCTACATACACACCACACGTTGATGGAGGAGATTATGTAGTAGTTGTTAATGCTGATAAGATTGCAGTTACAGGTAAAAAGTTAACTGACAAGAAATATTACAGACACAGTGGATATCCTGGTGGTCTAAGTGTTAGAACTTTACAAGAAATGCTTGATAAGAAACCTACTGAAGTTTTAAGAAAAGCAGTTGAAAGAATGTTACCTAAGAACAAATTAGGGAAACAACAAATCAATAGATTAAAACTTTATGTAACAGCTGAACATAAACATGGTGCACAAAAACCAGAAAAGTTAGAAAAGTAGGAGGTAGAGTAAATGGCTAAAGGACAATATTTAGGAACAGGAAGAAGAAAAACTTCTGTTGCAAGAGTAAGACTTATACCTGGACAAACAGGAGTAGAAATTAACGGAAAAGACATGAGAGAATATTTCGAAGGAAGAGAAATATTAGCAAAAATTGTTGAACAACCATTAGAAGTAACAGAATCATTAGATAAATTCAAAGTAATAGTTAATGTATATGGTGGAGGAAACTCAGGACAAGCAGGAGCAATAAGACATGGTGTTGCAAGAGCTTTACTAGAAAATGATCCAGATTACAGACCAGCTTTAAAAGAAGCAGGATACTTAACAAGAGATTCAAGAATGGTTGAAAGAAAGAAATACGGAAAGAAAAAGGCAAGAAGAAGCCCACAATTCTCAAAGAGATAGTGAAAATAAATACACCCTACAAATATGGGTGTATTTTTTTATATTTTATTAAAACTCAACATTCACAATCTTATCCCCTATAACCACTCCATATATTTTGTTATCCTTTGTTAGAAGTGAGAAATCTACATTTGTAAAAGGGATTGTTTTGTCTATGCCGTGATTTAAGATATTGACATAACAGTCTTCTTTTTTGTATGGTGTATAGTCAAAATCTTCTCTTGTTACATAAACTAATTTGTGCATATCACAAATAGAAAAATGAGGTCTATTATCCTTTAATATGTTATTTTCATCAAAGTATACACAATCAATAGTTATAAATACTAGATCATTATCATATCGTATATTTTCTTCCTCTATATCAAAGATGAAATTGATACTAAATTTTGAAATTGTTATGTTTTTTATAAACATAATTTTAAAATTATTAGGTAGAACAAGCACAAGCTTATTATCTATTTTTAATAAGAAGCATAGTGTCTTAATTTCTTTACCATTATTACCTATTATTTTTGCGTTATATATATTATTCATAAAATCACCACAACTAGTATAATACAATAGTTTTATTATGTCCACAGCATTTTTACTAAAAATTTTAAAAAAAAGGTTGTCTTTTTTTACTTTCAAGTTATAATACTATTGCAAACGATTGCATACATATATAAACGAAAGGAAGATATAGAATGAAAAAAATTTTGACAGCAGTTTTGTTAGCATTCTCAATCTTAGCTTGTAAAGGTAAGGAAGAAGCTAAAGGTCCAAAAACAGAAGGATTAAAAGGTAGTATCGTTGTACAAGCAGAAGACACTTGGCAACCATATTATGAAGCAGCAATAAAGAGGGTTAAAGAAAAGAACCCAGATGCAGATATTCAATTAAAGGTTATAGGTTCATTTGACCACTTAGACATAATTGATAAGACAGATGCAACTAATAAGGACGTTGCAGACGTATTTGCTCTACCTTTAGACAAAATGGAAAGCTTAAATAGTAAATCAGTTTTAGCTTCATTTGATGCTAAAGCATTAGCTGATAAAATTGGAGGATTCAAAGATTTCGATAACGGTTTAGGAGGACAACTTAAGAAAGATGGTTCTTATGTTGCATTCCCTATGAACATTGAAACACTTGCAGTAGGATTAAACAAGAAAAATGCAGCTGCTCAAGGAATTGATGTAACTAAAGATATAGACTTAGCAACATTAAGCCCAGATGTAGCAATGGTACCAGTATTTAATGCTTGGTATGCAGTTGCAATAACTAATGCATTTGATGTTGAATTATTAGGTAAAGATGGAGATAAATTCTTCTCTGACTTAACAAAGAACTGGGACGAATTAACACCAGATCAACAAAAGATGTTTGAAGGATTATTCAATTATTGGAAAGCTTCACACGAAAAGAAACTTCCTATGTTTGACGAAAAAGCAGTAGATGGATATATTACAGATAACTTTAACAGTGGAAAAACTGGTTCTGTAAGAATAGTTGGACCATGGGATGCTAATCCAATGGCAGAAGCTCTAGGAGATGACTTCGATGTTATAGGATTAAATCATGCTACATGGGAAGGAAAACCATTAAAACACTGGAAGAGTGGATGGGCATTAGGAATTAACTCAAGAGATGAAGAAGATAAAGATAAGATGGCATTAGCAGAAGCTGTTATAGCTGAAATAATGAACCCTAAATATGCAGGAGACATGTACAAGATAACAGGTAAGATTATGCCAAATGTAAGCAAAGATGAATATGAAAAGATGGATAAATTAAGCCCATTAGATAAGAAAGTTCTAGCTTCTATACTAGAAAGCTATGATGTAGCCGTTTCAAGACCATTATTCGAAGAATGGGGACAAGTATGGGATACATGGAAGAACTCAATAATTTCTTGGGAAGCTAAGAAACCTAAAACAGCACAAGATGCATATAAAGAAGTACAAGCAAGCTTTAAGGCACTATTAACAAACTTAGGTCAATAATAAATTAGGGGAGTAGGTGTTAGAGTAGCACCTACTTCTTTATTATAAGGAGATATATGAAATTAGATAAAAAGACTATGATAGCTTTTATGGTAATATCCTTTTGTATAGTACTATTTGAAACATTAAATAGTTTTTATTTGGTTAAAAGTATAGAGTTATTTGAACAATTTCATAAAAGAACAGGGGCGTCATTGGATGTGTATATAACAAATCAGATGATTAACTATATGAGTTCAGTTAGTTTATTTGTGATATTTAATTTGTATAATTATTTTCTAAATGAAAAATTAAGAATAAACGTACTATATAAGGGGATATTTTCATTGTTTATAATCGCTAATATTTTATTTAAAATTTTTGTATATCCTCAAGATACTATATTTTACTTTTTAAGTATAATTTTACAATGTATATTGCTGATTTGGATAATTGTATTTAAAGAAAGGGAGAAATAATATGGACGAATATGTTTACGATAGTATAGGTAATGCCCATGAAAGAAAAAATCTTTACTTAAAAGATTTAGCAAAAGGTGTAAAAGTTGATAAAAGTACTCACCCATATCTTAAAGAATTAAATTCATTCAAAGAAAAAGAAAAAGCCTTCTTATTAGAATTGAAATCTGAAATAAATAAGAAGAAACAAGAGTACAAAGGCACATGTGATAAGAAAGAAACAAAATTAAGAATAGAATTGATGGAATCAAAAAAGAAGACAGAATTCTATAAACCATATACTGAATTAAGTTATGATTATGAACTTGAATATTTAGTAAATAAATTAAAGGAAGAAAGACTTCCAGGAATAATAGACCTTTATGTTTCAACTATATGTGAAGAAGCACAATTCAAAAAGAAATTATCAGAATTAGATAATAAGGCTAATGAAGAAGCTAAGAAAGTATTCGAACAAAAGAAAGAAGACTTGAAAAAAGAATTAGAAAAAAATAAAGGTAAATTAAAAAATAGTAGAAATGAAGGATTAATTTCTGAAAAAGCTTATGAAGAAGAAGTTAACCAATTAAAACAAGCAGCAAAAGATAAAATAGAAGTATTAAAATTACAAATACCTAGCGAAGATTTAAAAAGTAGAATAAGAGTAGCAAAATATATTACATCAGTTGAAGTAGATTCAAAATACAAGATACTTCAACAAGATATATCGGATATAGTAAGAAAAACCCCTGTAGAAATAGAAAAAGTAAATAAAATAGCTCCTATTTTATCAATAATAATACCAGGATTAGGGCAATTATTAAACAAACAATATCTAAAAGCTTGCCTATTATTCATAGGTACAATATTTATCTATTTTGCAGCTATTCCATATGCTTTGGGATACGGTAATTATAGAGGACAAGGAATCTATGGATTATATACTTTAGCTAAGGGAGCTAAAAAATTAGACAAATCAATGATATTCATGATAGAAGGGTTAGTTGCAGTAATACTAATACTATTAGCAATAACTATTATGGCAGTAGCATTTATGGATTGTCGTGATGTATTAAAAGCAAAAGCGAAAGGTATAAGACCTAAAACAACTTTTGAAATTATTAATTCAATACAAGATGATGGATTCCCATATATAGTAACTGTATCAACAGGTATATTATTAATGTTTATAGTATTATTACCAATATTCACAACTATCTTGTTATCATTTGCAGGTATGGATCCTAAACACCAATCTAAATTTGCTTGGGTAGGATTAAAGAACTATCTATTACTAATAGAAGGTAAGGGTATTGCAGGAGGACCATTCTGGTTAATTTTAGGATGGACAATAATATGGACTATATTCTCAAGTACTTGTGCAATAGCAGTAGGATTCTTCTTAGCATTACTTGCAAATAATGATAGAATAAAAGGTAAGTCAATAATTAGAACAGTATTCTTATTACCTTGGGCTGTACCAGCGTTTATAACAATAATGTTCTTTAGTATTATGACTTCACCAAATGGACAAATAACTAAATTACTAGAAGGTATATTTGGTGGTAACTTTGCAATAAAGAGTAGTGCAAATTTAACTAGAATAGCATTAATATTATTACAAACTTGGCTTGGAAGTTCATACATATTCCTATTATCAACAGGAGTATTACAAGGAATACCACAAGACTTGTATGAAGCAGCAGAAATTGATGGTGCAACAGGTTGGCAAAAATTAAGTAAGATTACTTTACCATTAGTCTTATTCCAAACAGCACCTTTATTAATAGGACAATATACATTTAACTTTAATAATTTCTCTATAATTTATCTATTCAATGGTGGAGGGCCATTTGATCCAAGTAATTATGGAAATATAGCAGGAAGTACAGATTTATTAATTTCATATATATATAAATTAACTATAGAAAAACAATATCAATCAATTGGTGCTGCGATAACTATATTTATTTCATTAGGTTTAATGGTGTTTGCTTACATAGGATTTAAGAATTCAAAGGCATTCAAGGAGGAAAAATAATGGCTAGTAAGAAACAAAAGAAATCTAATCTATATTTATCAGATAAACCACCTTTAACATTGTCTGGTAAGATAGGGTTAACAATAAGCTATGCGATATTAATAATATGGGCTTTATTAATAATAATACCACTATTAGTCATGGTTATATCATCATTTAATGGATTACAATCACAATATATAGTAATGGGATCAGATTTCCAATTTTCACTAAAACAATTTAAAATATTATTCACTAAGACATTGTTCTTAAGATGGGTTGTAAATACACTTGTAATAGCATGTTTAACTGCTATTATAACTTTAATAATAGTATCATATACAGGATATGTATATTCAAGATTTAGATTTAAAGGTAAAAAAGGTTCGCTTATGGCAATAATGCTAATACAAGTTATACCAGCATTCGCAGGTATAGCAGCATACTACACTATGCACTCAATAGTAGAAGCAATATTCCCATTATTCACAAGAACAATGATGTTAATATTAATATATGCAATCGGTGGGGTTGCAGGTAATACCTTTATACTTAAAGGATATATAGATTCAATATCAGTTGAACTAGACGAAGCAGCCAAGATGGAAGGTTGTTCTAATATGCAGGTATATAGATTGATAATTCTACCTATTGCAAAGCCAATGATAGCAATAATTGCATTATGGTCATTTATAGGACCATTTATGGATTATCTATTACCAAAAGTACTATTAACATCACCTAAGAGTTATACATTAGCAGCTGGGCTATTTACATTAATTAATGACGAAAGAACAAAATTAGAACCAGTATTTGCTGCTGGTGGATTCTTAACAGCTATACCTATAGTTGTATTGTTTATATTCTTACAAAAACAATTAGTTTCTGGATTATCAAGTGGATCAGTGAAAGGATAAGGATTTATGAAAGTAGAGTTAAAAAATATAGGTAAAAAATACGAAGGTAGAGAAGAATTTACAATAAGACATATTAATCTTGATATTGAAAGTAAAGATTTCTGTATAATATTAGGACCATCAGGATGTGGTAAATCAACATTATTAAGAATGATAGCAGGACTTAACTCAATAACAGAAGGAGAACTATTATTCAATGGTAAGTTAATGAATAAAGTTGCATCAAAAGATAGAAATATAGCTATGGTTTTCCAAAGCTATGCTCTATACCCACATATGACAGTTTATGATAACATGGCATTCTCTCTTGCAATGAGAAAAATGGATAAGAGAATAATACACGAAAGAGTATTAGAAGCAGCAAAAATATTACAAATAGAAAAATATCTATATTCTAAACCTTCTGATATCTCTGGAGGACAAAGACAAAGGGTTGCATTAGGACGTGCAATAGTTAGAAAACCAGCAGTATTCTTAATGGACGAACCTTTATCAAACTTGGATGCAAAATTAAGAGAACACATGAGAGTTGAATTAGTAAGAATACACCAAAGTCTAGGTACAACTTCTATATACGTTACACACGACCAAACAGAAGCTATGACTATGGGTACAAAGATTTGCCTATTAGACAAGGGAGTAATACAACAATTTGGTAAACCAGAAGAATTCTATAACAAACCTGCAAACTTATTCGTTGCAAAATTCATAGGTTCACCTACAATGAATGTAATCAATGGTAAGATACAAGGTGGAATATTTGTAAGTGATAGTGGTGTAGTAAAGATTAATGTAGATGAAAGACTTAAAGAATATGAAGGTAAAAAAGTTACTGTTGGTATAAGAAGTGAAAGATTCTTAAGCGATGCAGATAGAACTCAAAATACTATAGAAGCAAAGATAGACGTTATTGAAATGTTAGGTAAAGAAAAAGCTCTATATGTTAAATTAGCAGATGACACTCAATTGATAATAACAGTACCTAGTTACTTTAAGTATAACGTAGGTGAAACACATAAATTTACATTTGATACAGAAGCATTACACTACTTTGATGAAGAAGGAAATAGAATTTAGGTGAATTATGTTGAATAGAGTTACATTAGCAGATGTTGCTAAAAAAGCTAATGTTAGTACAGCAACAGTTTCAAGAGTTATAGCCAATAGCAGTTTAATAAGCAAAGAAACTAAGAAGAAAGTACAAAAGGTTATAGATAATTTGAATTATGTTCCAAACTCTATGGCACAAAGTTTAACAAGAAATAGTAGTAAAATAATAGGGATAGTGCTGAATTCAAAAGACATTGATCCCCTATCAAATAATTTCTTTTCAGAAATATTAAGTGGTATAAGTGATTATTTAATAAAAAAGGATTACTATACCCTGTACATTCACTGCAATAACAGTGAAACTGAAGAAGAATATATTAAATCATTAGTAGGTTCAAGAAGATTAGATGGTCTAATCTTCTTGCGTGCCTATGACGATGAAAAATTATTAAAATATTTAGAAAATATACAATTTCCTTTTAGTATAATAGGGACTCCTAATGATACTAGTGAATATATATGGGTGGATAATGATAATACAAAGACAACATATACAATTACTAAAAAGTTAATTGAACAAAACAAAAAGAAAAATATTTGTTTTGTTGGAGGTCCTATGAACCTAAAGGTTACAAATTATAGATATAAAGGATATGTGAAGGCCTTAAAAGAAAAAAATATATCTAAAGAATATATTATAGAATCTCTATTTAATATTGACACAGCTTATGATATAATAAGAGAATATTTACGTAATAATAGAAAAATAGACGCTATTGTCACAACGGATGATGTTTTAGCTATAGCTTCAATAAAGGCTTGTAAGAGTCTTAATAAAAGAAATGTAATTGTTACAGGATTTAACAATACATACTTGAAGAAAACTTCAAACTATAACTTCACAACAGTAGACATAAAAGTAAAAGAGTTAGGTAAAAAAGCTTGTGAACTATTGATACAAAAAATAGAAAATAGATTAATGAAAAAAAATTATGCTATTATCGAAGCAAACATACTATGGGAGGAATAATGTTAGATAAGGATTATGATTATAAGGCAATAAATACAAATAGAAAAAGTGGTGTAATAATGCATATTTCATCACTACCATCAAAATATGGTATAGGAACATTTGGTAAAGAAGCATATGAGTTTTGTGACTTTTTAAAGGATGCAGGATTTCATTATTGGCAAATATTACCATTAGGGCCTACAAGTTATGGAGATTCACCATATCAATCTTTTTCATCATTTGCAGGGAATCCATATTTTATAGACCTTGATATTTTGAAAGATGATGGACTGCTATTAGAGGAAGAATATATTAATATAGATTTTGGAGATAATCCACTAAAAGTAGATTATGCTAAATTATACAATAACAGATATACAGTACTAAAAAAAGCGTTTGAAAGATTTAAAGAATTTGACAAACTAAATGAATTTGTTGAAAAACATTCTGACTGGGTAAAAGATTATGCCCTATTTATCGCATTAAAAAATCATTTCAATGGTGCTTCATATGACACTTGGGATGAGGATATTAAAAATAGAAAAGAAGATGCAATAAAGAAGTACAGTGAAAAATTAAAAAATGAAATACAATTTCAATATTTTATGCAATATGAATTTTTCAAGCAATATACAAATTTAAAAAAATATGTTAATGATAAGGGAATAAAGATAGTTGGAGATATTCCAATATATTGTGCAGGAGATTCATGTGACGTATGGTCAGATGAAAAACAATTTAGATTAGACCTAGTTGGTGGTTGTCCACCAGATTCATTCTCAGATGGAGGTCAATTGTGGGGTAATCCTACATATGATTGGAAATATATGAAAAAAGACAAATACAAATGGTGGGTTAATAGAATAAAAAAGAGCCTAAAACTTTGTGATGTCTTAAGAATAGATCATTTTAGAGGATTTGAATCATATTGGGCTATACCTAAAGGCAGTGTTAATGCAAGTACTGGAAGCTGGGTAAAAGGTCCAGGTATGGATCTATTTAATGAAGTAAAAAAACAACTGGGAGATATAGATATAATAGCAGAGGATCTTGGATATACAACTAAAGAAGTTGTAAAATTCAGAACTGAAACTGGATTTCCTGGTATGAAGGTATTAGAGTTTGCTTTTGATCCAAATAATGAAAGCGATTTTTTACCTCATAATATAGAAAGAAATTGGGCAGTATACTGTAGTACTCATGATAGTGATACTCTACAAGGTTGGATAGAATGGCAAAAGGGAACGCCAACATTAGACTTTGCAAGAAGATATCTTAATCTAACTGAAGAAGAAGGATATGCTTGGGGAATATTGCGTGCTGCATGGAGTAGTGTTGCAAATATTGCAATAACTCAAATACAAGACTTTTTCCTATTGAATAATGATTACAGAATGAATCTACCATCTACATTAGGAAATTGGACATTTAGATTAGATAAAAAATATTTAACAAAAGAAAATGCAGAAAAACTATATAAGTTCAATAAACTTTACTCTAGATTAAATAAATAAAGGACAGGGCACAGGGTTGTGTCTTGTTTTTTTATATCAAATTCTTAATAAAAATTTGTATTTTTGTGATTTTTAGTTAAAAAACGCCCATTACTTAACGCTAGTAAACATTAAGGGAAATATGTAAAAAATTATTTAAGTTAATAAACAAACTGATGTTTAGTAAAAAAGTGCTTTTTTTTTTTTTTTTGGAATATAATTGAGATGTAACGTTAACAAAAGTAAGGGGACAAACAAATGAAAAATGAAGCATTAAAATTTTTAAAGAAAATTTGTAAAAATAGAGTGAAAGTTACCAAAAGAATGGTAATATTTTTTTTAATGACAGGTGGATTACTATTATCTCAAGTAAACTTTTCTGAGACAGTAGATGAAACAAAACCAGCAACAATTAAAGACTTAAAAAACTACGATTATCCAAATAGTCTACATTTTGTGTCAGTACATTATAGTAAAGAGGATGTTAAAGAGTATGAAGATTATTATAAATATTTAGACTTATTGAAAGAAAAAATAAAATGTTTAAAAGAAAGGGCATTAGAAGAAGCGAATGGTAAAAATAAAGATCAAAATAAAATAAATGAAATAAAAGATAAAATAAAAAAATTAAAAACACCAATGGAGAAATTAAAAGAAGGGAATAAATTAATATCCCAAAAAGTAACAAATGAAATTGAAGGAAGTTTTAAAAAATCAAAAAATAGTGATAAAGATAAAAAAATTGAAGAAATTAATAATGAATATACAGAAAGAATAGATAAAATTAATAAGCTAAGTTCAAACTTTAATAATTTAGGAATAGATTTTGCACATAGTATAGCTATAGGTAAAGGTGCTGAAATAAGTGGTGAAAATGGCATAGCTATAGGTGTTGATACACTATCAGGGAAAGATTCAATTTCACTTGGTAAAGCTACAAATGCAAGTGGAGAAGGTAATATAGCTATAGGAAGAGATGCGACACTATTTAGTAAAACTTTTAAAGGAAAAATAGGTCAACAAATAGCTAGAATCTTAAATAATCCAAATACAATAGTTAAATTTGAAAATGAAGGCGATGTAGAGTACAAAAAAACAATAGTTATAGGAGACGGAACTAAATCAAGTGGTAATTCAAATATAGCTATAGGTGATAATGCTGTTGCAATGAAGAAAAGACTAACATTAATTAGTTTGCAGGATGGTGGAACTCTTTCTAATAAAAATGGGGCAGAAATAGAGGCGAGAAATTGGAATGATATTGCAAAACAATTCTATAAACCTGATGATGATGATAAAAGGAATTATACATTTGAAGCGAAACCAGTAGAAAATGCGATAGCATTAGGTAAAAATGCAAGTGCTTTTGCTGATAATGTAATTGCAATAGGTAAAGGAGCTATATCTGGATTTGAAAGTGCTGTATCAATAGGAGAAAATGCAGATACAGAAGGAAAAAATTCAGTAGCAATAGGTAAAAATTCTAAAATATTTGGAGAATCAAGTGTTGCTATAGGAGAAGGATCTAGAACTGGGAAAATAAAGTATGTTCTTAAAACAATTGAGGGTAAGGACAAAGAAGAAAAAACTGAAAAATTTGATACTCTTGAGGCAGCAAAACAAGAATTAGAAAAGAAAAAAGATCTTAGCAAAATTTATCGAATAGAAGTTGGAGGAGAAAAATCAGAAAATTCAGTTGCTATAGGAAAAGGATCTGCTGTAGAACATAGTGGTTCAGTAGCAATAGGAGCAGATTCATTGGCAGTTGAAAGTAATGGTAAGAGTGCATTTACAGACGTTGATCATACAAGTGGAGAAACAGTTTCATTTGGAAAAGAAGATAGAAAAAGAAGACTAACTAATGTTGCAGATGGTAAAGATTTATCTGATGCAGTTACTGTTGCACAATTGCAGAAAGCAATTGCTGACAATAAAGGTGGCAGTGTTGGAAGTGCTGTAGATTCAAAATTAAAATTAAGTGACGGAAAACAAACAAATCCAACAACAAAAGATTTAAGTCTAAAAGATGATACATTAGAAATAGCAAATGGAACAAATACAACAGTATCATTATCAAAGGATAATAATAAAGCAACATTTAAAGTAGATGTTAATAGTAATTTAACAGGAATAACATCAATATCAGGTGGTAATGAAGATGATGCTAATGAAAATTCAAAGATAGAGTTAAAGAAGGATAAATTAATATTAAAAAATAAAGGTAAATCAGTAAAAATATTAACAAAAGGAACTGATGGTAATGAAGAAACACGAATAGAATTTGACAGACCAGTAAAAAATAAAAAATCAGGTGGAAAGCTTGACCCAAATCCCCCAAAAGAAGACTATGGAATAGGAACAATAAACTATCTAAAAGATAGAAGAGCTTCTAAAGATACTGATTATGGAACAGGAACAAACATAGGAAGAGCAGCAACAGAAGGAGCTGTTAAGGAAGTATATAGTAAAATTAATGAATCAAAAGTAAGTGTAGAACAAGGAGAAGGAATAAAAGTAACTTCTACAGCTAATAAATATACAGTTGCACTTGCAGATGAATTAAAAACAAAAATTGATGGAGCATTACAAAGTAGTGTAGCAGATGGAAAATATGCAAACATTTCATTATCGAATATTGATGAAACAGCAAAGAATACAATAAAAGATAAAGCAAAAGAATCAATAGAAATAGTTGAAGATAAAAAAGAAAGTAGTAAAAATGATTCAGGAATAGTTATTACAAAGTCAGAAGATAAAAATAGTCATAAAGATACATATAAGATAAAATTAGATGAATCAAAAGTAAAAGAAATAGCAGGAACAACAAACTTAGCAACTGAATATGCCAAAGTAGATGCAGATAATATAACTGTAAATAAATGGGCTGAAAAACTAGGAACAGGATCTATTACAACTAATGAAACAAATTTAGTAACAGGGAAGACAGTGTATAATGCTATTAAGAATTCAAAGACAAAAGTTGAAAAAGAAGGAGATATAATAACATTAACAACAACACCAAGTACAGATGATGGAATAAGTTCAGTAACATATAAACTTGGAATAGATGATACTAAGTTAAATGAAAAAATAAATGCTTCAAAAGTAAGTGTAGAACAAGGAGAAGGAATAAAGGTAACTTCTACAGATAATAAATATACAGTTGCACTTGCAGATGAATTAAAAACAAAAATTGATGGAGCATTACAAAGTAGTGTAGCAGATGGAAAATATGCAAACATTTCATTATCGAATATTGATGAAACAGCAAAGAATACAATAAAAGATAAAGCAAAAGAATCAATAGAAATAGTTGAAGATAAAAAAGAAAGTAGTAAAAATGATTCAGGAATAGTTATTACAAAGTCAGAAGATAAAAATAGTCATAAAGATACATATAAGATAAAATTAGATGAATCAAAAGTAAAAGAAATAGCAGGAACAACAAACTTAGCAACTGAATATGCCAAAGTAGATGCAGATAATATAACTGTAAATAAATGGGCTGAAAAACTAGGAACAGGATCTATTACAACTAATGAAACAAATTTAGTAACAGGGAAGACAGTGTATAATGCTATTAAGAATTCAAAGACAAAAGTTGAAAAAGAAGGAGATATAATAACATTAACAACAACACCAAGTACAGATGATGGAATAAGTTCAGTAACATATAAACTTGGAATAGATGATACTAAGTTAAATGAAAAAATAAATGCTTCAAAAGTAAGTGTAGAACAAGGAGAAGGAATAAAGGTAACTTCTACAGATAATAAATATACAGTTGCACTTGCAGATGAATTAAAAACAAAAATTGATGGAGCATTACAAAGTAGTGTAGCAGAT
>NZ_JADBHL010000002.1:0-96481 GCF_014892235.1 Sneathia sp. DSM 16631 | reverse complement strand
GATAATAAATATACAGTTGCACTTGCAGATGAATTAAAAACAAAAATTGATGGAGCATTACAAAGTAGTGTAGCAGATAATAAATATGCAAAAGTAGATGCTTCAAACTTAGATGAAAACAATGCAACAACAAATAGAGATAAATGGATTAATAAATTAGGAACAGAAAAAATAAGCGAAGCAATTACAGAAAATGCAGCTAAAGGTAAATTAACAACAGAAAAAGCAGTAAAAGATTATGTAAAACAAGAAATCGATACTGTTAATACTACAGTAAATGGTAAATTAAGTAGTGAAGATATAGATGTTAAAGGGGATGATTATATTAGTGTAGCAAATGATACAGCTAAACCTAATCATTATACTCTAACATTTGATAAAGCTAAATTAGGTAATGATATTGACTTATCTAATAATACTAAATTAAATGAAAAATTTGATAAATATGCACTACTTGATGGAAGTAATTTAAATAATGATTTCAATTTAACTAATTGGGAAAATGCATTGGGTAAAGGAACTATAGATAATAAGAGTAATGGATTAGTAAAAGGTTCAACTGTATATAATTATATGACTGAATTTAAAAAACAATTATCTAAAGAATCAACTCAAGATTTAGCAAACAAATTAAATGTAGATGCAGATAATTTAAGTGATAAAGGTGTAACTAATTTAACTACTAAATTAGGAACTGGTGAAGTTAAAGAAGGTGATACTAAACTTGTTACAGGTGGAACAGTATATACTAAATTAAATGAAGTTAAAACAGACTTAGATAATAAGTATACTACTCTTAATACTCAAGTTACAACAAATACTGGTGATATTACTGCATTAAAAACAGATGTTAAAGATCTTAAAAAGACAAAACAAGATATTACTAATATCAACACTAAGTTAGATGGTAAGTTAGATAAAGCTGATTTATCAATAACAGGTGATGATTATATAACTGCTACTAAAGGTAATAAATTTGATTATACATTAAAAGTTAATAAAACTAAATTAGAAAGTGATCTTGATTTAACTAATAACACATCAGTAAACAATATGTTTACTAATAAATTAGGTAATATTAATACTAATATTGGAGATTTAAAAAATGAGGTTGAAAACAATAAAGATAGCATCAATAAATTAACAACTAAAGTAGATAACAATACTAACGATATTACTAATTTAAAACAAGATATTACTAAGAAGTTAGATGCAGATGCAAATAACTTAAGTGCAGATGGTATAACTAATTTAACTAATAAATTATCTAAAGATTCAAACATAGCTAAACCTAAAGATAGATTAGTAACAGATAAACAAGTCAATAAGTACTTATCTAGATATAATGATGCGTTAGGAGTAGTAGATAAGAAGTCTACTGTAGCACTTGAAAAATCTGAATTAGCATTAGGTGGAGTAGCAAATGCAGTAGCAATGGCAAATCTAGTTCAAGTTAATTCTTATTCTGACTATAGACATAATTTAAGTGCAGCATATGGATACTATGGAGGATCACACGCATTAGCAGTAGGATTTAGTGGAACTAATGAAGAACGTAACTTTGTATACAAATTAAGTGGTTCAGTAAACAATAAAGGTAATCTTGCGTTCGGTGTTGGAGCTGGAGTTATGCTTGGCGATAAAGATGAAAGATTGACAACAGAATATAGTACTAAGTTGAAATCTGTAGAAAAAGATTTGGTGGAAGCTAATAAGAAGATAAAAGAATACGAAGAAAGACAAAAAGCAACAGATATAAAGGTAAAAGAACTTGAAAGAAAACTTAACCAAATTTTAAATAAACATTAAAAAGTTTAAATGCAAGGCTATAATTATTTAGCCTTGTATTTTTTTGAATTTGCCCATCTTTTAAAATAAATAAATATGTGCTACAATATCTTGTAAAAGTATACATTTTAGGAGGCGTCGTGGACGAGATAGTAAAAAAGGTTTCATTGATATTAGGTATTAATGAAAAAAACATTTCAGATACATTTAAGCTATATGATGAAGGAGCAACAATCCCCTTTATTTCACGTTATAGAAAAGAAGTAACAGGTGGCTTGAATGAAGAACAAATAAGAGATATTATTGATAAAATAACATATGAGAAGAATTTAGAGAAAAGAAAAGAAGAAGTAATTCGTTTAATAGAAGAGCAAGGTAAATTAACAGAAGAGCTAAAAAAAGAAATATTAGAAGCTAATGTCTTACAAAAAGTTGAAGATATATATTTACCTTATAAGAAAAAGAAAAAGACTAAGGCAGATATTGCAAAAGAAAAAGGATTAGAACCTTTTGCTAAAGAAATATATGATGGTTTAAGTATAGCTAAAATTTCTAGTGAAGCAAGTAAGTACATAATTAGTGAAGTTTTAAATGAAGCAGAAGCAATAGAAGGTGCTTACCTAATACTAGCACAAGACTTATCAGAAAACGTAAAGATACGTGAGTATTTAAGAGAACAAACATTAAATATTGGTATAGTCTATGCTAGTGTAATAGAAAAAAATAGAAGTCTAGATGAAAGATTAGTATATTCAAACTATTATGAATTTAGTGAAGCTGTTAAAAAGATTGCATCACATAAGATACTAGCAATTAATCGTGCTGAAAAAGAAAAGATCTTGAAAGTTAACATAGATTTTGAAGATCAAGATAAGTTGAAGATAAAAAGATATATGTATAATCATTTCTTTAAAAAAGCAAATGCTGATATGAAAGAAGAATTAATTCAAAAGGTTGTAGACGATAGTTACGATAGATTACTATTCCCCTCAATAGAAAATGAAGTTAGAAGTACATTGACAGATAGGGCAGATAAAGAGGCAATAAACATATTTGCAACTAACCTTGAAGCACTACTATTACAACCACCTATACTTAAAAAAACAATTTTAGGATTAGACCCTGGTATTAGAACAGGATGTAAGCTAGCAGTAATCTCAAAAGATGGTTTCTACATTACATCAGATGTAATATATCCAGTAAAAGGTGCACACAGTGAAGCAATGCTAGAAAAATCACGTGTTAAACTACTTAAATATATTAAAGAATATTCAGTTGATATTATTGTAATAGGTAATGGTACAGCATCACGTGAAACTGAAAGCTTTGTTGCAGATGCAATTAAAGGACTTAAATGTAAGTATGTCATAGTAAATGAAGCAGGAGCATCTGTATATTCAGCATCTAAATTAGCTCATGAAGAATTTCCTGATTTAGATGTAACTGTACGTGGTACTATTTCAATTGCAAGACGTATACAAGATCCATTATCAGAATTAGTTAAGATAGATCCAAAATCTATAGGTGTTGGTATGTATCAACATGATGTAAATCAAAAGGAACTAGAACAAAAACTAGTAGAAACAATAGAAAAGATTGTAAATAGAGTTGGAGTAAATCTAAATAGTGCATCATTTTCAATATTGAGCTATGTATCAGGTGTTAAGAAGAATATAGCTAAAAATATTGTGGAGTACAGAAAAGAACATGGAGACTTTAAGTCAAGAGAAGAATTAAAAAATGTAAAAGGATTGGGTGCTAAGGCTTTTGAACAAATGGCAGGATTCGTTGTAATACCAGATTCAATTAATCCACTAGATAATACAATAATTCACCCAGAATCATATCCTCTAGCAGAAAAGATTTTAGAGTTAGTAGAATCTAACCCTAGTGAATTTAGAACTAACTATGTTGAAATACGTCAAAAGTTAAATAATCTTGGTTTGAAAAAAGTGTTAAAAGCTATGGAAGATACTTATGGTAAAGATACAATAAAAGACGTATATGAAGCCTTATTAAAAGACAGAAGAGACCCAAGAGAAAACTATCCTATGCCTATACTAAAATCTGACATATTAACTATGGAAGACTTAAAAGAAGGTATGATACTAGAAGGTACAGTTAGAAATGCTACAAAATTTGGAGTATTTGTTGATATAGGTTTAAAAAATGACGCTATGATACATATATCAGAATTATCAGAAAAATTTGTTAAAGATCCAACACAAGTATTGACTGTTGGTCAGATTATTAAAGTAAGAGTATTAAGTGTTGACAAAGTTAGACACAGAGTAACTTTATCAAGAAAAGGAGTTAAATAATGGAAATAGATTATTCTAAAACACTAAATTTACCTAAGACAAGCTTTAAGATGAAGGCAAATTTAGCACAAAGAGAAGGATTACAGTTAAGGGATTGGCAAAAAGCAAAAATTTATGAAAAATCAATAGCAGATAAGACAAAACCAGTGTTTTTCCTACATGATGGGCCTCCATATGCAAATGGAGATATACACGTAGGACACGCAATTAACAAGATATTAAAGGATATTATACTTAAATACAAGAGAATGAGAGGGTATAATGCACCATATATACCTGGTTGGGATACACATGGATTGCCTATAGAATGGAAGATAATTCAAGAAAAAGGTGAAAAAGTTGCATCTATGTCTGTACTTGATTTGAGAAATGAATGTAAAAAATATGCCTTAAAACAAGTAGAAAAACAAAAGAAAGACTTTGTGAGACTAGGTGTTTTAGGTGATTTTGATAATCCATATATTACATTAAAACCTGAATTTGAAGCTGAAGAATTAAGAGTATTTAAAGAAATCTATGAAAATGGATATATATATAAAGGTCTAAAGCCAGTTTATTGGTCACCTACAACAGAAACAGCATTAGCTGAAGCAGAAATTGAGTACAAGAATGTTACATCACCTGCAATATATGTAAAAATGGATATGTGTAAAGATGGTTTAGATAAAATAGGGTTAGATAAAGCTAGTATAGTAATTTGGACAACAACACCATGGACATTACCAGCTAACTTAGGTATTGCATTGAATAAGGACTTTGTTTATGGAGTTTACAAAACAGAAAAAGGTAATCTAGTAGTTGCAAAAGAATTAGAAAAACAAGCATTTTCTAAGATGGGATTAGATTATGAATTGATAAAGGAATTTAAAGGAGACCTATTAGAAAACACTCATTACAAGCATCCGTTTATAGACAGAACAGGGCTTGTAATATTAGCTGATCACGTAACATTAGAAGCAGGTACAGGTTGTGTACATACAGCACCAGGACATGGGGCAGATGACTTTATTGCAGGGAATAAGTATAATTTAGGGATATTATCACCAGTAGATGATAAGGGTCATATGACTTATGAAGCAGGTAAATATGAAGGATTATTCTACAAAAAAGCAGAAAAGCAAATAGTGCAAGACTTGTTAGAAACAGGATATATATTATCAGTAGAAGAGATAACACACTCATACCCACATGACTGGAGAAGTAAGAAGCCAATAATATTTAGAGCAACAGAACAATGGTTTGTAAACATAATGGATAGCGATATAAGAGAAAATGCATTAAAGGCTTTAGATGAAATTAAATTTTATCCACAATGGGGTAAAAATAGAATAAAATCTATGCTTGAAGTAAGACCAGACTGGACTATTTCAAGACAAAGAGTATGGGGTGTACCTATACCAATCTTCTATAACAAACAAAATGAAATAATATATCATAGTGACATCATGGATAGAATAATAGCTATGGTAGAAAAAGAAGGTACAGATATTTGGTGGAAATATTCTGCTAAAGAATTAATAGGAGAAGAACTATTAGCAAAATATAACTTGAATGCAGATGAAATAAGAAAAGAAAGAAGTATATTAGATGTTTGGTTTGATTCAGGTGTAACTCATAGATCAGTTGTAGTTCAAAGAGGTTACAAACGACCAGTAGACCTATACTTAGAAGGTTCAGACCAACATAGAGGATGGTTCCAATCATCACTATTAACATCAATATCTAGTACAAAAGATAAGCCATATAAGCAAATACTAACACATGGTTTTGTTAATGATGGACAAGGTAGAAAAATGAGTAAGTCTATAGGTAATACCATAGCTCCTAATGATGTAATTAATAAATATGGTGCAGATATATTAAGACTATGGGTATCATCAGTAGATTACAGAGAAGACGTAAGATTATCAGAAGATATATTAAATAGAACTTCAGACTCATATAGAAAGATACGTAATACTGCAAGATACTTACTAGGTAATGTTAGTGACTTTAACATTAATGAAGACAAAGTAGACTACAAAGATATGTTAGAAATAGATAGATGGGCATTAAATAGACTAGAAAGATTAAAGAAAAAATTAGAAAAACTTTATGATAACTTTGAGTTCTATAACATCTTCCAAGAAATATCATATTTCTGTATTATAGAAATGTCATCATTCTATTTGGATATAATAAAAGATAGACTATACTGCGAATACAAGACATCATTAAAGAGAAGATCAGCACAAACAGTATTAGCAGAAATATTAAAAATATTAGTTAGAGCTATTTCTCCAGTTTTATCATTTACAGCTGAAGAAATATGGGAAAAGATGCCAGAAGAATTAAAAGATAGTGAAAGTGTTCTATTAACATCATGGATACCAGTACATGAAGAATATATAGATGACAAACTAGAAGCTAAATGGGAAAAATTATCTGCTTTAAGAAAAGAAGTAAACAAAAAGATAGAAGAAAGAAGACAAAAAGGTGAAATAGGTTTAGCACTAGATGCTAGAGTAGTATTAAATATACAAAACAAGGACTATGAATTTGTAAAAGAATATTCAGATTGGGATTTATCTGATATCTTCTTAGTATCTCAAATAGCATATGAAACAACACCTTTAGAAAATACAGAAATTGAAGGAGTTACAGTAAGAATAGATAGAGCATTAGGTGAAAAATGTCAAAGATGTTGGAAGTATAGTACAGAAATAGGAGATAGCGAATTTGGACAAGTAACACCTAGAGATGCAGAAGTTCTTAGATTAATGAAACAAAATGGAGAACTAAATGAAAAAGAATAATGAAGAGATTGTATATGCATTAATAGTTGTCCTTTTGCTAGGTATAGATCAGTTAACTAAACAGGCAATAAGAAGTTTAGCAAATGGTGTAATAGGATATTCTTTTAGAATCATGGGAGATTTTTTACGTTTTACTTATGTTGAAAATCATGGAGGCATATTTGGAATATTTCAAGGGCATATAAGGGCATTTACTATTGTAAGTAGTATATTAATAATATATGTATATGTGACAGAGCTAAAAAACTTTAGTAAATATTCAAACTTAACCAAGATAGGTGTTCTATTTATCGTAGCTGGAGCATTAGGCAATATGTTTGATAGATTTTTTAGAGGGTATGTAATAGATATGATAGATTTTAGAACAATATGGTCTTTCATATTTAATGTGGCAGATATGTACATACACATAGGTGTATATCTAATAGTAATTGCATATATATTAAAAAGGAGAAAGAAAAAATGACTTTTCAAAATATAATATTAACATTACAAAAGTATTGGCAAAAACAAGGTTGTGTTTTAGCTAATCCATATGATGTTGAAACAGGAGCTGGAACTTTTAATCCTGATACATTTTTAATGTCATTAGGACCAGAACCATGGAAGGTTTGCTATGTTGAACCTTCAAGAAGACCTAAAGACGGTAGATATGGACAAAATCCTAATAGAGTGTATCAACACCATCAATTTCAAGTTTTGATGAAACCATCACCTGATAATATACAAGAATTGTATTTAAAAAGTCTTGAAGCATTAGGTTTGGACTTAAAAGAACATGATGTAAGATTTGTTGAAGATAACTGGGAATCACCTACACTAGGAGCGTGGGGTCTAGGTTGGGAAGTATGGCTTGATGGTATGGAAATAACACAATTCACATATTTCCAACAAGTTGGAGGTCTAGAAGTTGAAATAACACCAGTGGAAATAACATACGGGTTAGAAAGAATTGCCCTTTATTTACAAAACAAAGACAATGTATATGATCTTGACTGGGCAGATGGAGTTAAATATGGTGAAAGAAGATTCCAATATGAATATGAAATGTCAAAATATAGCTTTGAAGTAAGTGATAGTGCTATGAATTTTAAACTATTTGATATGTACGAAAAAGAAGCAAATAATTGTTTGGAACATAAGCTAGTATTACCTGCATATGACTATGTATTAAAATGTTCACATACATTTAATAACTTAGATGCAAGAGGATCTATAGGTACAACTGAGAGAATGGCATATATATTAAGAGTACGTGATCTAGCAAAGAAATGTGCAGAAATATTTGTGGAAAATAGAAAAAACTTAGGTTTCCCACTATTAAAAGAAGGAGAAAAATAATGAAATTTTTATTTGAATTAGGTGTTGAAGAATTGCCTTCAAGATATGTAGATATATCTGAAAAAGCTTTAAAAAAAGAAGTTGAAAAAGAATTAAAAGAAAATAGAATTCATTATGAAAGCATAGAATCATTTAGTACTCCAAGAAGACTAGCTTTAAGAATAAATGGCATGGATGAAATGCAACAAGATTTAAATGAAGAAAAAATAGGACCTAGCACTAGCGTTGCACTAAAAGACAAAAAGCCAACAAAGGCATTACTTGGATTTTTATCTTCAAATAACTTAGGTGAAAATGACTATAGTATAGTAAATACACCAAAGGGTGAATATATTAAGATAAAAAAATATATAAAGGGTAAGAGAACAGAAGAAATATTAAAAGATATTTTGGATAAAGCTTTAAAATCATTAGAATTTGAAAGAACTATGAAGTGGGGTTCTAATACTTTTAGATTTGTAAGACCTATAAAATGGATAGTGGCACTAATAGATAATAAGGTGCTAGACTTTACATTTGAAGGAGTTAAATCTGGGAACATTACAAGAGGTATGAGAATATTTAAGAGTCAAGAAATACAAATTGATGATATAGATTCTTATGAAAAGCTATTAGAAGAAAACTATGTAATAGTAAGTCATGATAAAAGAAAACAAATGATAATTGACCAAATACATACTAATTGTGATACAGAAGAAAAGAAGACACAAATAGATGAAAAATTATTAAAAGAAGTTGTAAACTTGGTTGAATACCCTTATGCTATAATGGGTTCATTTGATAAGAGTTATCTTGTACTTCCAGAAGACTTGATAACTATAACTATGAAGACACATCAAAGATACTTCCCTGTAAGATTTGCTGATGGTAAGTTAGCGAATAATTTTGTGGTAATTAGAAATGCACCTATGTACTCAGAAAGTGTTAAGTTAGGTAATGAAAAAGTAATAATACCAAGACTTGCAGATTCTAAATTCTTCTTTGATGAAGACTTGAAGCATAAATTAAGTGATA
Organism: Sneathia sp. DSM 16631; assembly: GCF_014892235.1. Lineage (NCBI taxonomy): Bacteria > Fusobacteriati > Fusobacteriota > Fusobacteriia > Fusobacteriales > Leptotrichiaceae > Sneathia > Sneathia sp. DSM 16631. Next base: position 87,222 of record NZ_JADBHL010000002.1, on the reverse strand, counting down.
ATGTAGAAAAGTTAAAAAATGTAATGTTCCAAAAAGATATGGGAACTATATATGAAAAAATGCAAAGATCAACTGAAATTGCTAAATTTTTAAATGCAGATTCTGATACATTGCGTACTATTTACTTAGCAAAGGCAGATTTAGTTTCAAATGTAATAAATGAAAAAGAATTTACAGAATTGCAAGGTATGATGGGTGGTATTTATGCAGAAAAAACAGGAGAAAATGAAGTTGTTTCAAAAGCAATACCAGAACACTATATGCCAAGATTCCAAGGAGATAAATTACCAGAAACTATACAAGGGGCTATAGCTTCAATATCTGATAAGCTAGATACAAGTATAGGAGCATTTTGTGTTGGTCTAAAACCTACAGGTTCAAAAGACCCTTATGCTATTAGAAGGGCAACACAAGGTATTTGTCTTGTAGCACTAGATAAAAAATTAGATGTAGATTATTTACAATTAATAGATAAGGCATATAATATATTTAAGGGGAATAAGGAAGTTAAGTATGCTAAGGCATTAGAAGAATACAAAACATACTTTAAACAAAGATTAGAAAATGTTTTATCTGATATGTATGATAGAGATTTAGTTAGTTATGTAATAAATAACGAAACTAATTTTAAAAATCTTTTAGTTAAATTAGACAAATTAAAGACATTAGAAAATACTGATAAGTTTACTGATTTAATAAATGTATTAAAAAGAGTAAAAAACATATTAAAAGATGTTAAAATTACAGAAATTGACTCTGATTTAATAAGAGAAAAAGAAGAAAAAGCTCTATTAGAAGTCTTATTAACCCTAAAAGATAAAGACTTCTCAAGTACTATAGATATTTTACTTGAGAATAAGGATGTAATTAATAACTTCTTTAATAACATTAAGATAAATGTTGAAGATGTTAAAATGAAGAACAATAGATTAGCATTATTAAATAATATTCTAAAAACAACAGGGAATATTATAGAAATATAGAGAGGGAGATATGAAAAAAATATTTTGTCTCTTCTTCATGATGTCTGTAGCACTTTTAGCAGCAGACAATAGGATAAAAATAAATGAGGATAAGAATCCTAATGTTGCAGAATCAAAGTTTAATATAAATACAAAAAATGATAATATACTATTGGAAGCTGTTTACAAAAAAGAATTAGAAGAGGGAGTTTCTGACTTAAAATCATATTTTAAAAATGGTAATTCAATAGGACTTAATATAACATACTTTTTGGGTGAGGGGAATAATAAGCAAAATACTCAAGATAAGATATCTATAATTAATTTTTCAAATAAGCCCATTAGTAGAAAAAGTAATATTAATTATGAATTAAAAAGCAGCAGTGAACAAATAAAAAGAACAGTTAATGCTATAAACGAAACTATAAACATAGGAAATGTAAAAGTTAAAGCAGGAAATAGTGATAAAAATAAGACAAAAAGTAATACAGTAATACCTATTTTAAATAGTTATGGTGTTATGTTACAAAAAAAATACGGTAAATTAGACAAGAATAAATTGTTGGTACAAGAAAATTCTGTTAAAACATACAAGATTGTTATAACTTTCAATGGAGGAAAATAAGGATGGAAGATAGATTTACAGATTTATCAGAACATATAGAAGATAATAGTATAAACAATCTTAGACCAAAAACTTTTGATGACTATATAGGTCAAGAAAAAATAAAAGAAGCTATGAAACTATACATCAAAGCTGCAAAATTAAGAAATGAACCTATAGATCATATACTTCTATACGGACCACCAGGATTAGGTAAGACATCGCTTGCATATGTAGTAGCTAATGAAATGAATAGAAATATTAAAATAACATCAGGGCCTGTTTTAGAAAAATCAGGAGATCTTGCTTCAATATTAACTTCATTAGAAGATGGCGATATTTTATTTATAGATGAAATACATAGATTAAATACTAGTGTAGAAGAAATACTTTATCCTGCAATGGAGGATGGTGAAATAGATATACTAATAGGTAAGGGACATGGTGCTAAAAGTATACGTATAGACTTACCTAAATTTACTTTAATTGGGGCAACTACCAATGCAGGTAAATTATCTAAACCATTACGTGATAGATTTGGAGTTTCACATAGAATGGAATTCTATACTACAGATGAATTATCTAGAATAATTAAAAGAGGTGCAAATATACTAGGAATACCTTATGAAGATGATGCTATAGATATTATGGCAAAAAGAAGTAGAGGTACTCCTAGACTTGCCAATAGAATATTAAAAAGAGCAAGAGATTATGCTATGATTAAAGGTAACGGCGTCATAGATGAAAAGTCAGTTATAGGGATATTAGATATGCTAGAAATAGATGAATATGGACTAGATGCTATGGATAGAAGAATATTGATTAAAATAATAGAAAACTATAACGGAGGACCTGTTGGACTAGAAACTTTGTCACTTCTTTTAGGTGAAGACAAAAGAACAGTAGAAGAAGTGTATGAGCCATATTTAGTAAAAAATGGCCTTATAAAACGAACACACAGAGGACGTGTTGTAACTGAAAAAGCATATAATCATTTGGGAATAAAGGTGGATGAATGCTAAGTATAGTCGTAGATAAAAAAGATGTTAATGTTGATTATGTTAGTATAACAAATGAAAAAGACATACGTCATATGGTTAACGTATATAGACTAAAAGTAGGTGATAATATCCGTGTTACAGATGGAACTTATCAGTACTTATGTAGTCTTTTGAAAATATCAAAAAAAGAAGTTTTAGCTAGGATAGAAAATAAAGAAGAGGATATATATAATTTAAGTATAAATATAGATGTCGCAGTTGGCCTTATAAAAAACGATAAGATGAACCTATTAATACAAAAATTAACAGAAATAGGAGTTAGAGGTATAATACCTCTAAAGACTGAAAGAGTCGTAGTAAAACTAGATACAAAAAAGGATAAATGGGAAGATATAGTTACAGAATCAATGAAACAATGTCGTGCAATAAGAAGAACAAAAATATTAGATATCATGAAGTTAAATGATATTGATTTTTCATTGTATGATAAAGTAATATATCTTTATGAAAATTCTTGTGAGAGTATAAAGATAAATGAAGCGGTAACAAAACAAGATAAAAATGTTTTGTGTATAATTGGTCCAGAAGGTGGATTTACACAACATGAATGTAGTAAATTGACTGAAAAAGGAGCAATTGAGATTAGCTTAGGTAATAGAATATTAAGAGCAGAAACGGCAGCAATAGTGGTGTCTGCAGTTTTAGCTCATATTTATGGATATTAAAAAAGGAGTATTATGAAAAAGTTTTTGTTAATATTATCATTAATTAGTATATTTTCATGTGGAATAAAAGAAGATACAAATAAAGGGAATAGATTAGTTCTAGTTGGAAATAGTTATTATGTGTACTATGATGATGAAGTAATTGAAATACCTAGTGGTACATATTTAACTAAAGATACTAAGGTTGATGACTATTTCTTCAGTTTTATGGGTAAGCAAATAAAGGACGAAAAGAAACTTTTAGTAGATTTAACAAAGTATTTCCCACATGGTATAACTGATATACAAAGAGGTTCTAAACCTAGTAATTATACAGAATTACCTACATACAAAGTAAATGGTAAGACTATGGTTGATAGTGTAAAACTTGCTGATTTATTAGCTGGTCAAGATGGTGAAGGACTAATTAATAGTGAATTAAGTACAGATATAATAGACGTTAAAAATGGTGATGAAGTAGATCCTAATGTTTCTCTAGAAGGTAAAAAAGTAGAGATATTAAACGCAAATGGTATACCAGGATTTGCAAAAGAATTAGGGGATGCTTTGGTTAATAACTTGAAGATGCAATACAATGCTGAAAACTATGGAAAGCCTTCTAATTTCACATATATTGTAAACCATAAGTTGACAGATCAAGAATTATCTAAGTTTATCAACAGCTTAAACTTTAAATATATTAAAGTTTTAGATGATCCTAATTTAAAACCAGATAGTGATGTAGTACTAATAACTGGAAATGATGAAAAAGTTAATTACCCTATTAATATACTTACAAAAAATGGAAGTACAGAACTACAAAATATGCTAGAAGGGTATAAGGTAGTAGTTAAAAAAGATGAAAATGTTACAGATGGTGTTGTAATTAAATACAACAAGGAAGATATATTAATAGCTAAAAAGCTACAAAGCATATTAAATGATGCTAAGCTAGAAGAAGATAATAGTATAAAGCAAGGTCTAATAATACAAAGTTCAAGATAGGAGAAAAATGTTAGATATAGAAATAAGAATAAAAAATATTGTAGATGCTATTGAAAGCAAAAAAGGTGAAGATATTAAAGTTTATTCTGTAATAAATAAGACACCGTTTTATGATTATTCAATAATATGTACAGGTAGTTCAAAAAGAAATGTAGATGCAATAGTAGATGCTGTTAAAGATACAATGGATAGTATTAATTCAATTGAAGGACAAGCAGATAGCGACTGGGTTTTAATTGATGGAAAAGATATTTTAGTAAATGTATTTACTAAGGATGCAAGAGACTACTATGAACTAGATAAATTTTATGGAGAAATTTAGGTAATGAAAGCAAGAAGGGTAATGGACACCGAAGGTGAAGGGAAAAGAATAACATATTTTCTTTTCATAGTTGGGTGTATATTTCTTTTATTAATTTTAAGATTATTCTATCTTCAAATTTTAAATGGGGATATGTATAGAGAAAAAGCTATGAAAAATAGTTTGAGAGAAAATGTAATAAAGGCTGCAAGAGGTAAAATTTATGACGTTAATGGTCAAATTTTAGCAGATAATGTTACAGGGTATAAGATAATACATCTTCAAACAAAGACTATGAGCTTGGAAGAAAAGAATATATTATTACAAATGAATGGTAATAATAAAAGTATGTATAATACACTAAGCAGTAAGAAAAAAGCAAAATTAGATGAGATGTTTTTTGATATTTCATATATTTCAAAGATATCTAATTCTAGTTTTGATGAAATATTAGAAACTTTCTATAAGACACCTACTATGGGGTTCGATAAGGTTATAACCGTTGTAGAAGATATACCTCAAGATATTGCAATAAAAGAAGTAGAAAAATTGCCAAATGATAGAATAGATATAGTTGAGTATAATAAAAGAAATTACCCTAAAGGTAAACTTGCCTCACATATATTAGGTTACGTTAAGCTAATATCAGCAGAAGAGTATAAGGTTTTAAAAAATGCTGGATATTTAGTTGATGATTTAATAGGTAAAAAAGGTATAGAAAAACAATATGATAAGCAACTTAAAGGTACAGATGGTCAAGAATTTGTTGAAGTAGACGTTAAGGGTAATATTATTAAAAAGTTGGATGAAACTAATGCTATTGGTGGAGATAATGTATATTTATCAATAGATTTAGACTTACAACAATATATGACAGATATATTTAGTTCAAATCCTGGGGCCTTTATTGCTATGGATGTGAAAACAGGTAAGATAATTACCTTTGTTAGTTCACCAGAAATAGATGCAAATTTACTAAGTTCTAAGATGAATAAAGACGATTGGAACAATTTAGTTAATTCAAAGGCTACACCATTAGTTAATAAAGGAATAGCAGGACTATACCCACCAGGATCAACATTTAAAGCTGTTATAGGTTTATCAATATTAAATTCAGGTATAAGTCCACAAGAAGGTGTAAACTCAACAGGGACATTTACTTATGGTAAAGTAACTTTTAGAGATTCACACCAATATGGACATGGATATACTAATTTCTATAAGTCAATAGAACAATCTGTAAATACATATTACTATAACTTCATAATGAAAATACCAAGAGATAATTTCTTTAGAATAGCTAGAGAATTTGGTATAGGTCAAAGAACAGGAATAGATATTTCTGGAGAACAAGAAGGAGTACTTCCAACACCAGAATGGAAGAAGAAGAGATACAAGAAGAAATCACAACAAGTATGGCTACCAGGAGATATGATTAATATGTCTATAGGACAAGGATATATATTACTAACACCTATGCAAGTATTAATGATATATCAAACAATAGCAAATAATGGGGTTATGTTGTATCCTACACTTGTAGATAGATTTGTTGATTCAAGTGGTAATACAAGAAATAATAAGACAAGAATAAAGAGAAAATTAGATATAAGTATGAACTCAATAAAGCAAATGCAAGAAGCATTAAAGTTGCCAGTTTCTTCACCAAGTGGTACAGCTAAGATATTAAGACTACCATATGTTAAAGTAAGTGCAAAAACAGGAACAGCACAAAATAGTGGAGGAGCAAATCACTCATGGATAGCAGGATATTTCCCATCTGATAATCCAAAAATAGCATTTGTCTGTTTAGTTGAAAACGGAGGATATGGTGGAGTCGCTGCTGGGCAAAAAGCAAGAGCATTTATTGAAAAATTCTATAAGAAAGGAGAAGAAACAGATAATGGAAGAAAATAAAGTTAAAATGTCAAAAAAATTAAAAGAAATAACTTCTATGCCTACCATAAAAAAGAGAGTATTTAGAACTAGAAAAAAACGTCCATTGGATGATGAAAAGATAGAAAAAACATATATAATACCATTAGGTGGTTTAGAAGAAGTTGGTAAGAATATGACGGCATTTATGTATAAGGATGAAATGATAATAGTAGATGCAGGTTTATCTTTCCCATCAGATGAACATTTAGGAATAGATTTAATAATACCTAATATTTCGTATTTGGAAGCTAATGTCAGTAAGATAAAAGCCCTATTAATCACACATGGTCATGAAGATCACATAGGTGCAATACCCTTCTTATACCAAAAATTAGGTAATCAAATAGATATGTATGGAACAAAGTTGTCACTAGCATTAGCTAAGGCAAAGTTTGAAAAAAAAGAAATAAAAAAACCAAAGACACACACAGTTGTTCCAAGAAAAGTTATAAAATTATCAAAATATTTTACAGCTGAATTTATAAGTATAACACACAGTATAGCAGATGCTTGTGCAATATGTATTAGAACACCAGGAGCTACAATAGTTCATACTGGAGATTTTAAAATAGATTTATCACCAGTAAAGGGTGATGGCTTCGATTTTGCAGGGCTTGCAAAATTAGGTGAAGAAGGTGTTGATATGTTGTTATCTGATAGTACTAACTCATTGGTACCAGGATATACACCATCAGAAAAATCAGTGGGTAAGAATATTGCAGAAGAAGTTTCAAAAGCAAAAGGGAGAGTAATATTAGCAGCATTTGCATCACACGTACACAGAATACAACAGATAATAAATGTAGCAGCACAATTTGATAGAAAAATAGCTATAGATGGAAGAAGTATGCTAAAGATATTCGATATTTGTGAAAAATTAGGATATTTAGATGTGCCAAAGGGAATTATGATAGATATCACACAGGCTGAAAAAATGCCTGAAGATAAGGTTATGGTAATTTGTACAGGCACTCAAGGGGAACCGCTAGCAGCATTATCAAGAATTGCAAATGGCACACATAAGTATATTACATTAAGAGAAACAGATACTGTAATTATTTCATCAACACCTATACCAGGTAATGAAAAAGCTACTAGTAGAAATGTAAATCAACTATTAAAAAAACAAGCTGATGTTGTGTTTGAAAGATCAGTTGGTGTGCATGTATCAGGACACGCAAGTCAAGAAGAACAAAAATTAATGTTGAATTTAATTAAGCCCACTTTCTTTATGCCAGTACATGGAGAATACAGTATGTTAAAAAAACATAAAGAATCTGCTATAATGACAGGTGTTAAACCTGAAAATGTAATTTTAGCTGAAAATGGATTTAAAATAGCACTAACACATGATAGTTGTAAGGTAGAAGACAAAGTACCAGCAGGCTTAACATTAATTGATGGATCAAGAATTAGTGATATAGGTAATAGTGTTTTAAAAGATAGACAAAGTATGGCAGATGATGGAATATTTGTTGCAAATATACCTTTATACAAGACAGGTAAGTTTGGCTACAATATTGAAATAGTAACTAAAGGCTTTGTTTATGTTAAAGATGCAGAACAATTATTAAGTGATGCAAAAGAAATGATAAGACTAGAATTAAAGAATATAGAAGGAAAGAATTTGTCTGATAAAACAAAGATGAGACAAATACTAAGAAAGAAAATATCAGATTATCTATACAAGAAAACAGATAGATCACCAATGGTATTACCAATAATTCTTGAAGTATAATAGGAGGATAAAAGAACCTATGGGTATAAAATATATGGACGCTAAAAGACTACGTAGAGTCTTAATTGGTGGAGCAAAATGGATAAAAAGACATGAGAAATATCTTAATGAATTAAATGTTTATCCAGTCCCTGATGGCGATACAGGAACGAATATGTCTATGACAGTTCAGAATATGATAGATGAAATTATGGAAAATACTACTGATAAAACAGATATGAAAACTTTATCAGATGTAGTTGAAGATGCTGTTTTAATAGGTGCAAGGGGAAATTCTGGGACTATATTATCACAAATAATAACAGGATTTTTAAGTAGTGTTAGAGACAAAAAAAGGTTAAGTCCTAGCGATGTAGCAGATGCATTAATTGCAGCAAAAGAGTTAGCATATAAAGTAGTCGATACACCAGTTGAGGGTACTATGCTAACAGTTATTAGAATGGTTTCTGAAAAGGCAAATGAAGTAAGAAATGTTGAAACTTTTAATGAGTTTATAGACGCAATAGTAGAAATTGCTAATGAAGCTGTTGAGTTAACTCCAGAGTTACTACCTAAATTAAAAGAAGCAGGAGTTGTAGATTCAGGAGGTAAGGGATTATTCTATTTCTTTGTAGGTATGTGCAAAATACTAACAGAGCTAGAGCTACTAACTAAAGCATCAGTTGTTGAAAGCGACTATGACAAGACTATACTTAATATCAATCACAATCAAGAAGAAATTAAATATAAGTTTTGTACAGAGTTTATCATTCAAATAAAGGAAGACTTTGATAGAGAACAGTTAAAATCTGAACTACTAGAATTAGGAGATTCAGCTGTATTTGCAGCATCAAGTAAGAGATTTAAGGTTCATATACATACCAATACACCATTAATTGTAATAGATAAAGCAATACAAAATGGAGAATTAGAAAAAGTTAAAATAGAAAATATGAAAGTACAAAATGAAAATGTACTAAAAGATGAAAAAGGACTTGCAAAAATATTTGTTAATAAGAAGAAGTTCTTAAGAAAAGATGCGTATGTAATCCTAGCTGATACACTAGCATTGAAAGATAAGTTCCTAGAATTAGGAGCAGATGTTGTAATATTAGGTGGACAAGGTCAAAATCCTAGTGTTAACGATATAGTAAATGCAGTTAGTAAGGTAGAAGGATATAGCAATGTATATGTATTACCAAATAACAAGAATGTAATAGCAGCAGCAAATCTTGCAATGGAAAAAATTAGCACACCACTAATTGTAATTCCAACTAAGACTATGCTAGAAGGTATGTTCTATTTGAAATATCCAAAAATAACAATAGAAGAAAAAGATAAATTAAATAGCATTAATAGTTCCGTTGAAATTACAAGAGCTGTAAGAGAAACAGTTGTAGATGGAATGGAAATAAAGGTGGATGATTATTTAGTATTAGTTAATACTAAGATAATGTTTGTAACTAAGACACTAGAAGAAGCTATAGATAAGATAATATCTAATTTAGTTACAGAATATACACTAAATATTACTGTTGTTGAAGGTAATACAATATATCAAAATATACGTGATAAGTTCAATAAATTAAATTCAAAATTAGTTGAAAATGTTAAGTTTATTGAAGGTAAGCAAGAAAATTACGATTACTATATTTACATAGATAATAAGCCAAAAAATCAACCAGATGTTGCAATAATTACAGACTCAGCATCTGAATTAAGTCCACATGAAGTTATAGGTAAAGGTATTACAATATTATCGACTAGAATGGATTGTGATGGAGTTGAATATAGGGACGAAGAAAATATTACAAAACAAGAATTCTGGGATATATTAGTTAATCAAGATAAGCAATTTAGAACAGCTCAACCTTCACCTAAGGATATAGTAAATACATATACAGAAATATTTAATAGAGGGTATAAGAAAATATTAGTTATACCATTATCAAGTAAATTATCTGGTACTCAAAATGTACTTAAATTAGCAAGGGAAATGATAAAAAAAGAAGACAGTATTGTCATATACGACTCTAAAGCTATTTCAGTACAATTAGGATACATGGTACAAGAAGCAGCTAAGTTAATAGGAAATGGAAGAAGTATAGACTATACTATAAATTATCTTGATAAATTAAGAGATAATATGAAATTATACATAGTTGTTGATAGCTTAAAATACCTATACCTAGGAGGAAGAATTTCTAAGGCAGCACAAACAATAGGGGACTTATTAAATATGAAGCCTATACTATCAATAGCCAATGGTTCTTTATATGTAGAAAAGAAGGTTTTAGGTGGAGAAAATAGTATAACTAGATATCTAGAAAAAGCAATAAATGAAAGAATTAGAAAACATAGCATATATCTATTATCAGGAGCAGGTGGAACTTCTAGTCAAGTAGAACAAGCTAGCAAGTTAACATCTATCTTCAAACAAAATAGAAAGGTTACGGTTATTAGTCCAATGAAAGAAATAGGTGCAACTGTTGGTACACATGCAGGGCCTGTTTATGGAATACTAATTATACCTAAATTACTATAATGAAATCATTTAGACTAGATAGAAGTACACACAGAATGAAAATATCTGAATATTTACGAGAAATTCAAAATTATTCGTCAAGAAGTTTGAGAAGAGTACTTGTATATTTGGATAATAAGCAAGTAAGGTTAACTAAAAAATTACCATCAAGTGGGACATTAAAAGTTGTTGAAAAAGAAAAAGAGACAAATATTAAACCCATAAAAATGAAATTAGACATAGTCTATGAAGATCAAGATTTATTGATAATAAATAAGCCATATGGACTTATAACGCATCCTACTCTAAAAAAAGTTGATGTAACTTTAGCTAATGGAGTGGTTTACTATTTAAACACTGTCCCAAGGTTCTATAATAGACTTGATATGGATACAACTGGATTGATAATAGTAGCTAAAAATAGCTATACACAGTCTTTTTTACAAAATTATGGTAATGTTAGAAAAAAATATTTAGCTATTGTAGAAGGTAAGCTAGAAAAGGAAACTATAATAGAAAAGAATATATATAGACCTGAAAATGAGATAAAAAGAATAATAGATGAAAAAGGTCAATATGCAAAGACCAAGGTTATACCAATAGAATATAACGAAAAACAAGATATATCTTTGGTAGAGTGTGAACTATTTACAGGTAGAACGCATCAAATAAGGGTGCACTTATCATATATAGGTCATCCTATACTTGGTGATAAGTTGTACAGCGATAAAGAAAATAACGATGTCAAAAGGCAGATGTTACATTCATATAGCTTAGAATTTATACACCCAAGAACAAAAGAAAAAATGGATATAACAATAGAAGCGTATGATGATATGAAAAAAATATTAAAAAAATATTCAAAAAATGATTCAAAAATGCTATAATGTATTCGTTAAAAAGATAACATAGTTTTTAAAATTTAAGGAGGTATATATTATGTCAGTAAAAGTGGCAATTAATGGATTTGGTAGAATAGGACGTCTTGCATTAAGACTTATGATTAACGATCCAGAATTTGACGTAGTTGCAGTAAACGATTTAACAGATCCTGCAATGTTAGCACACTTATTTAAATACGATTCATCACAAGGAAAATTCAATGGTGAAATTAAAGTAGAAGAAGGAGCATTTGTTGTTAATGGTAAAACAATTAAATCATTCTCTAATGCAAATCCTGAAGAATTACCTTGGGGAGAATTAGGTGTAGACGTAGTATTAGAATGTACTGGATTCTTTGTTAAGAAAGAAAAAGCAGAAGCTCACATAAAAGCAGGAGCAAAGAAAGTTGTAATTTCTGCTCCAGCAAAAGGAGACGGTGTTAAAACTGTAGTATATAACGTAAACCACGAAATCTTAGATGGTTCTGAAACTGTTATATCAGGTGCTTCATGTACAACTAACTGTTTAGCTCCAATGGCTAACGTATTAGAAAAAGTATTTGGTATTGAATGTGGATCAATGACAACTATACACGCATACACAGGAGACCAAAACACATTAGATGCACCACACAGAAAGGGAGATTTCAGACGTGCAAGAGCAGCAGCTGTAAATATTGTTCCTAATACAACAGGTGCAGCAAAAGCTATTAAATTAGTTATCCCTTCATTAGCAGGAAAATTAGATGGTGCTGCACAAAGAGTACCAGTTCCTACAGGATCATTAACAGAATTAGTAACAGTTTTAAAGAAAAAAGTTACAGTTGAAGAAGTTAATGAAGCTATGAAGAAAGCTGCAACAGAATCATTTGGTTACAATGAAGAACCAATCGTATCTTCAGATATAGTTGGAAGCCACTTTGGATCAATATTTGATGCAACTCAAACAAAAGTTATTGAAGCAGGAGATCATCAATTAGTTAAAACTGTTGCATGGTATGATAATGAAATGTCATATACAGCTCAATTAATAAGAACATTAAAATATTTTGTTGAATTATCAAAATAAGCTTTAATAAAATAAAAATTATTGAAGGCTTCTAGCATTATGTTATGCCAGAAGCCTTATTTTGGAGGAAATCATGAAAAAGAAAACTGTTGAAGATTTACAAGTTTTAGGTAAAAAAGTTTTAGTAAGAGTAGATTTTAATGTACCTATTAAAGAAGGTGTAATTAAGGATGATAATAGAATAAAAGCAGCATTACCTACATTAAAATATCTTTTAAGCAAAGGAGCTAAAGTTATTGCATTCTCACACTTAGGACGTATAAAAGAAGAAGCAGATAAAAAGAGTAAGACATTATTACCTGTTTCAAAAAGATTAGCAGAACTTTTAGGACAAGAAGTTAAATTCGTTCCACAAACAAGAGGTAAAGAATTAGAAGATGCAATTTCAAACTTAAAAAATGGTGAAATCTTAATGTTTGAAAACACAAGATTTGAAGATTTAGATGGTAAGGCTGAATCAAAGAATAATCCTGAATTAGGTAAATACTGGGCAAGTTTAGGAGATATGTTCGTAAATGATGCATTTGGTACAGCACATAGAGCACACGCTTCAAATGTTGGAATTTCTGAAAACTTAAAAGGAAATACAGCTGTTGGATACCTAATGGAAAAGGAAATAAAGTTCTTAGGTGGTGCAGTTGATAATCCTAAAAAACCTTATGTTGCAATTTTAGGTGGAGCTAAAGTTTCTGACAAGATTGCAGTTATAGAAAACTTAATTGAAAAAGCTGATAAAATACTAATAGGTGGTGGAATGATGTTTACATTCCTAAAAGCTAAGGGATTAAATACAGGTAAATCACTATTAGAAGAAGATAAACTAGACTTAGCTAAAGAAATTTTAGCTAAAGCTGAAGCAAAAGGTGTTAAGTTAGTATTACCTATCGATACAGTTGTTGCAAAAGAATTTAATAATGATGCACCTCATAAGACAGTATCAGTAGAAGATATAGCTTCTGATGATATGGGATTAGATATAGGGGAAAAGACTGTAGAATTATTCAAGAAAGAATTAGAAGGTGCAAAGACAGTTGTATGGAATGGACCTATGGGAGTATTTGAAATGAGTAACTATGCTAAGGGAACAATAGGTGTTTGTGAAGCTATAGCTAACTTAAAAGATGCAATTACAATTATAGGTGGTGGAGATTCAGCAGCAGCTGCAATCCAATTAGGATACAGCGACAAGTTCTCACACATTTCAACAGGTGGTGGAGCATCACTAGAATACTTAGAAGGAAAAGTATTACCAGGATTAGCAGCAATAGACAACAAGTCTTGTGGATGTAGCTGTGAATAATATGAAGGTATATTTAGCAGGTGCTTTATTCAATGAAGCAGAAGTAGAACAAAGAAAAAAAGAAGGGAGAATTTTAAGAGAAAATTTTCCTAACTTAGATATATTTAATCCAATAGATCAACCTTTTAATGAAAATAAGCAAAGTTTACCTACACCAGAAGAAATTTACACAAATGATGCAAACGCTGTAAAAAATTGTGATATTGCAATATTTGATTTAACAAATGAAGATGCTGGAGTTATGGTTGAACTTGGTTTAGCAATAGCATATGGGAAGATAATAATTGGAATAAATTCAGATATTAGATTAAAATCTAGTAACAAGTATGATATACCAACATATGGAATGAATCACTTTGTTTTAGGTGGAATATTAAAATATGGTAAATTAGTATATTCATTTAATGAAGTGGTAGAAGAGTTAAAAAAAATTGTAAAATAAATACTAAGGCGTAAGCCTTAGTATTTTTATTTATATCCCTTAAGTAAATTGTGTTTAACTTCCATTTGTTGTTCAGGTGTTTTTGCATTCTTTTCTTTGTAAATAGTTCTTTCAAATGAACCATACATAGGGTTAGGGAAGATAATGAATTTATCACCAAATTCAGCCTTAACTTCTTCTAACTTCTTTTCTCTATCTGCCATTGAAGTTTTAGAAAAGTCTCCAAAGTCACAGATGTTATCTCCGAATAACATTACGATATCATAATGTGTTTTAACATTATTCATTCTTTCAACTTTTGTACCTAAATTTTTGAATAATAGACTTTTTGTACTTTGAACAGGTATTTCTTCATTTTCAAGATTCTTCTTAGTAATATCTACTTGATTACCATCTCTATCAGAGATAAAGAAGATCTTAACTTTATTCTTATTAGCAAATCTTAAAAATTCTTTAGCACCAGGAACAGCTTTAGCCTTACCTAATTGTACCCATTCATCCCAAGTTTTAGGACTAAATCCAGTACCATCTTTAATATTTTGTGCTTGATATTGACTATTATCTAATACAGTTTCATCTATATCAAGAACAATAGCTATAGGTTTTTTGTGATGTTTTTTAATGATTTGTGCTAAGTTCTTTGTTGCAAGCTTGTAACCTTGAAGGTATAGAGCTTTAGCTTCAACAGATGTTTGGTACCAATAAGTACTCATAGTATTTTCTCTAGCCATTAATTGGTTAGCAGTCAATGTATAAGTTTTGTCTGCTGCAAAACTTGCTATAGTAATAGTAGTTGCTAATAAAGCAAATACTTTTTTAGATAATTTCATTTAGAAAACCTCCTAATTAAGATACTAATATTGTATATTGAAAAATGCATAAAATCAAGGTAAGTTATTATATTCCTATGCGTTTTATTGTTTCAATTAAAAATCTTTTGGTATTCCTTATTGCATATGACATAGTCACATCCTTAGGACTTATTTCCACTAATTTATCAAAGCCCAAGTCTAAAAGTTCTTCACTGTCAATAATTCTACCAGAGAATAGATAAACAGGCTTATTGTATTTCTTTGCTAGGCATAAGATACCGTAAGGTGTTTTACCAAATTTTGTTTGACTATCTGATCTACCCTCACCAGTAATTACAATATCGGCATCTTGAATCTTTTCTTCTAATTTGCAGATACGGTTTACAATATCTATGCCTTTTTCTAAGTTTGCATCAAAGAACACAACAAAACAAGCACCTAACCCTCCAGCAGCACCAGCACCTTTAAATTCTAAATTTCTTCCTAAAATTTTTTCAAAATGTTTGAAATTATCATCTAGTTTTTTAGCCATACTTTTTGTTGCACCCTTTTGTGGTCCAAAAACAAATGAGGCTCCATTAATACCTGTAAAAGGATTAGTAACATCACTAGCTATTAAAAAATTAGATTCTTTAATTCTTTTATCAAAATGTGTTCTATCTATTTCATATATCTTACATATATCTTTTGCGTGTATGATTTCAGTTTTATCTGTACTGTACATTTTAATCCCTAAAGCACGCAGCATACCTATTCCAGCATCATTAGTGCTACTGCCACCAAGTCCTATTATGAAGTCACGTATTCCTTTGTCTAGAGCATCTAGTATTAATTCTCCAAGACCATATGTAGTGGTGTAAAAAGGATTTCTTTTTTTAACCAATGCTATGCCAGCACAACTAGCAACTTCTATTACAGCAGTTTTTTTATCACCTAAAATACCGTAGGTTGCATAAACCTTATTGTAATTAGGTCCATGCACACTTTTTGTTATATATCTTCCATTAGTTGCATTAACTAAAGTATTTACAGTTCCTTCGCCACCATCAGCCATGGGACAAGTAATTACATCATTAATACAATTTTTTCTAAAAATTTCACAGATTTTTTGTGAACTTAAACAGTTCTTGAATGAATCTGGAGCAATAAGTATTTTCATATTTCACCTCAACTAATTATACCATAATATTTGAACATAATTATATAATATGATACAATCTACTTGAAAAAAATAAATAAAAAATGTAAAATAAAATTGACAGGAGATAACTATGACTGAAGTAGAAATTCAAAAAGAAGTTGAAAGACAATTTAACATTCTAAAAAGAGGTTGTGAAGAATTAATTAATGAAGAAGAGTTTAAGAAAAAACTTGAAAAAAGTATTAGAACAGGTAAAGGATTAAAAGTTAAATTAGGAATAGATCCAACTGGTAGTGACCTACATTTAGGTCATGCTGTACCACTTAGAAAGTTAAAACAATTCCAAGATTTAGGACATGAACCAATATTCTTAATTGGTACATTTACAGCAAGAATAGGAGATCCAACTGGTAAGAGTGAAACAAGAAAAATGCTTACTATGGAACAAATAGAAAAGAATATTGAAACTTATCTAAGCCAAATAGGGAATATATTAGACATACATAAAATGACAGTAATGTATAACCATGAATGGTTAGAATCACTAAGTTTATCAGATTTTTTAAGCTTAATGTCTAAATTTACAGTTTCACAAATGATATCACGTGAAGACTTTGCAAAAAGACTTAAGGAGAATAAGCCTGTATCATTAGTTGAATTCATGTATCCTATACTTCAATCATATGATTCAGTACATTTAGAAGCAGATGTTGAATTAGGTGCTACAGAACAAAAATTCAACATTTTAAAGGGTAGAGACTTATTAAGAGATTTTGGAAAAGAACCACAAGTATGTATGCTAATGCCTATACTAGTAGGTTTAGATGGTGTAGAAAAAATGAGTAAATCACTTAATAACTATATTGGTATAACTGACACACCTAATGATATGTTTGGTAAAATTATGTCTATATCTGATGACTTAATGTACGTTTACTATGAACAATTAACAGAAGTACCTTTAGAAGAAATAGAAAGAATTAAAAAAGAAGTTCATCCTATGGAAGCAAAGAAAAGATTAGGAGAAGAATTAGTTAAGATATATTACTCTAGTGAAGAAGCTAAAAAAGCAAGAGAATATTTTGAAAACTTATTCTCAAAGAAAAATCTTGATATAGAGTTGCCTACAAAAGAAGTTAGTGCTAGTAGCATGGGTATAATAGATCTATTAGTTAAAGAACTTGACTTTTGTAAATCAACAAGTGAAGCAAGAAGACTTATAGAACAAGGTGCTGTTAAAGTAAATGACAATGTTGTTAAGGATAATAAGGCGGTAATAGAAATATCACATGGTATGATAATAAAGGCAGGAAAGAAGAAGATTGTAAGAATCAAAAAGGAGGACTGATGTTTGATTTAAGTCTTAATTTAAATGAAAAAGATTTTAGTGAAATGAGAAGCGATAGTGTTTATGATGTTATTGTAATAGGTGCAGGACCAAGTGCAATATCAGCAGCGATATATTCAATTAGAAAAGGATTAAAAGTTGGAATTATTGCAGATGCTGTAGGGGGTCAAGTAAGTACAACTAATGGTATAGAAAATATTATAGGTACTATTTCTACAACAGGACCAGAATTTGTAAATTCATTAGAAAAACACGCTAAAGAGTATGAAATTCCTTTCTATAAGGGACATTTAGTGAATAAGATTGAAAATGGTAAAATAAAGACAGTTGTAACTGATAATGGTGTAGAATTTAAAACAAAAACCGTAATTATATCAACTGGAGCAAAACATAGAGAACTAAATGTTAAGGGTGAAAGTGAATTTAAAGGTAGAGGTGTTCACTACTGTTCAACTTGTGATGGACCGTTTTACAGAAATCTTGATGTAGTAGTAGCTGGAGGTGGAAATTCAGGTATAGAAGCAGCCATAGACTTATCAAATATTGCAAAATCTGTTACAGTAGTAGAATTTATGCCAGAATTGAAAGCAGATGAAGTTTTACAAGAAAAAGCAAAAGAAAATGAAAAGATAAAGATACTAACTAATACAGCAATAAAGGAAATTAGAGGAGAACAATTTGTAACTAATATATTAGTAACAGATAGAAAAACTAATGAAGATAGAGAGTTAAAAGTAGATGGTGTATTCGTTGAAATAGGACTAAAAGCTAATACAGATAATTTTAAAGACTTAGTTAAGACAAACAAAATAGGTGAAATAGAGATAGATAGTGTTAATAGAACAGACATTGACGGTATATTTGCTGCAGGTGACTGTACTGATGTAGCTTACAAGCAAATAATAATAGCGTTGGGTGAAGGTGCAAAAGCAGCACTATCAGCTTTTAATTATATTATAAACCACTAAAAAGATTCTTCTAGAAATAGAAGAATTTTTTTGTCCCTCGAAATGTCCCTCGAAGTCCCTCGAAAAAATCCTTTATATATTAGCTTTATTACAAATATAAATTTTAGATGTCCCTCGAAATGTCGCTCTAAAAAAGTCTTTATACATTGACTTATCTCTAATTTGTCGCTCTAGATGTCGCTCTAAAAAAAGATTTGACAAAGGTACTTAAATGTGCTATGATAATTTGAAATGAAAAAACTAAGCCAAAGACAGTAGGTGTAAAGGTAAATCCTACCGAGGTGAGTATGATATATTTTTGTATATTTTTACCTCTGGCTTGAGAGGTTTTTTTGCGTATATAGGAGGTGAAAAAGTATGCCAGCACAATATAAAGTAGATGAAGTTAAGAAATTAGTTTCTAAACTAAAAGATGCTAAAGCTGTCGTATTTGTTGATTACAAGGGTATATCTGTTAATGAAGATACAGAATTAAGAAGAATTGCTAGAAATAGTAATGTTGAATACTTTGTAGCAAAAAATAGATTAATACAAATAGCATTAAAAGAAGTTGGAATGGATGCAGACTATGGTACTTTACTAGAAGGAACAACTTCATTTGTAGTTGGATATGAAGATGGTGTAGCTCCATCAAAGACAGTTTACGAATACAGTAAAAAGATCAACAAACTAGAAATTAAAGGTGGTTATGTTGACGGTGGATTAGTAGACAAGGCTATGATAGAAGCATTAGCTAAGTTACCAACAAGAGAAGAATTACTAGCTCAAGTAGCTTACGGATTATTAAGTCCAGTTCGTATGTTAGCAGTTGCATTAACAAACGTAGCTGAACAAAAAAACTAAAATAAATTAAAATAAAATTAGGAGGAAAATTTATGGCATTTAATAAAGAACAATTTATAGAAGATTTAAAGGCAATGTCTGTATTAGAATTAAAAGAAGTAGTAGAAGCAATTGAAGAAACATTTGGAGTATCAGCTCAACCAGTAGCTGTTGCAGCAGCAGGAGCAGCAGGAGCATCAGCTGAAGAAAAGACTGAATTCGATGTAATCTTACAATCAGCAGGAGCTTCAAAGATTAATGTAATTAAAGAAGTAAGAGGAATCACAGGATTAGGTTTAAAAGAAGCAAAAGAATTAGCTGAAACTGCAGGTTCAAAAATTAAAGAAGGTGTTTCTAAGGAAGAAGCTGAAGAAATTAAAGCTAAGTTAGAAGCAGCTGGAGCAACTGTAGAAGTTAAGTAATAATATTAATATATTTAGGCACTCTACGTAAGTAATTGTGTAGAGTGTCTTTTATGCATTTCAATAAAATCAAAAAAATTTCGTTAATTTATATTTTTAAATAATTTTTTTTTAAAAAGCATCTTTTATGGGAGGAAATAATGAGTAAACTGATAGAAAGATACAGTTTCGGTAAAATTAAAGAAAGAGGGCAAATGCCTGGATTTCTTGATTTTCAAATGGATTCTTATGAAGACTTCTTACAAGCAAAGGTTAAACCAGAAGATAGAGAAGTCAAAGGATTGGAAGCCATTTTTAGGGAAATATTTGGTGAAATTTCTCATGGGGATATACAACTAAGATATTCAAGTTATGAAATTCGTGATAATGAAGAACCATTAAATGATGAACTAGAATGTAAAAGAAGAGGTAAAACTTTTTCAGGGTTGTTAAAAGTTAAGTTTAATTTGACAAATAAGGATGGGGAAATACCATCAGAATTTGTGCATTTTGGTGAAATACCATTAATGACTGAACAAGGGTCATTTATTATCAATGGAGCAGAAAGAGTTGTAGTATCACAATTACATAGAGCACCAGGAATAACATTTAATAAAGAAGTAGATATGCAAACAGGTAAGGACTTATTTGTAGGTAAAATAATTCCATATAAAGGTACTTGGTTAGAATTTGAAGTAGACAAGAAAGATATTTTAAATGTAAAAATTGACAGAAGAAAGAAAGTTCCTGCAACAGTCTTCTTAAAAGCTATTGGATTTTTCCATGATAACAATGAAATATTAGATGAATTCTTAGAAAAAAAGACAATAGATTTAAGTGAATGGTATGACTATAATACTGATGAAACACTTAGTGCTATTAAATCAAGAATAGAAGGTTCATTCTCAAGAGAAGATAAGATAGATGGTAATACTGGTGAATTTATTGTAGAAATAGGTCAAAGAATTACTGAAGGTATCATACAAAGCTTAATAGAAGCAAAAGAAAGTTCAATTGATATTTGGGAAGTTAAGCTTGAAGAAATACCTTTAGCAAACTCAATACAAATAGATGATACAGTGGATTCAGATGAAGCAGTAATAGAAATATATAGAAAATTAAGACCAGGAGATCTTGTAACATTAACAAGTGCTAAGCAATTGATAATACCAATGTTTACTAATGTTCAAAGATATGATTTAGCTAATGTTGGTAGATACAAGATAAACAAGAGACTAAAATTATCATTACCTGATACAGATGTAGTCTTAAAGAAAGAAGATGTTGTTGCAACTATTAATTATCTTAAAAAGTTAATTAGAGGTGAAGGAACAACTGATGACATAGATAACTTATCAAATAGACGTGTTAGAGGTGTAGGAGAATTACTTGCTATACAAGTTAAAGGTGGAATGATTAAATTAGCTAAGATGGCTAAGGAAAAAATGACTACTATACAAGATATTAAAGCATTATCAGTACAAAGCCTATTAAACACAAAACCATTAAATGCATTAATATTAGAATTCTTTGGTAGTGGACAATTATCACAATTCATGGACCAATCAAATCCTTTAAGTGAATTGACACATAAAAGAAGAATATCAGCATTAGGTCCTGGAGGTTTATCAAGAGATAGAGCAGGATTCGAAGTTCGTGACGTACACAACTCACACTATGGTAGAATATGTCCAATAGAAACACCAGAAGGTCCTAATATCGGGCTTATAGCCTCATTATCAACATATGGTAAGGTTAATAAGTATGGGTTTATAGAAACACCATATGTTAAGGTTGAAAATGGTGTTGCAGATTTTAATAAGATAGAATACTTAGCAGCTGATGAAGAAGTAGGATTATTCATAGCACAAGCCGATACACCAGTTGATGATAAGGGTAACCTATTAACTAATCCAGTTTGTAGATATGATGATGAAATAGTTACTATAGACAAACATAAGGTTGATTTAATGGACGTTTCTCCACAACAATTAGTGTCTGTTTCTGCAGGATTAATACCATTCTTAGAACACGATGATGCCAACCGTGCGTTAATGGGATCAAATATGCAAAGACAAGCAGTACCGTTACTTAAAACAGAAGCCCCATTAGTAGGAACAGGGCTAGAAAGAAAAGTTGCAATAGACTCTGGAGCTGTAATATGTTCTAAGACTAGTGGAGTTGTAACAGCAGTAGATGCTAAGAAGATAATAGTAACAGATAATGAAGGTAAAGAACACCTATATAGATTATTAAACTTTGAAAAATCAAACCAATCTATGTGCTTACACCAAAAACCTATAGTAGACATAGATGAAAAAGTTGAAAAAGGACAAATATTAGCAGATGGTCCAGCAACTTGTGGTGGAGATTTAGCTTTAGGTAGAAACCTATTAATAGCATTTATACCATGGGAAGGATACAACTATGAAGATGCTATTTTAATCTCAGAAAGATTAAGAAAAGACGATGTTTTAACATCATTACACATAGAAGAATTTGATATAGAATCAAGAACAACAAAATTAGGTGATGAAGAAATTACAAGAGAAATACCTAATGTATCAGAAGAAGCAATAAGAGATCTTGATGAAAACGGAATTATCCGTGTAGGAGCATATGTTAAACCAGATGATATCTTAGTTGGTAAAGTAACACCTAAGGGTGAAACAGAACCACCTG
The DNA here is from genome assembly GCF_014892235.1 of Sneathia sp. DSM 16631. Classification (NCBI taxonomy): domain Bacteria; kingdom Fusobacteriati; phylum Fusobacteriota; class Fusobacteriia; order Fusobacteriales; family Leptotrichiaceae; genus Sneathia; species Sneathia sp. DSM 16631. Next base: position 64,600 of record NZ_JADBHL010000002.1, on the reverse strand, counting down.
CAGAAGAAAAATTATTAAGAGCAATATTTGGTGATAAGGCAAAAGATGTTAGAGATACATCACTTAGATTACCTCATGGTGTAAAAGGAACTGTAGTAGAAGTTCTAGAATTATCAAAGGAAAATGGTGATGACTTAAAAGCTGGAGTTAACAAATTAATTAGAATATATGTAGCTGAAAAGAGAAAGATAACAGTTGGAGATAAGATATCAGGTAGACACGGTAACAAAGGTATAGTTTCAAGAATATTACCAGTAGAAGATATGCCACACTTAGAAGATGGTACTCCAGTTGATATTTGTTTAAATCCATTAGGGGTTCCATCACGTATGAATATAGGGCAAGTACTAGAAGTACACTTAGGTATGGCTTTAGGTAAATTGAAAAAACACATAGCAACACCAGTATTCGATGGAGCAACAGAAGAAGAAGTAAAAGAAATGCTTGAAAAAGCTGGATTTAATAAGACAGGTAAAGTTAAATTAATAGATGGAAGAACAGGTAAACCATTTGATAGTGAAATAACAGTTGGATATATGTACATATTAAAATTACACCATCTTGTAGAAGATAAAATGCACGCAAGAGCAATAGGACCATATTCATTAGTAACTCAACAACCATTAGGAGGAAAAGCACAATTCGGTGGACAAAGATTAGGAGAAATGGAAGTTTGGGCACTAGAAGCATATGGAGCATCAAATGTATTACAAGAAATGCTAACTGTTAAGTCTGATGATATTAATGGAAGAACAAAGACTTATGAAGCAATTGTAAAAGGTCAACCTATGCCTGAGGCTGATGCACCAGAATCATTCAAAGTACTTATGAAAGAATTCCAATCACTAGGATTAGATATTAATTTATACAGTGCTGATGGTGAAAAGATTGAATTAGACAATAATGTAGATATGTAAGGAGCTTATTGTAGATGAGTATTAAAGATTTTGACAGCATACAAATTAAACTAGCTTCTCCAGAAAAAATTAGAGAATGGTCTTATGGAGAAGTAACTAAGGCTGAAACTATTAACTACAGAACATTAAAACCAGAACCAAATGGACTTTTTTGTGAAAAAATATTTGGACCATCAAAAGATTATGAATGTTCATGTGGGAAGTATAAAAGACTAAAACATAAAGGTATAAAATGTGAAAAATGTGGTGTAGATGTTACAACATCAAAAGTTAGACGTGAAAGAATGGGACACATTGAACTAGCATCACCAGTTGCACATATTTGGTATTCTAAAGGAACACCAAACAAGATGAGCTTATTACTTGGTATTTCTACTAAAGATCTAGAAGCTGTCTTATACCACTCAAAATATATAGTAATTGAAGGGGATGATGAGTACCCAGCAGGTTCAGTAATACAAAGTAGAGAATATGAACTTATTAAAACTCAAAATCGTGAAAATTTTGTTGCTAAAATGGGTGCTGAAGGTGTACAAGACTTACTTAAAAAAATAGATCTAGATGAAGCAGAAGCTAAGTTAGATGAAGAGTTAGAAAGTGTAAATTCAGTACAAAAGAAAAAGAAGATAGTTAAGAGATTAAAGGTAATAAGAGACTTTAAGAATTCAGGAAATAGACCTGAATGGATGATATTAACTGTTTTACCAGTAATGCCAGCTGATTTAAGACCTATGGTTCAATTAGATGGTGGACGTTTTGCAACTTCAGATTTAAATGATCTATATAGACGTGTAATAAATAGAAATGCAAGACTTAAAAAACTATTAGAAATTAATGCACCTGAAACAATGATAAAAAATGAAAAAAGAATGTTACAAGAAGCAGTAGACTGTCTAATAGATAATGGTAGAAGAGGTAAGGCAATATTATCTCAAAATAACAGAGAATTAAAGTCATTATCTTCAATGTTAAAAGGAAAACAAGGAAGATTTAGACAAAACTTACTAGGTAAACGTGTTGACTATTCTGGAAGATCTGTTATAGTCGTAGGACCAAGTCTTAAAATGAATCAATGTGGTTTACCTAAGAAGATGGCTTTAGAACTATACAAGCCATTCTTAATGAGAGAATTAGTAAAAAGAGAATTAGCTTCTAACATTAAGATAGCAAAGAGAATGGTTGAAGAAGAAGATGAATGTGTATGGGAATTAATAGAAGAAATAATTAAGAATCACCCAGTTTTACTAAACAGAGCACCGACTCTACACAGACTATCTATACAAGCATTTGAACCTATCCTTATAGAAGGTAAGGCTATGAGACTACATCCTCTAGTTTGTGCTGCATTTAATGCTGACTTTGATGGTGACCAAATGGCAATACACTTGGTATTATCACCAGAATCACAAATGGAAGCAAAACTATTAATGTTATCAACAAGTAACCTATTATCACCATCAAGTGGTAAGCCTATAGCTGTTCCATCACAAGATATGGTTATGGGATGTTACTATATGACAACAACAAAAAAAGGAGCTAAAGGTGAAGGATTAATGTTCTCTAATAAGAATCAGTTAATAACTGCATATCAAACAGGAAACATTGATACACACGCTGTAGCAAAAGTAAGAATAGATGGAAAATTAGTTGAAACAACTCCAGGAAGAGTTATGTTTACAACAATGTTACCTCCAGAAGTAAGGGATTATGGTGCAACTTATGGTAAAAAACAAATTGCAAAATTAATCGCAATACTATACAAGAAGTATGGAGCACAAAAAACATCAGAATTATTAGATAAGATTAAGGCATTTGGTTACCACTACGGAACATTAGCAGGGGTAACAGTCAGTGTTGAAGATCTAGAAATACCAGCAACAAAGAAGGGTCTATTAGAAAAAGCAGACAAGCAAGTTCTAGAAGTAGATGAAGAATATAGACAAGGTAAGATAATAAATGACGAAAGATACAGAAGAACTGTTGAAATTTGGTCAGATGTTACAGAAAAAGTTACAAAGGATATGATGGATAACCTTGATGAATTTAATCCAGTATACATGATGGCAACTTCAGGAGCCAGAGGTAGTATCGCACAAATGCGTCAACTAGCAGGTATGCGTGGACTAATGGCAGATACACAAGGAAGAATCATGGAAAAACCTATAAAAGTAAACTTTAGAGAAGGACTTAGTGTATTAGACTTCTTCATGTCATCACACGGAGCTAGAAAAGGAGCTTCAGATAGAGCCTTGAGAACTGCCGATTCAGGATACTTAACAAGAAGACTAGTTGATATTTCACATGAAGTAATAATCAAGAAAGATGATTGTGGATGTCATGGTGAAGGACTATTAGTATCTAGTTTAGTTGATTCAGGTGAAGTAATCGAACCATTAGCAGAAAGAATATATGGTAGAAGATTAGCACAAGACTTAGTTCATGACGGAGTAGTTGTTGCTAAGTACAATACTATGGTTACAGATGAATTAAATGAAAAGATTAAAGAACTTGGTATTACAGAAGTTATGGTAAGAAGTCCATTAACATGTAAATTAGAAAATAAAGGGGTATGTAGAAAATGTTATGGTATAGACTTATCTAACCATAAAGAAATTCTAAAAGGTGAAGCAGTAGGGGTTATTGCAGCGCAATCAATAGGAGAACCTGGTACCCAACTTACAATGCGTACTTTCCATACAGGAGGGGTAGCACAAGCAGCTGCTGTTCAATCAAGCTATAAGGCAATTGACGGTGGTAAGATTAAATATGTAGACCTAGAATTGATTACTGATGAAAATGGTCGTGAAATTGTTGCAACACAAACAGCTAAGGCAATAGTAGGAAAACATAAATATGAAATACCTAGTGGATCAACATTAATGTTTAAAAATGGTGAAAGAGTTAAGAAGGGTGAAGTAATAGTAGAATTCGACCCATTCCAAACACCAATAATCTCAACTAAGGCAGGTAGAATTTCATATAGAGATATATATATAAAGGAAAATGTAGATATTAAGTATAACGTTATAGAAAAATTAGCAATTAAGCCTAGTGAAAATAACGAAATAAACCCAAGAGCTATTATCTACGATGAAAAGACAAATAAGAAGTTAGCAGAATATAGTATTCCATATGGGGCATATATAATGCACAGTGAAAAGGAACATGTAAATTCAGGAGAAATAATTGCAAAAATAGTAAAAACTGCTGAAGGTACAAAGGATATTACAGGTGGTCTTCCAAGAGTACAAGAATTATTTGAAGCAAGAAATCCAAAAGGTAAAGCTCTATTATCAGATGTTGCAGGTAGAGTAATACTAAAAGAAGATATGAATAATAAGAAGGGGGCACGTACTGTAATAATAACTGATCCAGAAACTGGTGAAGAAATTAAACAATATGTGATCCAAGGTGGAGAACGTTTAGTTGTTACAAACGAAATGTTAATAGAAAAAGGAGCTAAAATTACTGATGGTCCTATATCACCACATGATATGTTAAGAGTTAAAGGTGAAGTTGCTGCACAACAATTTATACTAGAAGCTGTTCAAGGTGTATATAGAGGACAAGGAGTTACAGTTAACGATAAGCATATAGAAATTATTGTTAAACAAATGTTCCAAAAAGTTAGAATACTTGAATCTGGTTCAACTTTATTCTTAGAAGAAGAATTAGTTGATAAGAAGTTAATTGAAAATATTAACAGAAAGAAGATAGAAGAAGGTAAACAACCTGCTAAATATGAACCTATTATACAAGGTATAACTAAAGCAGCTGTTAATACAGAAAGCTTTATCTCTGCATCTTCATTCCAAGAAACAACAAAAGTATTAGCTAATGCAGCTATAGAAGGTAAAGTTGATAGATTAGAAGGACTTAAAGAAAATGTAATAATTGGTAAGAAGATACCAGGAGGAACAGGATTTAAGGACTATAACGATTTAAAAGTAGAAGAATTAGAAGAAATATCAGAGGATGAAATATAGGCGGTCAATAGAAATATTGACTGCCACTTTAGGAGTTATTGTGAAAGGTAGATTATTTGTAGTTTCAGGACCTTCAGGGTCTGGAAAGTCAACAATCACAAAAAAGGTAAGGGATATGTTAAATATTCCTTTATCAATTTCTGCAACTAGTAGAAAACCACGACTTGGTGAAGTTGATGGTCGTGATTATTATTTCCTAACCAAAGAAGAATTTGAAGAAAAAATTAAGAATAACGAATTTTTCGAATATGCACTTGTGCATGGGAACTATTATGGAACTTTAGAAAAAGTTGTAGAAGATAACTTAAATAAGGGACATAATATTATACTTGAAATAGATGTACAAGGTGGCATACAGGCTAAGAAGAGAAAACAAGATGCAGTTTTAATTTTTTGCAGAACAGAAAACGAAGAAGTTTTAGAAAAAAGACTTAGAAATCGTAAGACTGATAGTGAAGAAATTATAGAATTAAGATTAAAAAATGCTAAAAAAGAATTGTCATATGAGAAAGAGTATGACTATGTGATAGTTAATAAGAAATTAGATGATGCGATAAAGCAATTGATAGATATTATAAAGGAAGAATCATATGAAAAAGCATAAAATAACAGTAGATGAATTAGTAAATAAGTTTCCAAATAAATATGAATTAGCAATAGCATGTGGTAAGTTAGCACGTATTAAATTACAAAATGGCGTTGCAAAGTCAAAAGTAATGGATATAGTTTTTGAAGAAGTAATGGAAGATAAAATAAAAATAGAAGAAAATTAAGATTTTTCATTGACAAACGCAAATATCAAATTATACTATAGCATGAGGTAATGTAGATGTTAAAAGAGTCAGATAAGCAGTTATTGTTATCTAAAATTGATATTGTAGAATTAATATCGGAATATGTGGACTTGAAAAAGTCTGGTGCAGGATTTAAAGGTTTATCACCATTTAAGAGTGAAAACACACCATCATTTATGGTTAGTCCTAGTAAAAAAATATTTAAAGATTTTAGTTCGAATATAGGTGGCGATGCTATAAAGTTCTATATGTTAATAAATAATTTAACATACTTAGAAGCAGTAGATGAGTTAGCTAGAAAATACAATGTCAATATTAACATTACTAGTGAGAAGAGATATAACGTAAAATACTATAACCTACTATCAGAAATATCAAAGATATATCAAGAAAATCTATTAGCTTCAAAAGAAGCACTAGAATATTTAAAAAATAGGGGATATAGTCTTAATGATATTAAGGAATATAGGCTTGGTTATGCACTAGATAAATGGGATAGTATATATACAAAGTATGAAAATGATGACGCAGTAAAAGATTTACTAGAACTTGGTATTGTTTCACATTCGGAAAATAGATATTATGATACATTTAAGAACCGTATAATGATACCCATTCTAAATGTAAAGGGAGATATTATAGGTTTTGGTGGAAGAGATATTTCATCTAATCCTAATGTAGCTAAATATCTAAATTCTAAAGAATCAAAGATATTTAAGAAAAGCTTTGAGCTTTTTGGGGTCTTTGATGGTGGAAAGAAGATAAAAGAATACAACTCATGCATACTTGTAGAAGGATATTTTGATGTTCTAGCATTACATAAGAATAATATAAAGAATGTTGTTGCAAGTCTTGGTACAGCATTAACAGAAAAACAAGCAGAATATATACGTAAGTTTACAAATAATATAGTAATTGCGTATGACAATGACAGTGCAGGACTTGAAGCTAAAAAAAGGGCTATACATATTTTGAATAAATTTGAATTTAACATTAAGGTTATGGATTATTCTAATTTAGGAAAAGACCCAGATGAAATTTTACATAAATATGGTAAAAATGATTTCGTGGATATCCTTAGTAAGTCCAAAGATGCGTTTGATTTTTTATTCGAATATTACTTGAAAGAAAAAGATATATCCAAACTTGGTACTAAAATGCAAGTAATAGGCGATATGAAGCCGTATTTTTCATCATTAAAGAATATGATATATTATGATGAATTTGTAGATAGATTTTCAAAAAGACTTAATATATCAAAAGAGGCACTAAAATCAAATTTAGGTAAAATTGCTGTTAGTAATAATCTTGTATCGATAAAGAAACCAAAAGAAAGTAATTTAAAAATCAGTAAAAAAGCAAGATTAGAAGAACTAACAATACTGTATTTATTATACGACAAAACAAAGTATAGCTTATTCAACGCATTTTCATTTGAAAATATCTATTATGAAAGTATAATAGATAAGGGGTTTGATAGCTCTAAATTTTCAGAAGAAGAAAAAGAAATTGTTTTTCACTTAAAAACAAAGTATACTGATATTAGTAAGATAGATTACATCTTACTATACAAAGAATGGGTTTTAGATTATATCAAAAATTCAAGAGAAATGATATTAGATTATTACAACGGATATGAAAATATGAATGATGAAGACTACGCTAAATATATGTCTTTTGTAAGCCAAGTTAAAGAAATAGAAAAAAGCGTGGATTTACCAAAAATTAAAGAAGTATATATCAATTATATGGAATATGAAAAGGGGAAATTACATGCTACAAAAGGAGAAGAAAACAAATAGTTTAAAAGAAGATATATCAAAAATATTGAAAGAAGCACGTGATAAAAAAGAAATAAGCAAAAATATGATAGAAAATCTTCTTGAAAATAGAATATCGAATGAAAAAATAGTCCAAATAGTTGAAAAATTACGAAATGAAGGTATTACTATTATAGAAGACGTAGATTCTGAAGTTCCATATGAAAAACTAGATGATGCTGAAGTACAAAAGATGTTAAATGATGACATCATGAAGATAGCAGAATATATGGATGTAGATGAACCTATAAAAATGTATCTTCGTGAAATAGGACAAATACCCCTTTTAACACACGAGGAAGAAATAAGTCTTGCACAAAAAGTTGTTGAAGGTGATATGCAAGCCAAACAAAAGTTGATAGAATCTAACTTGAGATTGGTTGTAAGTATTGCTAAAAAACATACTAATAGAGGACTTAAGTTACTTGATTTGATACAAGAAGGGAATATGGGCCTAATGAAGGCAGTTGAAAAATTTGAATATGAAAAAGGATTTAAATTTTCAACTTATGCAACATGGTGGATAAGACAAGCTATAACAAGAGCGATAGCAGATCAAGGAAGAACTATTAGAATACCAGTGCATATGATAGAAACAATAAATAAGATAAAAAAGGAAAGTAGAATAATACTACAAGAAACAGGTAGAGAACCTACTCCAGATGAATTATCTAAGAAATTAGGTATTCCTATGGACAAGGTTAAAAGTATATTAGAAATGAATCAAGATCCTATTTCACTTGAAACACCAGTTGGTAGTGAAGAAGATAGTGAATTAGGAGATTTTGTTGAGGATGATAAATTCTTGAACCCATATGATGCTACATCAAGAGTGCTTTTAAGAGAAAAACTAGAAAGTATATTAAAAGAAGCACTAAATGAAAGGGAAGAACAAGTTCTTCGTCATAGATTTGGACTTGATGATGGAGCTCCTAAGACTCTAGAAGAAGTTGGTAAAATCTTCAATGTAACAAGGGAAAGAATTAGACAAATTGAAGTTAAGGCAATTAATAAGTTGAAAAGTAAAAAATATACAAGTAATTTAGAAAATTACAGAAAATAGGTGAAAATTATGAGCAATTTAATTCCAAAGGCTGTAGGACCATATTCAGCATATAGAGTAGTAGATGATTATGTATATATTTCAGGTCAAATAGGACTAGATCCAGAAACTAATGAATTAGAATTGGACCTTAGTTCACAAACAAAGAGAATATTAGAAAACATCAAGAATATCTTAGCTAAAGAAAATTTAACTATGGATAATGTAATTAAAACAACAGTTCTTTTATCTGATATTCACGATTTTGTGCCAGTTAATGAAATATATATGACATACTTTAATGAACCTTATCCTGCAAGATCAGCATTTGCAGTTAAGGACTTGCCTAAAGGAGCATTAGTAGAAATTGAAGTAATTGCACATAGATAGAAAAAAACAAGCTCTAAAGTGAAGAAAAAAACTTTGGAGCTTTTTTTTAGTTAAAAAATGATTATGAACCAAGGCAAACAAATTCAATGAAGACAAAGAATAGAAAAAAAGAGGTTAAGAAATAAACAAAGTATTTAAAAAATGTTCCTTTTTTTTTTTTTTTTTGGGATGTAAAATATAACTGATAACCAAACAATAATAAAGGAAGAAGTGGGAAAGATGAAAAAAACTATTTTAATTTGTGCTGCATTAACAATGTTAGCAAGTGTTGGGTATGCAGGGAATGAAATGACTGATGGAGCATATAATTTAATTTTAAAAGAAAGTGCTAATAATAAGATAAATGGTCATGACAATGTAGTTGGTGGAAATTACAATGAAGTAAATGATGAATTTTTAGATATTGCAATAAAAAATAAAGATAAAAGTGAAGCTGAAATAAAGAAAGCAATTTCAGAAAAATTAGTTACAGATTATAAAGATGTTTTAGCTCAAGTTAAAGCTAATAAAACAAAATCTGATGGTGAAATACTAAATGCCATAAAAAAAAGTATGGGTGTAAAAAGTTATGAAATTGTAAAATACGATTTTAGTTTAATAAGTGGAATTATTAAAAATGTAAAAGAAGGAAAACTTACAAAAGATGAAGATATACTATATAAGGCTTTTGATCCATATGATATTTATAATAAAAATGTAATAAAGAAAGTAATAGCAAAAAAAGATGAAGATAATAAAAAAATAAAAGATGAACTTGTAAAATCAGGTAATTACTTAAATAATAATACTTTATTGGGTTATTCAAATAAAGTAAAAAATTCTATGAGAAGTGTTGTAATAGGAGACGGTGCAGAAGTAGAAAATTCTAATAGTGATGGAAATGTTGCAATTGGTAATTCAGCAAAAGCAAAGGGACAAGCAGCAACAGCTGTTGGACCTCGTTCAAGTGCTTTAAATGATACAACAACTGCATTAGGTTATGGTACTATGAGTTTAGGAAAAGGTTCTACAACAGTTGGTAGTAATGCAACAGCATATGGGACTTATGGAACAGCAATAGGAACTAATTCTAAAGTAATAGGTGAACAAGGGACAGCATTAGGATATAGTGCTGAAGTTTTTGGAGAAGGTAGTGTTGCACTTGGTGCTAGTTCTAGAGCAGGTGAAGCTAGTGAGAAAGATGGATATAGACCATATAGTGCTATAGATGGAAAATATAAGGGAATTACAAGAGAAAAATTAAGAGAAATAGTAGCACAAAGAGATCAAGCTAAATTACAAGAAGCAATGAAAGCGATGATTAATGATAGAGTATGGAAAGCAAATTTAGGTGTAGTGTCAATAGGTGATCCTCAATTTGGAACAAGACAAATAGCAAATGTTGCTGCAGGATATAATGATACAGATGCTGTCAATGTAGCACAATTGAAAGAATTGAAGACTTATGTTGATAATTCTACACCATTTGAATATGCTACTACAGATAAAAAACCTTTGTATAAGTATAATAATAAATACTATACAAAAGATAATAAGGAATACACAGGTGAAGTTATCATAAAAGCTAAGGAATTACATAAACTTTCTAATATTGCAAGTTCATTAGGTAATGGCAATACAGTAAGCTCAGATACAACACCAGCACCAGAAACTAGTGAAAATGAAAATAATGTTGTTGTAATTAAGGACTTAAAAACTATTAAGGAAAATAAGGCTGATAAGGCATATGTAGATGAAAAAGTTTCTAAACTTAATGAAAAAACAGATTTAGCTTTAAGTGGAGTATCAAGTGCTGTAGCAATGGCAAACTTACCACAAGTAAGTGGAGATAGAAAGTTTAATTTAGCTGCATCATATGGATACTATGGAGGATCTCATTCAGTAGCAGTAGGACTTAGTGGAACAAATGACAAGCAAAACTTTACATATAAACTAAGTGGAGCAGTTAATAGTAAAGGAAATCTTGCCTTTGGTATAGGAGCTGGAGTAATGCTTGGTAGTGTAAATAATAAGGATAAGGTTATAGAACAATTAAAAGATGAAAATAAGGAAATGAGAAAAGAAATAAATGAATTAAAAGAAGTAGTTAGAAAGCTTATCCATAAGTAGAAAGTAAGAACCTGTATGGGTTCTTATTTTTTATTTATTTATTTTATTTTTTTTTTATTTTTTTTTTTTTTTTTTTTTGGAAAAACTGTTGACATATTGAAAAATATGTTGTAATATACAATTAGCACTAAGGGATAAAGAGTGCTAACAGAGGTGTAACATGAATGAAAGAGAAAAACAGATTCTAAACACAATAATAAATCACTATATTAAAACAGGTGAAAGTGTTGGATCAAGAACAATTGAAAAAAAATATGACATTGGTGTTTCATCAGCTACTATAAGGAATGCGATGGCAGACCTTGAGGATAAGGGTTTGATATATAAGATGCATACATCATCTGGTAGAGTTCCAACAGAAAAGGGATACAGAACATATATAGATGAACTTATGGATGATGAAAAAGATGATGGATATAATGACATCAATTCATATATTAAATTAAAGAGTAAGCAGATCGGTTTAATATTGGAAAATATTACTGAGCTATTATCAAAAATTTCTAAGCATACAGCAGTATCATTGGAACCGTCAGTTGAAAAGCATAAGATAAAGAAAATAGACATGATACATGTAAATGATAGAAGAGCTTATGTGGTAGCTGTAACCGATTTAGATATTGTAAAGGCAGCTAACATTAACTTATACAACATAACTAGTGAAAAGGTATTAAAGGAAGCAACTAGATATGTTAATAATTTAATTGTTTCAAATAACTATAGCTACACTTTACAAGATTTGAAGAATTTTTTAGAAAAAGTTGGAGAATTAGATACTGGTTTTTCAGATAGAAACGATTCTAAATTCCGTATATCTAATGAACCTAATCTCTTACTTCATTCAGATAACTTAATTGAGACTATAAACTTCATAGAAGATAAGCAAAATCTAAAGAATATATTTAAAAATATTGTTGATGATGAAAAATATGATCCATATGAAGTTAATATATTATTCGGATCTAAATTAGGAATCGAAGCCTTCAAAAACATGGTAATAATATTTTCAATCTATGAATATGAAGGTGAAAGAGGATTGATAGGAATAATAGGTCCTCAACGTATGGAATACAAGGAAAATATTAAGTTATTGAATTATGTAACAGATATTTTAAAACAAGCTATAAATAGTGCTGTTATACTAAAATTAACAAGTTAGGAGATGAAAATGGAAGAAGCTAAAAAAGAAAAAGAACAACAAGAAGCAAAAGAACAAAAAGAAACGAAAGAAACAAAAGAAACAAAAGAAGATGAAAAAGAAAAATTAAAAAAAGAAATTGAAGATTGGAAGAAAGCATATGCAATAAAGCTTGCAGACTTTGATAACTATAAAAAGCGTATAGATAGAGAGTTTAAAGAACTTGAAAAATATGCTTGCCAAGATTTAATTTTAAGTCAACTTTCAGATCTTGATATACTTGAAAAAGCTATAGAAACTACTGATGCAACAGATAGTAATAAAGCCTTATTAGACGGTATAAATATGGTTGTAAAAAATATGGTAGCCAAATTAAAAGAAATGGGAGTTGAAGAGATAAACAACGAAGGTGTATATGATCCATATCAACATCATGCAATATCTATGGATAAGGATGATGAAAAAGAAGATGGAGAAATATTACAAGTATTACAAAAGGGATACAAATTAAAAGGTAAAGTTATTAGACCAAGTATGGTTAAGATAAACAAAAAATAGGAGGAAAATTATGAAAGTAATAGGAATAGATTTAGGTACAACTAATTCATGCGTAGCCGTTATGGATGGTGGTACATATACAATAATACCAAATAGTGATGGTGAAAGAACTACTCCATCAGTAGTAAATATTAAAGAAAATGGTGAAGTTGTTGTAGGTACAATAGCAAAAAGACAAGCAATAACTCAACCAGATTCAACAGTTAGTTCAATAAAAACACATATGGGTGAAAATTACAAAGTAAATATACATGGTAAGGAATACACACCACAAGAAATTTCAGCTAAGATATTACAAAAATTAAAGAAAGATGCTGAAAGCTACTTAGGTGAAGAAGTTAAGGAAGCTGTTATTACAGTTCCAGCATACTTTACAGATGCACAAAGACAAGCAACAAAAGATGCAGGGGAAATAGCAGGATTAAAGGTTGAAAGAATAGTTAATGAACCAACAGCTGCTGCACTTGCATATGGTATAGACAAGAAAGCTAATGAAAAAGTCCTAGTATTTGACTTAGGTGGTGGTACATTTGACGTATCAGTACTAGAAATAGGGGACGATGTAGTAGAAGTATTAGCAACAGCAGGTAATAACCACTTAGGTGGAGATAACTTCGATAAGAAGATAATAGACTGGTTAGCAGAAGAATTTAAGAAACAAAATGGTATAGATTTAAGAGATGATAAAATGGCATACCAAAGATTAAAAGATGCTGCAGAAGATGCTAAGAAGAAATTATCAACTACACTTGAAACACAAATTTCATTACCATTCATTACAGTAGATGCTAATGGACCAAAACACTTGGAAACTAAGTTAACAAGAGCTGCATTTAATGAATTAACTAAAGACCTTGTTGATATGACTAAAGGTCCAGTACAAACAGCATTAAAAGATGCAGGTTTAACTACAAAAGATATTAATGAAATATTACTTGTTGGTGGTTCAACAAGAATACCAGCTGTTCAAGATTGGGTTAAATCATACTTCGGTAAGGAACCAAATAAGGGTATAAACCCAGATGAAGTTGTTGCAGCAGGTGCTGCTATACAAGCAGGTGTAATAAAGGGTGACGTTAAAGGTGTACTATTACTAGACGTAACACCATTATCATTAGGTATAGAAACATTAGGTGGAGTATTTACAAAGATAATAGAAAAGAATACTACTATACCTACTAAGAAATCACAAGTATTCTCAACAGCTGTTGATAATCAACCAGAAGTTGGAATTATGGTTTACCAAGGTGAAAGAGCTAAAGCAGTAGATAACCAAAAATTAGGTGAATTCTCATTAGGAGGAATATTACCAGCACCTCGTGGAGTCCCTCAAATTGAAGTTACATTTGAAATTGACTCAAATGGTATAGTTCACGTATCAGCTAAAGATAAGGGAACTGGAAAAGAAAATTCAATAACAATATCTGGTTCATCAAACTTATCAAAAGACGATATAGAAAGAATGAAGAAAGAAGCCGAAGCTAATGCTGAAGAAGATAAGAAGTTTAAAGAATTAATAGAAGCAAGAAATATGGCAGATCAATTAACAATTTCAACAGAAAAGATGTTAAAAGATAATGAAGCTAAACTTCAAGGAAATGAAAAAGAAGAAATAACTAAAGCAGTTGAAGAATTGAAGAAAGTAAAAGATTCTGATGATATAACAGAAATTAGAGCAAAGATAGATGAATTATCAAAGGTAACACAAGGATTTGCAACAAGAGTTTACCAAGAAGCTGCAAAAGAAAATGCAACTCCTAATAACAATGAAGGGGAAAAGAAATCTTCTGATGACCCAGAAGAACCAGAAATAATAAACTAAGAAGAGAGAGAAAATGGCTAAAAGAGATTATTATGAAGTGTTAGGTGTTAATAAGAATGCAAGTCAGGATGAAATCAAAAAAGCATATAGGGAATTATCAAAAAAGTATCATCCTGATTTGAATCCCGATAACAAAGAAGAAGCTACAGAAAAATTTAGAGAAGTATCAGAAGCATATGAAGTTTTAAAAGATGATAAGAAACGTCAAATGTATGACAATTACGGTCAAGCTGCCTTTGAAAATGGAGGTGCAGCTGGAGCTGGTGGATTTGAAGGCTTTAATACTGGTGGATTCAATTTTGGAGGCTTTGATTTCTCTGATATATTCGAAAGTGCATTTGGTGGTGGACAAACATCAGGATTTCACACTAGCACTAGATCTAGAGGTAGAGATTTAGAGTATAGAGTTAGACTAACACTAGAAGACATTGTAAATGATAAAGAAGTTAAAATTGAATATACAAGAGATGGTAAATGTAGTAGTTGTTCAGGTACAGGAGCAGAAAATGGAAATTTGACAACTTGTGGAAATTGTCAAGGACAAGGTCATATAACAAAGACTACAAAGACTATACTAGGGTATATGAAACAAACAGTAGTATGTAGTACATGTTCAGGTACAGGTAGAGTGCCTAAAAAGTTATGTACAGATTGTCAAGGAACTGGTATAAAGAAAGAAAAGGTTTCAAAGACAATAAAGATACCATCAGGAATTGAAGATGGTACTAGAATGATTTTAAGAGAAATGGGATCATATGCAGGACGTGATAGTGATTGTGGCGATCTATATATTAGAGTTGAAGTGAAAAAACACGATATATTCAAAAGAGAGGGTTTAAATATATATTTAACTGTGCCAATTACTCTAACAGAAGCAATATTAGGTACAACTAAGCAAATACCAACTTTATATGGAACTGAAAATGTTGAAATAAAGGCTGGAACTCAATATGGAAATAGAAAAGTATTGGTAGGTAAAGGTCTTAAATTTAAAGGTAGTGTAGGAAATCAAATAATAACTTATACTATAGAAATACCAGTAAATTTAAGCGAAGATCAAAAGAAGCTAGTTTCTAAATTGGACACTTCATTAGGAAAAGATAATTACAGAGAAACAGAATCATTCTTTCAAAAGATAAGAAATTTCTTTAAATAATAAAAGAATGGGGTTCAAACCTCATTCTTTTTTTGCTCTAATATAATATTTCTGACAGTTTTCATTTTATCATCTAATTGTGCACTTAAAACAGCACAATCGTATAGTATTTTTTGTATTTTTTCAGTATTTTTTATATTCTTTTTATAACGTATCTTATGCTCTGTTGTAGCCCAGAAGTCCATTCCTATGGTTCTAAATTGTATTTCCACTTTTCTATATATCATTTGTTCGTATAGGAAAACAGGGACTTCAACTATCAGATGGTAACTTCTATATCCATTAGGTTTTGGATTTTTTATATAATCTTTTTCTTCAAATATTTTAAGATCATATTGATTTTTAAGAGATTCTATTATGCTATATACATCATCAACAAAGTGACATATTACTCTAATACCTGCAATATCAAATATATTATCTTCAATATCTTGCTTATTTAAACTGATATTACGTCTTTTTAATTTGTTAATAAAACTAGTAGGAGTTTTTATCCTGCTTTTTATACTTTCTATAGGGTTACTTTCCTTTTTTACAGAAAATTCTAAATTTAAAACTTTTAGTTTTGTTTCGACTTCTAACAGTGCACATTCATATTCTGATATCATTCTTTGATAAGGATATGAACTTTTTAAAATCACCTCAAATTGCTCTGTATCAAGAGTTTCATAGTAAATAGCTAGCTGTTCAAAAACAGTAAAATCTAACATTTAATCCACCACCTTTGTGTATATTTTAGCATAAAAAAATGAAACATGTAATATATATTTTGTGTAAAAACGTTGCAGTGGTTATTCGATAAAAATAAATAAATTAACAATAACACTCAATTGCAATTTTAAATACAAAATGGTATAATTACTAACATAATGAGTCAATTTAGGAGGACGAGATGGCACTTAGAAAATTTAGCAAATATATGAAGATAATGACTGTATTAATAATTATTTCAGCAGTTTTATCTGCTTCATACGCTGGATACACATATTTAACAGCATATTTTCATAATAGAAAGCAAGTTTTATTCACATTAGATGGAGAAAAAGTATATAAAGAAGACTATGAAAAAGAAGTAAAAAGTCTTAATGCAAATATAGAAGAGTTATACAAAAACAACGGATTAGATGTTAACAAGGGGTATAATAAGATACCGAATAAAGTTGTAAATGAAATGGCTTTAGCTTCTGTTATAAATAATACGATGGTAAAAGTATTGTCTCATGATTTGAAAATAGAAGTAAGTACAGTTGATGTTAATGCAAAATTAACTGAAATAGAAAATAAGTATGGTGGTAAGGAAACATTAGCATTAATGTTAGCACAAAAAGGATCTACAATAAAGGATTTAAAAGCAGATATAAAAGATTCTTTAATATATCAAAAAACAATTGATAAGTTTAAACAAAAAATTAAACCTACTGACAAACAATTACAAGATATGTATAATCGTTTCAAATACACTGAATATGCTTCAAGACAATTTGATGAAGTTAAGGGACAAGTAGAAGATATGTACTACAAACAAAATCTAGATTTCTTAATCAATTCAAATATGGAACAGTTATTTAATAAGTCTAAAATTTCAACTAAGAATAAAGAAATTATTGATCTGTTCAATGACTTAAAGAAGGTAGAAATAGAAGTAGCAGATGTTAAAGTTATTAGAAAAGATATGTTAAGTTTTTATGCTTCACAAGCTATACAAAATCCTAAGGGATATTATGATGGTATAGAACAATTTGTAAATGAACAAAGAAAAACTGAAATACAAAAATTAGTTGATAAAGAAAAGATTGCAAATTCAAAAGGTGTTAAGGGTCTTGATGGTTTAACACCAATAAATAGAATACAAAGTGCATTACAAAACTATTACTACTACTTAGTTGACACATACAAGCCAAGTGATGCAGAAATGAAAGCATGGTTCGATAAGAATAAGAGTAGATATGATACAAAGAATACAATATCTGGTGAAATTTTAGGTATAACATACAAGTCTAGCGAAAAAGATGATAAAGAAACAGAAAAAAGAGCAAAAGAAGTATTAAAGACATTGAATAAGAATAATTTTGCTGCAAAGGCAAAAGAATTATCAAGCGATCCAGGTTCAAAGGCAAATGGTGGAGAGTTAGGATGGTTAAATGTATCACAACTAGTTCCAGAATTCCAAGTTGTAAGAGATACACCTAAAGGATCAATAATAGGACCAGTTAAGACAATGTATGGATACCACCTAATCTTTGTAGAAGATAAGGACAAGGATGATCCAAATAAAGCAAAATTAAAACACATTCTTTTAAAACCAGTTGCATCTAATGAAACTAAGAATGAAGCTAAAAAAGAAGTAATAAATGTAGAAAATGATCTTAAATCTGGAAAGATAACTTGGGAAAAGATTACAACAGATAAGACAAATAAGTATAAGAAGTATGATATAAGAGAACAATTTACATTACTTGAAAGAAATTCTGCCTTACCAAAAGTAGGATATTCAAAAGAATTAATGGATGAATTATTCAGTAAGAAAGTCGGAGATATAGTAGAAAAAGACTTAAATGACTCTTATGTAATAATACAAAAAACTCAAGAAATACCATTTAAGGCAGCTACTTTTGAAGAATTTAAAGATAGAGTAAGAGTAGAAATGGCATTTGATTTTGCAAATAAACAATTAAACATGACTGAAACACAATAAATGCTCATTTAGAGCATTTATTGTTTTTTAAAGTGGAGTGAAAATGAAAAAGATAAAATTAAGCCCGTATGTGTTAATACTTTTATCCTTCATTATTATGATGTTTTTAGGGGCATTTCTTTTAATGCTACCTATTTCATTAAATAATGGACACATAGGGAATTTCTTAGAGAGTTTATTTACAGCTACATCAGCGTTATGTGTAACAGGATTAGTTGTAAATGATGTACATAGTACATATACAGTATTCGGTAAAATAGTTATTATGATACTAATACAATTAGGTGGATTAGGGGTATTAACTTTTTCATCTATGGTTATTCTTAGTATATCTAGTAAAATGGGATATTATACCAAAAAGATAGTGAGTGAGGATATAAACTACAATATATTAACAGAAATACCTAGATACCTAAAGCAAGTATCTATAGTGGTATTTAGTATAGAATTTTTAGGAGCACTTATCCTTTTTATTGAATTTGTTAGAAAAATGCCTATTAAGGATGCAATTGGTTATTCAATATTCCATGCAATATCAGCTTTTTGTAATGCAGGATTTGCCCTATTTTCTAATAATCTAGAAGGATATCAATCAAGTTTACTAATAAATCTATGTGTAACATCCCTTATCATTCTAGGTGGTTTAGGATTTGCAGCTATAATTGATATATATAATGTATTTAAAGGTGTAAGACGTAAAATTTCTAATAGTACACATATAGCGATAAATATGACAATAATATTAATAATATTAGGTACAGTTCTAACATTTGTACTAGAGTATAGTAATAGTTTGACATTAGGAAGTTTGAGCTTGAAAAACAAGATATTAGCATCATATTTTCAAAGCATAACTTTAAGAACAGCAGGATTTCAAACTATTAATTTAAGTGGTATTACATTACCTACGATAATAATATATATCTTTTTAATGTTTATAGGTGCTTCTCCAGGGTCAACAGGAGGGGGACTAAAAACAACAACTTTAGGAGTTCTTTTATTAGGTATAACAAACTCTATAACAGGAAGAGAAGATATACAATATAGAAGAAGAAGAATATCATGGACTACGTTTAATAAGGCATGTGCTATACTAATATTATCATTATCATATATATTATTCATGATATTTTTAATGAGTATATTTGATAGTAAAATGGGATTCTTGCCACTATTATTTGAATTAGTATCAGCTTTTGGTACTGTAGGATTAAGTATGGGACTAACAGCTAAGTTATCTGTGATTACGAAAATAATATTGATAATAACTATGTATATAGGTAGAGTAGGACCTCTTACCATCCTATATGCTATTTCAAGAAAGAGAAAGCAAGAAGGAAAGTATAAATATTCAGAAGAAACTATTTTAATAGGTTAGGAGTTAAGATGAAAAATTATCTAGTAATAGGACTTGGTAAATTTGGAAGAGCAATAGCAAAAACTTTATATGAAAACGGAAATATTGTATTAGCATTAGATGAAAATGAAGAAGCAGTACAACGTATATTAGATGAAGGAATAGTAGAAGATGCAATAACATTAGATGCAAAAGATGAAAACGCATTGAAGAATATAGTTAAAGATAGTTTTGATGCTGCATTCGTTTGTATAGGAAGTAACATACAAGATAGTATCTTAGTAACACTTATGTTAAAAGAATTAGATGTTAAGAATATAGTATGTAAGGCAGAAACAAAAATACAAGGTAAGGTCTTAGAAAAATTAGGTGCAGATCAAGTTGTTTATCCAGAAGAATTAATGGGTGAAAAGATAGCATATTCAGTAATGAGACCAACAGTAATAGAGTATTTTAAATTCTCAAATGAATATTCAGTATTTGAAATTAAAGTCCCTAAGATATTCATAGGTAAGTCTTTATTAGAACTAAATTTAAGACATAAGTATTCAACCAATGTTATAGCCATCAGAACACAAGGAGAATTTAATATTACTCCTTCACCAGAATACAAATTTAAAGAAGAAGATACAATAGTAGTATTAGGTAAAACAGAAGGTATTGGAGCGTTAATGAAATGATAGAATATGATGTAATAGTTGTAGGAGCAGGACATGCTGGTATAGAAGCTAGCCTTGCTTGTGCAAGACTTGGATTTAAAACAGCGATGTTTACTATACGTTTAGATAATATAGGGGAAATGAGTTGTAATCCATCTATTGGTGGACCAGCTAAGAGTCATTTAGTTAAAGAAATTGATGCATTAGGTGGACAAATGGGTAAGAATATGGATAAGAGCTTTATCCAAATGAGAATACTAAACACTAAAAAAGGACCAGCTGTAAGATCATTAAGAGCACAAGCAGATAGAAAACTTTATGCTAATAACATGAAAAAGACTGTAGAAAAACAAGAAAACTTGGATATAATACAAGATATAGTAACAGAAATACTACACGAGGGTAATAAGGTTACAGGTATAAAGACAAAAAATGGTCTGGAACTTAAAACTAAAAAATTAATACTATCAACTGGAACATTTTTAAATGGTTTGCTATACATAGGTGATAAAAAACTTGAAGGTGGAAGAATGGGAGAGTTAAGTGCAAAGGACTTAACAAAATCATTAGTTGAATTAGGTCTTGAAGTAAGAAGATTTAAAACAGGTACTTCACCTAGAATAGATGGAAGAACAATAAATTTTGATATATTAGAAGAACAACCAGGTGAAATAGGAAAGCCTTTAAAGTATTCATTCTCATCAAAAGATGAAGATGTATTAAAAAGAAGACAACTATCATGTTATCTTACAAGAACTAACCAAACTATGCATGATATAGTATTAAATAACCTAGATAAAGCACCTATGTATAATGGAACTATACACAGTACAGGGCCTAGATATTGCCCATCTATAGAAGATAAGATAGTAAGATTTAGTGATAAGTCATCACATCATTTATTCTTAGAACCAGAAGGTTTTGATACAACAGAAGTATATATTAGTGGTTTATCTACAAGTTTTCCAGCAAGCTATCAACAACAAATGGTTAATTCAATAAAAGGTATGGAAAATGCAAAGATAATGAGATATGGATATGCTGTTGAATATGACTTTGTTTCAGCACAAGAATTAGATTATACGCTTGAAACTAGAAAAGTAAAGGGTCTATACTTAGCAGGTCAAATAAATGGAACTAGTGGTTATGAAGAAGCAGCAGCACAAGGACTAATAGCTGGAATTAATGCTAGTTTATCACTAATGAATAAAGAACCTCTAATACTTTATAGAAATAGTTCATATATAGCAACTATGATAGATGATTTAATTACTAAAAGAATAGAAGAACCATATAGAATGTTTACAGCAAGATCAGAATACAGACTTATACTCCGTGAAGATAATGCTGATATACGTTTATCTAAGTATGGACATGATATAGGGTTAGTTAGTGATGAAGAATATAATAAAGTATTAGAAAAAGAAAAGACAGTAAAAGATGTTGTAGAATTCTTAGATAAGACTAGTGTGGGTATAAGCAACACAACTTTTAGAGATTTACTTGAAAAATACGGAGAAACTACTAAAAGTGGTGTAACATTGAAGGAATTTTTAAGAAGACCTAAGGTAAGCTATGAAGATATTAAGAATATAGTAAAAGAAATGGGAATAGGGTATAACCTTGATTTTCGTGATGATATAGAATATCAAATAGAAGTAGTAGTAAAGTATGAAGGTTACATAAAAAAAGCATATCAAATGATAGAAAAAGCAAAGAAGCTTGATAATTGGAAGATACCTAGTGATTTTGATTATGATAATATGAAGGGTATTACAGGAGAAGCAAAACAAAAACTAAAAGAAAAAAGACCTTATACACTAGGACAAGCATCTAATATATTAGGTGTAACACCAGCAGATATTGCAGTATTAATTATGTACTTAGATGGTAGGTTAAAATGTTAAATGAAAAATTAAAAAGATATCTTGAATTGTTAATGGAAAAGAATAAGGTAATGAATTTAACTGCAATTAGAGAAAAAGATGAGATTATAGACAAACATTTTTATGATTCTATGCTTTTAAATGATTTATTAACAAAAGAAGATAAGAAGATAATAGATATAGGGACAGGTGCTGGGTTTCCAGGTTTAGTTTTAGCCATTCTAAATCCAGATAAAGAGTTTTTGTTAGTTGATTCAGTTAAGAAGAAAATTGACTTTATCAACAATGTAATAGAAGACTTAGAATTAAAAAATGTCAAAACAAGCACTTTGAGAGCAGAAGAACTAATAGAAAAGAATAGAGAAAAATTTGATGTAGGTTTATGTAGAGGTGTAGCTCATCTATCAATAATTTTAGAATATGAAGTTCCTTTTTTAAAGGTTAATGGAAGATTTTTAGCACAAAAACAAAGTGCAGATGAGATAGAACAAGCAAAGAATGCATTAAAGGTTTTAAAATCAGAAGTAAAGGCAATACATAAATTTAATTTACCCATTTCAAAAGATGAAAGGGTTGTAATAGAAATACAAAAAAAGGGGATAACAGATAAAAAGTATCCAAGAAAAGTGGGAGTCCCTAAAAAAAAGCCACTGTAAAATAAAAGCTAACCAAGATTTAACTTGATTAGCTTTATTTATATTATCTCTAATTCTTTTAGTATCACATAGAAACCGTCATTTTCAATAGAGGATGTAATATATTTTGCGTGTTTTTTTACATATTCACTAGCATTACCCATAGCAACAGAGTTTGTAATGACATTAAACATAGAAACATCATTATTACCATCACCTATTGCTAATACTTCATCTTTAGTAAAGCCATAGTAATCCATTACGAACTTTAATCCATTAGCCTTACTAGATTTTTTTGATAGTATCTCTAAGCTAGTAGGTATATTACTTACAACATAATAATCCTTTGAAAGTTCATCTACATAAAGCTTTTTAAACTCATTTAAATGTTCTTCTTTTCCCATAAAATTTATTCTGCATATGTCACCTTCAAAATCTGTATCAGTTATTAAACGTAGCGGATCTTTTAGAGCATAAGCATCATTTAGGAGCTCTTCACTTAGAGTAGTGTAGTACAAAAATTTGGTAGTATAAACACTTATATGAATATTCGAGTTTTCATATTTTTTCAGTTTTAAAAAGTCTAATGATTTGAGAAAGTTTTTATTTTTTATATCTTTTGTGTTTAAATCTTGTACAAGAGCTCCTGTAGTTAAAACTGACAATTCCTTGTTATTCTTTATACCAGCCATATCTAGTATGTCTAGCGTAGAATGTAGAGATCTTCCTGTTATTGGAAGTATCTTTATTTTTCTTTTTTCAAGTTCAGAAAAAGCTAATTTAACTTTTTCTGAAACAGTATTACTAAAAATTGTACCATCTAAATCAAATGCAATAAGCTTAATACTCATCTACTTTATCACCGTTTCAGCGAACATATCACTATTAACAGGAGAGAAAGCATAGTTTGAAATTCTATCATTTACAACATAGTATTTATTTACTTGATAAAGTACAGTAATTGGTACATCATTTGCTATTATTTCTTCAACTTTCTTCAAGTATTCAAATCTCTTAGCCTTGTCTGGTTCAGCTTTAGCTAATTGAACATATTTATCATATTCTGGATTAGAATACTTACCATTGTTATTACCATTCTTAGTCATGAATAAATCAAGGAATGTCATAGCATCTTGATAGTCAGCACCCCAACGAGTAAGAGCTATATCAAAGTCACCATTAGTTTGTCTTGATAATCTTTCCTTATATGTCATAACTTGGATATCAAATTCTATACCAAGATTTGTTCTAAGTTGTTCTTGTATATTTTCAGCAACTTTCTTGTTGTTGTCCATATCATTAACGATTATAGATAATTTAGGGAATTCAGTTAAACCAAGTTCCTTCATACCTTCTTTAAATAGTTCTTTAGCCTTATCTACATTGTACTTTTCTATAACATCTCCAACTTCACTACCAAAGTCATTTGTCTTATTACCTGGCATACCAACTTTGTGTGGAGTAAAGTTGTATATAACAGAATTTAAACCATTGAATGCAGATTTGTTTATATCATCCTTATTTAATGCAAGATCAAATGCTTTTCTTATCTTCAAGTTAGTTAATACTTTGTTTTGGAAGTTGTACATTAAGAAGTACATTTGAGCTTGAGGAAGAACTTTTAATCTCTTGTCATCTTTAAATTCGTCATATTGTTCAGAACTTATATTAGTAAAATCAATTTCATCATTCTTAAATGCATTTAATGCAGCAGCATTATCCATTATGAATTTAATCTTAACACCATCAAGTGAGATTTTATCTTTTGCATAGTAGTTAGGATTTTTTTCTAGATACATTTCAGAGTTATGTGTCCACTTTTTCAATATAAATGGACCAGAAGATAAAATATCTTCAGGTTCTAATGCGTACTTTTCACCTTTTTCTTCTACGAATTTTTCATTTGCAGGTAAGTAAGTTACAAATGAAGTTAATGATGGGAAGTACGGTGTAACATTTTCAAGTTTAACTTCTAATGTTTTATCGTCTAATACATTTATTCCTACTTCATCCTTACTACATTTTCCGTCGTTAAATTTTTCAGCATTTTTTATTGGGAAAAGTATGAATGCATATTCTGAAGCAGTTTTAGGATCTAATGCACGTAACCATGCATATTTGAAATCATTTGCGGTTAATTTATCACCATTTGACCATTTAAGATTATCTCTTAAGTGGAAAGTCCATGTTAAACCGTCAGCACTAACTTCATATTTTTCTGCTAAACCTGGTTTAGGTTGCTTTGTTTCCATATCAAGTTTAGTTAAACCTTCACTAAGTAATTGGTGTATGTTACAACCAGTGTGATCAGTTAACAATTGCGGGTCTAAACTTTTACCTTCTTCAGGAAGTCTGTAATTTAATACTTTTCCTGTGGGAGTAGAACTCCCACAAGAAAACAGGGTAATAAAAAGAAATATTGATAATAAAAATTTCTTAATCATAAAATTCACCTCTATTTAAAGTCAGCATAATTCATAAGGAATTCAGGTCCTATAGCTGAGAATGAGAAGTTATTTAGCTTTTCATTTACTATGTAGTTGTGTTTTGCTTGGAATAATAGTGCAATAGGTATATCAGATGCTATTATTTCTTCAGCACGTTTCATAGCTAAGTATCTTTCTTCCTTGTTTGGTGTAGACTTTGCAAGTCTAATACATTTATCATATTCAGGGTTAGAATATTTACCATGGTTATTACCATTAGTAGATTCTAGTAAGTCAAGGAATGTCATTGCGTCTTGGTAGTCAGCACCCCAACCAGCTAATACCATATCAAATTGTCCGCTTTCCATTCTAGCAAGTCTTTCTTTAAATGCCATAGTTTCAATCTTAACTTCAATACCTAAGTTAACTCTTAAGTATTCTTGTATAGATTCACCAATCTTTTTGTTTAATCCAGAATCGTTAAGTATAATTGAAATAACTGGAGCTTTAGAAAGTCCTAATTCTTTTAATCCTTTTTCAAGGCAAGCTTTTGCTTCAGATGCATTGAATTTAGGTGCACTTACACCAATTTCAGTTGCAAAGTCATTAGTTTTAAGTCCAGGCATACCAACACCTTTTGGTGTGAATGTATATGCAGGATCATTTATTCCATTAAATACTGTTTGTGTTAATTCTTCTTTGTTTATAGCTAGAAGTATAGCTTTTCTTACATTTGTATTACCTAAGAATTTTTCTTTATGATTGAATTCTAGATACCAGTTTGTAGCCATTAAGACTTTATGTAAGTTAGGATTATCTTTGTATTCATCATATTGTTCAGCAGTTAAAGCTGTAAAGTCAATTTCATCATTCTTAAATGCATTTAATGCAGCAGCTGGGTTAGCTATAAATTTAATGTTAACACCATCTAATTTTATCTTGTCTTTATCATAGTAGTTTTCATTCTTAACTAGTTTAATTTCTGAGTTATGAGTCCAAGATACCATTTTGAATGGTCCAGAGTAAAGTAATTTATCTGGTTCTAGTGCGAATTTGTCTCCACATTCATTAAAGAATTTTTCATTTACTGGCATATATGTTACGAATGCAGTTAATGATAAGAAGTATGGAGTTGCAGCTTCTAGTTTAACTTCTAATGTCTTGTCATCTACTACTTTTATACCAACTTCATCTTTGCTTGCTTTACCGTTATTGAATTTTTCAGCATTTTTAATAGGGTATAGCATATATGCATAAGGTGCAGCTGTGTTAGGATCTAGAGCACGAAGCCATGCAAATTTAAAGTCATTAGCTGTAATAGCTTCTCCGTTAGACCATTTTATTCCATCTCTTAAGTGGAATGTATATGTTAATCCATCTTCTGAGATTTCATATTTTTCAGCAAGTCCAGGAATTGGTTGTTTAGATTTAGGATCAATCTTTGTTAAACCTTCGCTTATAAATTGATGTAAATCTCCTGAAGATACGTCTGTTTGTAAAGCTGTGTCTATTGTTTTACCTTCTTCTGATAAATTAAGTGTTAAATATTTACCATTTGATGTAGAGCTCGACCCACAACTAAACAGTGTTAAAAAGCAAACAAATATTGCTAAAAGTTTTTTCATAGTTATTTACCTCCGTTATTTTCTATGTATTCTTTTTCGACATAATGATCTTTTTTGTACTCAATTAACCCTGAGTTAGGCATAATGTTTTTTAATTCTTCCATGGTACCAACAGGACTTCTCAAATATGATTCGTCCATATTTATACGGTTTGCTTTCCTATCATGATGGGGATCAGGAATAGGAACAGCTGATATTAGTGATTTAGTATAAATATGTATGGGATTATTATATACTTCATCAGGACTACCTAATTCTACGATTCTACCTCTAAACATAACTGCAACTCTATCAGATATGTATTTAACCATTGATAGGTCGTGCGCAATAAAGATAAGAGTTAGTTCACGTTCTTTTTGTAGTTTTTTTAGTAAGTTTACAACTTGTGCTTGTATAGAAACATCTAATGCAGATATAGGTTCATCACAGATTAAAACTTTTGGATTAACTGCTAATGCTCTTGCTATACCTATTCTTTGACGTTGTCCCCCAGAAAACTCATGAGGGAATCTGTTTGCGTGTTCTCTACTTAAACCAACTAATTCTAATAAAGAATATATTTTTTCCTGTCTTTCACTTTTGTTTTTGTATAACTTATGTATATCCATCCCCTCAGCTATAATATCTCCAACAGTCATTCTTGGATTTAGTGAAGCTTGAGGATCTTGGAATATCATTTGTACATTTTTAGTAAATTCTTTTTTTGAATACTTTTCAATGGGTTTACCAAATAAAGAAATATTACCGAAAGTTTTTTCATAAAGTCTACAAATCGTTCTACCGAATGTTGTTTTTCCACTACCAGATTCTCCAACAAGACTTAAAACTTCTCCTTTGTATATGTCTAAAGAAACATCATCAACAGCTTTTAATACTGATTTTCCTTCTAGTGGGAAATATTTTTTTAAGTTTTTAATTTCAAATACCTTTTCCATTATTTCCCTCCTTGTATATTAGCTATTTTTAAGTTTGAAAAACTTGTTTTAATGATATATGGATCTCCAACCTTAGGTTTCATTAATATGTTTCCGTCTTGTAAGAATTTCATTTCAGGAGCACCATCTGTATAGTGCCAACATCTAACAAAATGGTTTTTTGTAACCTCAACTAAAGGTGGTTTTCTTTCGTAGTCTATCTTTAATGAAAATTCAGATCTAGCTGCAAAAGGATCTCCTTTTGGTGGGTTTAATAAATCAGGTGGTGTACCATTAATTGAGAATAATTCTGTACTAGAATCAGTGTCTAATCTTGGTAGTGATTTTAATAATCCCCAAGTATATGAGTGTAGTGGATTATTGAATAAGTCATCTACACTAGCTTCTTCTAGTTTTTCACCAGCATACATAACAATAACCTTATCTGCAGTTTCAGCAACTACACCAAGATCGTGAGTTATTAGTATTACTGCTATATTCAATGATTTCTTTAATTCATTTATTAAATCAAGTATTTGAGCTTGTATAGTAACGTCTAGAGCTGTTGTAGGTTCATCACAGATAAGTAAATCTGGTTCACATGCTAGTGCAATTGCAATTACAACTCTTTGACGCATCCCACCTGAAAATTGGTGTGGATATTGTTCAAATCTTTCTTCAGGTTTAGGTATTCCAACTTTTCTTAACATTTCAATGGCTAACTTTTTAGCTTCAGCCTTAGAAACTTTTTTATGTATTAAGATACCTTCCATTATTTGTTTTCCAATTTTAATAACTGGGTTTAGTGATGTCATAGGGTCTTGGAATATCATTCCTATTCTTCCACCCCTATATTTTCTCATTTCTTTTGGTGATAGTTTTAATAAGTCTACACCATCAAATATTATTTCTCCTTGTTTAACTTCACAAGGAGGTGTTGGTAATAATCTCATTATAGTTTGTACAGTAACTGATTTACCACTACCAGATTCACCAACGATTGCCAGTGTTTCTCCCCTTTTTACTGAAAAGCTAATATCTCTTAGTGCTTTAACTTCACCAGCATAGGTATTAAATGAAACACTTAAATTTTTAACTTCTAAAATATTATTTTCTTCCATTTTGTTCCTTTCTAATCTCTAAGCTTTGGATTTAAAGCATCACTTAATGCGTCTCCAATAATATTAAATGATAAAGTAATTAGTGATATAGCTATTGATGGAATTAAGAATAAGTAAACGTGTGAGTTGATTTCTTTGAAACCATCTGCTGCTAAGTTACCTAATGAAGCTTGAGGAATAGGAACTCCTAGACCTATAAAGCTTAAGAATGCTTCTGAGAATATTATTGATGGTATGTCCATAGTAAGTTTAACTATTATTACACTTAAAGTATTTGGAATTAAGTGCTTGAATATTATTCTAGTAAAACTTGCACCAAGAGCAGTTGAAGCCATAACATATTCATTTTCTTTTAATTTTAGAACTTCACCTCTTACTAGTAGGGCATATCCTAACCAACGTGTTAGTGATAATGCAATTACTATAGTCTTAACACTGTTACCCATTACAACCATTAAAAGTATGATGTATATCATAGATGGTACAGCTATAACTATTTCTATAAATCTAACCATTAACATATCTACTATTCCACCAAAGTATGCTGCAATAGAACCGTATATAGTACCTACAACAACACAGACAGCAGCTACTATTATTGCTAATTCCATAGATACTCTAATACCTTGTGATATACGTGCGAATAAGTCACGTCCAAGTGTATCTGTACCTAGGTAATGTCCTAATTTTATTCCTTTTAGTGGAGTTAAAAATCTTAATTTTGTATTTTGTTCAAAGTATGAATATTTTGTAATGTGTTGTCCAAAGATGGCTAAGAATAATCCAAAACCTAAGAAAACTAAGAATGCCATCGCAAGTTTATTCTTTTTAAATCTTCTCCATGCATCTTGCCAGTAAGTAAGGCTAGGTTTAGTAATTTCTTCTCTTTTATTCTTGTCTGGACCCACGAATGTGAAATCTTCAGGAGTAGTTACATATTTTTCTCTGTCATATTTAACCATTATTTACCCCCTCCAATTTTTATCTTAGGATCAACTAAAGCATAAACTAGATCCATTATTATCATCATAAGTATTAAAAATGCTGCATAAAAGACTGTAACACCTAATACCATTGTATAGTCTCTATCGATTATACTTCCTATGTAATATTTACCAAGTCCAGGTATACCAAACATTGTTTCTATAACGAATGAACCTGTTAATACACCAGCTATTGTAGGTGATATTATTGTAATAATTGGTAATAACGCATTTCTTAAAGCGTGTGTCATTACTATTTTAAATGGGCTAACCCCCTTAGCTATTGCTAATTTAATATAGTCTTGTTCCATAATTTCTATCATTTTACTTCTAGTAAGTCTTGCAATTTCTGCTACTATGAATAGTCCTAATGCTATTACAGGTAATATCTTCTTAGCAGGGCTGTCCCAACCAGTTAGTAATATTCTACCTAGTGGTAGATGCAACTTATTAATCAATATCTCTTTATGTATATTTACAGCATATAGTTGTAGTAGACCTGCTATTATGAAACTTGGTACTGATATACCTATTACTGCTATAATCATTGAGAATCTGTCAATAAGTTTGTTTCTGAATAATGCTGATAATATTCCAAGAGGTATACCTACTATAAGTCCAAAGAGTATAGCTCTTATTCCTAAGTCAGCTGAAACAGGGAAGCTTTCCTTTATTACTGAGTTAACACTTCTACCTCTTTCCTTCATAGATAATCCTAAATCAGCTTTACTTAACTGTTCTAAGTAAGTTTTGTATTGAGTAGATAAAGGTTTATCTAGATTGTATTTTGCCATCAAATTTGCTTTAATTTGAGGCGGAATAGCTTTTTCACCTTGAAATGGGTCTCCAGGTAATTTATGTAATAATACAAATGTTATTGTTATTATTAATAATAAGGTAATAAAGCTGGCAATAATCCGCTTTACTAAAAATTTTAAAATATTTTTCATAGTTCTCCTTTCTCTATTAGGCTTTTAAAAATATATGGGTATTATAGCTTATATATTTTTTTAATACAAGATTAGTGAAAATCATGATTTAGAAAAAATATAAATTAGAAAAATAAGAATCTGTTAAAGAAAAGCTATAGGCACTGACAATATTAACTTAAAAAGTTATTTGATTTCTTTTATGTATAAGTATAAGTAATGTAAGCATAAAAATTTTTAATGTAAAAAAAACTAAAAAAATTTGAAATTAAAGGCTTTTAGTAATTATCAAACATATAAGGAATAAAAAAATATGGAACTGAATGAGGCATATTGCTTATACAAAAAGTGTAATATATAATAGGAAAAAATAGGAGGTAAATATATATATGAAAAAAATATTAACAGTTTTACTAGCAACAGTAACTTTAGCAGTAAGTTCATTTTCACATGGACATTTTAAAAGACCTGAATTTAAAGAAGGAACAGAAAAGGTATATGTGACATATAAGGATAAAAGTAATCTACCTTTAAAATTAATTATTGCAAAAACTAAAGATACAAACTTAGATGTAGCATATGTTTGGGGTTGGGGTAGAATCTTTATAGTAAAAACAAAATATGGTTATGCAGATAGAAATGGTAATTTTGATATTATTAAAACTAAAAAAGGTGATTTAATAATAAAGGCAAATGTTACAATGATGGATATAGATAAAGGAGAATTTTTCCATTCAACATATGGATACCTACACTCACATGTATATCCAAAATTAAGTGAAAATAAGATAAAGATTGAAGATAAAGACTATGAAGTAGTTAAATTTGATCCAGTAGGGCCTTATGATAAATCTGTAATGTATAAAGAAAAAGACGGTAAGTTCACTTATTTATACATACCAAAACCAATGGGATCTGGATATAAAATACCTGATATGGCAGAATTTAAGTTCACAGCAAAATTACATAGAGAAAAATAAAAACCTATCAAGTTGAAAATATATGTGAAATATAATATAATATGTTGCGATAACAAATGATGGGAGAGATTTATGAAATACTTCTTTTTAGTAATTGATTACTTAATACCAATATTGTTGATTATTTCATATCCGTATTGGAAAAAAATAGCAAATGGTCCTATAAACAACGCATGTGGTATAAGAACTAAAAATTCGATGAAGAATCAAGAGAATTGGAAGAGAATAAATATGCTTTGCGGGAAAATATCAGTGATTTTAGGAGTTGTTTTATTTATTTTTGTTTCAGTAGTTTTGTACTTTAATATATTACCAATGGAATGGAATGCACTTATGTTAACGGTAATATGTTCGTGTTCGTTTGTATTTATGTGCATATATATTGATAACAAATTTGATAAGTAAAGGATTAACTTTTTGTTAATCCTTTTGTTACTTAATACAAAATAGGGGTTTTTATGGAAAAAAATAAAAAAAGTTTGCCACTACTTATACTCATGTCGTGTATAACTTTAATGGCAATATTATGTGAACTTATGCCAACTAGTTTTTTACCACAAATAGGAAGCGTGTATGGTATAGGTATATCAGAAACAGGTAGATTAGTAGGTATCTATGCATTAGCATCTGCTATTTTTGGAATACCTTTAATTTCATATACTGTTTCGTGGAATAGAAAAAAACTATTAACTATACTTCTAATAGGTTTTTCTATTTCTAATTTAATTGTAGGTTTTGCACCTTCTTTTAATGTTATGCTATTCGGTAGACTATTAGGTGGACTTTGTGCAGGAACACTTTGGCCTATGATAACAGGTTATGGAATAAAATTAGTTAATAAGGATGAAGAAGGAAGAGCAGTTACAATAATTATGTCGGGTATAACAATAGGAATGTCTGTTGGATTACCTATTATGACTATTATAGGTAATCTTTTAAGTTATAGAGCAATATTTTTAATATTAGGAATTGCTTTACTTTTAATAGCTCTTTTATGTTATTTAAAATTACCTGATATAGCAGGTGAAAAAAAGGATAAAAGTAATTCAATTCTTACCATGCTTACAAATCCAGGTGTATTTTTAGTTATTGTCCTAACATTTTTAGGAGTAGGTGCAAACTATGGAGTCTACACCTTTATTACTAATCTAATAAAAGATACATCATATCCTAGTATTGCAACAGCACAGTTGTTTATAGGGATAGGGTCAATAATTTCTGTAATTCTAACTATGAAATTTATTGATAAACATCTACACCTTATGGTCCTAATTTTGTTTGCAATAACAGCAGTAGTATTTCTAGTATTTATCTTTAATAGAAATTTAATAGTATTACATACATTGTTCTTCTTATGGGGACTAGAATTTGGATCATTAAGTAGTATATTTCAAACTGCAACAGCCCATCAAGTTACAAATGGAGTTGAAGTTGCTAATTCATTACAATCATCATCATTTAATTTTTCAATTATGATAGGTTCAACAATTACAGGATATTTAGTTGAAAATAGTGGAGTAAGAGCAATACTACTTTTTGCAGTTGTATTATCAATTATAGGTTTTGTTATTTCAGTTTTAAATAAGGAAAGATTTAAAGTTAATTGATAAGTTGACAATAATAGATATTTGTAATATAATAAGTATGTTAAAAAAATAACTAACTAGGAGGATTTGAATTATGGTTAATGATATTCAAAGTTTGAGAGAACTTATGAGTAGAGTTAGAAAAGCTCAAGAAATATATTCAACATTTGATCAAGTAAAAGTTGATAAGATTTTCAGAAAAGTAGCTCAAAAAATTAATGATGAAAGAATAACTTTAGCAAAACTTGCACATGATGAAACAGGAATGGGAGTTGTAGAAGATAAGGTTATAAAAAATCATTTCGCATCAGAATACATCTATAATAAATACAAGGATGAAAAAACTTGTGGAGTTTTAGAAGAAGATAAAGCATATGGTATTAAGAAAATTGCAACACCTATAGGAGTAATTGCAGGGGTTATACCTACAACAAATCCAACATCAACAGTAGCATTTAAAGTATTATTAGCACTTAAAACAAGAAATGCTATAATAATATCACCACACCCAAGAGCAAAAAATGCAACTATATACACAGCTAAAATAGCATTAGAAGTTGCTAAAGAATATGGAGCTCCAGATGATATTATTGGATGGATAGATGAACCTAGTCTAGAATTATCTAAAGAATTAATGGCAGAATCAGACTTAATTTTAGCTACAGGTGGTCCTGGAATGGTTAAGAGTGCTTATTCATCAGGTACACCAGCTATAGGAGTTGGATCTGGAAATACACCAGTAATAATAGATGAAACTTGTGATATAAAGATGACTGTAAACTACATCCTATTATCTAAGACATTTGATAATGGTGTAATATGTGCATCTGAACAATCATTAATAGTAGATAAGAATATATATGACAGAGTTAAGAGTGAATTCCAATTAAGAGGAGCATACTTCTTAACTGATGAAGAAAAAAATAAATTAAGAAAGACATTATTTAAAAATGGTGTAGCAGGAGCATTAAACCCAGAAATAGTTGGTAAGAGTGCATATGCAATCGCAAAATTAGCAGGATTCGAAGTTCCTAAATTAGCTAAGGTATTAATTGCAGAAATAGAAAAAGCAACATTTGATGAAGAATTAGCACATGAAAAATTATCACCAATTTTAGGAATGTATAAATCAGAAGGATTCGATGAATCAATAGAAAAAGCAGCAGCTTTAATTGAATTAGGTGGATTAGGACATACATCAGTTATGTATGTAAACCCAGCTGAAAAAGAAAAGATTGAAGTATTCGGAAGAAGAATGAAAACTGGAAGAACATTAATAAATATGCCAGCATCTCTTGGAGCAATAGGAGACGTATTTAACTTTAAATTAGAACCATCATTGACATTAGGTTGTGGATCATGGGGTGGAAACTCTGTATCAGAAAACGTTGGAGTTAAGCACTTATTAAATATTAAAACTATTGCAGAAAGAAGGGAAAATATGCTTTGGTTCAAAGTTCCAGAAAAGATTTACTTTAAGTATGGATGTTTACCTCAAGCACTAGAAGAATTAAAAGGTGAACATAAAAAAGCAATGATAGTTACAGACAAGACTTTAGCTGAACTAGGTTATGCAAACCATATTACAACTGTTTTAGAAAAAATAGGAATAGATTACAGAATATTCTCTGAAGTTGGTGTAGATCCTACTTTAAGTTGTACAAGAGAAGGAGCTAAATTAGCAAGAGAATACCAACCAGATGTAATTATTGCATTAGGTGGAGGTTCTGCAATGGACGCTGCTAAGATTATGTGGGTACTTTATGAATATCCAGATATTAGATTTAAAGATCTTGCAATGAGATTTATGGATATAAGAAAGAGAATATTTGCATTCCCTAAGATGGGTATAAAGGCTAAATTCATAGCTATAGCAACATCAGCTGGTACAGGATCTGAAGTAACACCATTCTCAGTTATAACTGACGATGAAACTGGAATAAAATATCCATTAGCTGACTATGAATTAACACCAGATGTAGCAATAAATGACCCAGAATTAATGTTAACAATGCCAAGAGGATTAACAGTAGCTTCAGGTGTTGACGCATTAACTCACGCAATTGAATCATATGTATCAATAATGGCTACTGAATATACTAAACCATATTCATTAGAAGCTATTAAATTAGTATTCCAATACTTACCAGAATCAGTTGCATTAGGAGTAAAAGCTGTTAAGGCTAAAGAAAAGATGTCTAACGCTTCATGTATAGCAGGTATGGCATTTGCTAATGCATTCCTAGGTATAGTTCACTCATTATCACATAAATTAGGTGGACAATTCCACATACCTCATGGTATCTGTAATGGTATGCTATTAACAGAAGTAATTAAGTACAATGCTACTGATGCTCCAGTTAAGATGGGAGTATTCCCTCAATACAGATATCCAGATACTAAGAATAGATATGCAAAAATAGCTGATTTCTTAGGATTAGGTGGAGAAACTAGAGAAGAAAAAGTAGAAAAATTAATTAAACACATAGAAGAATTAAAAGAAAGAGTTGGAGTACCTAAGACAATTAGAGACTGGGGAGTACCTGAAAAAGACTTCTTAGAACATGTTGACCAAATGGCATTAGAAGCATTTGATGACCAATGTACACCAGCAAACCCTAGATACCCACTAATTTCTGAATTAAAAGAAATTTATCTAAGAGCTTACTATGGTGCAGAAGAATATGAAAAAATGTATGATATGACTAATGCACATGAAAAGAAAGAAACAAAAAAGAAAAAATAATATAGAAAAAATACTAGAACAATGATTCTAGTATTTTTTTTTTGGATATAGTATAATTAATAAAAGTAGGTGAAAAATGGATATTGATGAAAAAATGATTAAGGCATTCAGTAATAGAGTAAAAAAAGAGTATGAAGAATTTGTGTATGAGGGTATAAATGTTTCTAAGATACGTTCTATGGTAGGAGGGTATAGTAGCATTGATTTAGCACCAAATATACAAGTAAGAAAAGAAAAAAATGTATATATATACTCAAAAGGTCAGACAAATAGGGTCATATTCTCAATACATGGTGGAGGCTTTTATGCTGGAGATGTAACTTTTATTCAAAATTGTAATAAATACATAGCGAATAACACCAACATAGATGTTATATCAATAGACTACACACTAGCACCTACAAAACAATATCCGTATATAATGTACGAAATATATGATACAATAAGGGAAAATATAGGAAAATATGGTTATACAACAGTATATATATCAGGGGATAGTGCAGGTGCAATGTTGGCACTAGATGTAGTGCTATTAAATCCTAACATATTTTCATATGTTTTTATGTATTACCCAGTTATACAAATAGAAAAAAGAGCTAATTGGAGTATAAAAGAATATAACCTAAAAGAACCTTGTACTTATGCAAAGGCAAGTATAATGCAACTTAAATATTCTATAGACACTATGAAAAAGTTGTATCTCTCCAAAGAGTATGACAAAGATTCTATGTATATTAATCTATTAAATATTAAAAAGGAAGACTTTATTAAATTACCTAAAATATTAGTTGTTAAGGCTGAATATGATTATTTTAACTTAGATATAGATGATTTTTGTAATAAGTTTAATATAGAGTGCATAGAGTATAAAGGAATGGGGCATGGCTTTTTAGAAATTTTGGGCTATGTTGACAGTGCAAAAGAAGTATTAGATGAAACAATAAAGAGGATAAAATGAAAGTTTTAATAGTAAAAAAAGATGGTATTAAAATAGAAAAAGAACTAGAAATATTAAAAGAGTATGACATACAAATTGTAGACGAATATCCAGAGTATATACTAACATTTGGTGGAGATGGAACAATATTAAGGGCATTAAAATATGCAATAAAGTATATGGTTCCGATATTAGCTGTAAATTTTGGAAGAGTTGGATATATGGCTGACATAGATAGTAAGTATTTTAGAACTAGAATAGAAGAGCTATTGGATAACAACTTTAACTTAAGTAAGAGATACTTATTAGAATGTAGTATAAATGACAAGAAATACTATGCACTAAATGAAATAGCATTTAAATTTGATAGGGTTGGAGAATTAGTCCTATATGACGAAGACAAGGAAATTAGTGGATTTAGAGGCGATGGACTTATCATTTCAACTCCAACAGGATCAACAGCTTATGCAATGTCAGCAGGTGGTAGCATTATACATCCTAGTGTAAAGGTTATGAATATTGTTGCAATAGCACCTCAATATCTAGGAACAAGACCATTAATATTGCCAGAAAAAAATCTAGTAGTAAAATCAAATGCAAAAATATATATAGATGGTAAGCAAAAATCACATTTTTGCCCCCAAGTTAATGTGAAATACTCTGATAAATATGTTCAATTAATAGAACCAAAAGATAAAAATTTTTACTATATACTAAGAAAAAAACTCGATTGGAGAGGTAAAAAATGAAAAGAATTAAAATGCTTTTAGTGCTATTACTTTTATCATCATGTACAAGTTTGACTATAAAGTCACTGGATATATTAAGTAATGATATAGTCCAAGATAAGGATCAATTTTTAAAAAATATATTGTATGCATATAGCTTAATTGAAACAATAGATAAAAAGTATGGCTATACATTGGTGCCGTATAAGTATAAAGATACACTATTTTTTAACTACAAGAAGAAGGATAGTAAAAATGTTTTAGTTTATGTACACGGAGGAGCATTTTACATTAGAACGATAAATAGTTTTTACTATACAATGAATGAAAAGATTTTAGAAAATTGTCCAAAGGATTATGAAATAATATTGTTGGATTATAAGGGGTTAAAATATCCTGAACAAAATAAGGAATTAGAAAATGTACTAGATTATGTTCAAAAAAGATATGATAGAATAGTTTTAATGGGAGATAGTTCAGGAGGTAATTTAATATTATCTCAAGTTTTAAAAAGAAGAGATGAACACAAAAAGTTACCAGATGGACTAGTACTATTATCACCATGGACAGATTTAACTAATACGGTAAAGAGTAGAAAAGAAAATTTCACAAAGGATGTACTATTTGGTAAGACTTATCCTAAACTATTATTGAATAATCCATATATAGAAGATGTAAAAGATAAAACTAATCCATATATTTCACCAGTGTATGGAGATTATCATAATTTTCCTAAGACATTAATACAGTGTGGAAGTACAGAACTTTTACTAGATGATTCAAGAATAGTTTATGAAAATATGAAGGAAAATAAGGTTGATGCTAAACTAGAAATATATGATAATATGGTTCATGTATTCCAATTATTCGGTATATTCGATAGGACAGATGAGGCATTAAAAAATGTATCAAAATTTTTAGGAGGGATATATAAGTGATAAAGAAAATATTTTTAATAATTTTCCTAAATTTTACCCTGTTATCTTGTTCAATATTAAAGATTACAGATATATTAATTAATAATGTCATAACCAATAAAGAAAAAGTTATAGATATATATGATACAGTTGATAAATTAATAAATACAGTAGACTATAAGCCAGGGTATAGTATAAATGCATACAAATTTAGAAATACCGTCTTTTATAGATATAGAAAAAAAGATAGCAAAAATGCACTAGTTTATGTACATGGTGGAGCTTTTAGAGTTGAGTATATAAAGTCAACATATTTTAAATTTAATGAAAGAATACTCGAAAATACAAAAAATAGCAATTATGAGATTCTACTTGTAGACTATAAGGGTAAAAAATATCCTAGCCAATCAATAGAAGTTAATAATGTCATAGACTATGCACTAAATCATTATGATAAAGTAGTAATAATGGGAGATAGTTCTGGAGGAAATTTAATACTATCAACACTTTTAAAAAGAAGAGATGAGAATAAACCTTTAGTAGATGGTATAGTTCTTTTATCACCTTTTACAGATTTGAGTAATAAGGTAAAAAGTAGGGTTAATAAATTTGAAGATGATGTCTTATTCGGTGTAAGTTGGCATCCAAGATATTTAAATAATAATCCATATGTAAGTGAAGTTAAAGATTTAACAAATCCATATGTTTCCCCAGTATATGGTGATTACTATAACTTCCCTAAAACATTAATACATTATGGTGCAAATGAAATATTGAGTGATGATTCAATATTAGTGTATAATAACATGATAAAAAATAATGTAGATGCAAGAATAAAAGGGTATAAGAATATGCAACATAATTTCCAATTATTTAATATATTTAAAGAAACAAAAGATTCGATAAATAAGATTTCAAGATTCTTGGAGGAAATATATAATGATAAAAGAGTTGACGATAAATAATTTAGCGATAATAAAGAATGTGCAAATGGAGTTTGATACAAATTTCGCAGTAATAACAGGTGAAACTGGAGCAGGGAAGTCACTAGTATTAGATGGTATATCCTTACTATTAGGAAAAAGATCTAATGTAAATGACATAATGAAAGATTGTGACAGTTTAACTGTTGAGGGTGTTATTGAAATAAGTGATAATTTAAAGTCTAATTTAGAAACACTTGTAGATGATATAGATTTTAGCGATAATGAATTAATAATATACAGAAAAATTACAAAAGATGGTAAGACAAAGATAAATATAAATGGCAAAAGAGTAACATTAGCAACACTAGCTAGTATTACAAAACAAGTAGTTGATATAGTTGGTCAACATGAAAACCAATATCTATTAGACAGATCATATCATTTGTCTTTACTTGATGAATTTTTACCTAATAAAATTAATTTAAAAAGCATAGTTAATAAGATACATGATGTTAATAAAAAAATTGAAGACTTAGAAGAAGAAAAGAAAGCTATTTTAGAAAAAAAGGACTTATACGAATTTAGTATAAATGAAATTTCAGAATTAGACCTATACGAAGGATTAGATGAAGAATTAGAGTATAAGTATAAAAAAAGCTTTGACATAGGTAGAATAACAGAAGCACTAAGTATATTACAAGGTAATCTAAATGAGAAGATATTGCCTAGTTTAAAAGAATGTATAAGACCACTACATGGAGTAAGTGAGTATGAAAATATACAAGAGCTATTAGAAAAAGTAGAAAGTGCTAGAGAATTACTAAATGAAGTAGATTCTGAAATATATATTCCAGAAGAAGAAGATGATATAGAAGAAATTAATGATAAATTAAATAAAATTAACAAATTAAAGTTTAAGTATGCTGGAAGTATTACTGACATCTTGAAGTATAAGAAAGACTTAGAAGAAAAATTAATTAATTTTGAATATTCAGATGAGAATATAAAAAAGCTTAAACAAGAAAAAGAAGAATACATAAAAGAATATATAGAAGAAGCACAAAAATTAAGCGAGTTTAGAAAAGATTTTTCTAAAAAATTAGAAGAAATGGTAAATACTGAGTTGAAAGAACTAAATATGAAGGAAGCTTCATTCAAAATATACTTTAAAAACAAAGATGGATTCTATACCTCAGGTATAGATGATGTAGAATTTATGATAAGAACAAATAAGAATCAAGATTATCAAAAATTAGCTAAGATAGCATCTGGTGGTGAAATATCAAGAATAATGTTAGCATTAAAGATAGTATTTTCTAGGGTTGATAAGCTTGAAACTTTAGTTTTTGATGAAATTGATGCAGGTATTTCAGGACAAACTGTTAAGCTTGTAGCTGATAAGTTAAAACAATTATCAAATAACGTTCAAGTCATATGTGTAACACATTCACCTAATATAGCAGCAAAAGCTAGAGAACAATTTATGATATACAAGAAAAATTCAGAAACAAAGATAAAAAAATTAAATTCAGAACAAAGAGTACAAGAAATTGCAAGAATAGTTGCTGGAGATAATATTACTAGTGCCTTAGTAGAACACGTAAAAGAAATGATGAGTGAGTAGAATGGATAACGAAAATCTAGTATATGTAAATGAATTTTTAGATTATCTTAGACTAGAAAAAGGTAGTTCAGAACGCACTATAGAAAGCTATAGGACAGATTTAAAGACTTTTTTTAAATTAGTAGATATGAAATACAATGTAATACAAAAAGATGATATATATGGATATATAGAAAAGATAAAAGGGATATATAAGTATAATTCTACACAAAGAAAGATATCATCACTAAAGTCTTTCTATAAATTCCTATACACCAATAGATATATACAAAAAGATCCAACTAATACTGTGCGTTCTATGAAAAAGAAAAAAAGACTTCCTGATATATTAGATGAAGATGAGTTAAAAAGACTAATTGATACATACAATCATGAAGCTAAAAATGTTAGGGATAGAATTATACTAGAATTATTAATAGCAACAGGTGCTAGAATATCAGAAATAATTAATTTGGAAATTAAAGATGTAGAAGATAGTGAATACAAATTTATTAGAGTTCTAGGTAAGGGTAGTAAGTATAGATATATACCAATATACCCAAAAATGGGAGAAATATTAAAAGAATATATATACAAAGAAAGAGAAATGCTTTTAAATGGAAAAAGAGATTTTAAAGTTTTTCCTAAAACAACTAGACAAGGCTTTTATATAAGCTTAGTTAAACATGCAAAGATGTGTAATATACAAAAACATGTACATCCCCATATGATAAGACATACAGTTGCTACAATATTATTGAAAAATGGAGCAGATATTAGAACTGTACAAGAAATATTAGGTCACGCAGGTATAACTACTACAGAAATTTATACTCACGTAGAAAAATCAAAGCTAAAATCTATTTATGATAGAATACAATTGGGAGAAGAAGATGAAGATAAAGATATTTAAATATTTAGGTAATGAATCAAATATACAAATTTCTATGATACTATTCATACTAACATATATATTATCATTTAAGTTTGATATATTTAAGATACTATTAATTTTATCTAGTATACTTTTAAGCTATATTTTAATTAAGCTATACTTTAAAGAAGGTAAATTTATACTTTTACCCTTCATTTTCATAACGTTAGATATATTAGTTTTATCATTTTTTAAATTTGGGATTTTACATTTAATAACATATGTATTGTCGATAATAGGAATAACATATAGTGAATATAGGAATTTTAATAATAATGGTATATATGACTCTATTGAACTTAGTGTTGTATACACAATATTAAAATTAATAATATTTATTAGAATGTTTTTTAGATAAAAAGGAGGAATAACTATGAATTATTTAGTCCTTATAGGAATAGTAATAATAGTAGTAGGATT
Source organism: Sneathia sp. DSM 16631 (assembly GCF_014892235.1). Lineage (NCBI taxonomy): Bacteria > Fusobacteriati > Fusobacteriota > Fusobacteriia > Fusobacteriales > Leptotrichiaceae > Sneathia > Sneathia sp. DSM 16631. The sequence continues at coordinate 21,861 of NZ_JADBHL010000002.1, read as the reverse complement.
TAGTTTGAAGCTAGATGTATTAGCAGTAGTTCTACTATCAGGAATAGTTACAGGCTTATTAGCCAAAATGAACATATTAGAGATATTGAGAATAATTGGTAAGGCGTTTATAGATAATAGACTTATGTCAATATTTTTCATATCATTACCAGTAATAGCATTGCTTGAAAGAAATGGACTAAAAGAAAGAAGTGCAAAACTAATATCTAAATTAAGTAATGCAACAGCAGGTAAAATTCTTAGTATCTATATGGTTATAAGAACAATTGCATCAGCATTATCAATTAGAATAGGTGGGCACATACAATTTATACGTCCATTGATATTACCTATGAGTGAAGCAGCTGTTGGAAGAGAATTAACTGAAAAAGAAAAAGAAGAATTAAAAGGATTAAATGCAGGAGTAGAAAATTACGCTAATTTCTTTGCACAAAATATCTTTGTTGGTTCAGCAGGATTACTATTAATCCTTGGAACATTAAAAGAAGCAGGTATAGAAGTAACACTTAAGGGCCTAGCCTTTTATTCTATCCCTATAGGTATAGTTACAGTAATTTTAGCTATAATACAATTTGTATTATTTGATAAAAAGATACAAAAGGGAGGTAAAAAGTAATGAAAGTTATTTTATCTGAATTAATGTATGTGCTGTGTGGAATAGTATGTATACTAACTGGGTTTAGAGGCTTAAAAAATGAAAAGAATAAGATTACTACCTTCCTATTTTGGAATATTTTAGCTATTACTTTTATCTTTGGTAAATATATTCCTTATGAATATACAGGTATACTTCTTATCGTTCTAGGGATAATAACAGTAACTAACAAATTAACTATGGGACAATTTAAAAATGTTAGTGAATCTCTTAGAATGGCTAATAGTGAAAAATTTAGAAATTTGATCTTTATACCAGCATTAGCAATAGGTATAGCTTCATTTTTACTATTACAATTCAAGATACCATCAGTAATTAGTATAGGTGGAGGTTCAATAATAGCAATAGTCTTAGCATTAATAATATTCAAACCAAATGTAGGGGATACAGTAGAGGATACAACAAAATTAGTAATGCAAGTTGGAGCAGCATCACTATTACCTCAACTTTTAGCAGCCTTAGGTTCAATATTTACAAAAGCAGGTGTAGGAGATGTAATATCTAGCTTAGTCTCAACTATTATACCCCAAGGGAATATAGTTTTAGGTGTAATAGTTTATGTAATAGCTATGGCAATATTTACAATGATAATGGGTAATGGTTTTGCAGCATTTTCAGTAATAACTGTGGGTATAGGTATACCTTTTGTTATTAACCATGGTGCTAACCCTACAGTAGTAGGTGCATTAGGAATGACAGCAGGATTTTGTGGAACTTTAATTACACCTATGGCAGCTAATTTTAATATAGTGCCAGCATCAATTTTAGAAATGAAGGATAAATACGGAGTTATTAAAGCACAATTACCAATAGCATTAGCACTAATAGTAGTACATATATTATTAATACTTGCATTAGCATTTTAATTTAAAAGGGGGAATACATAGATATGAAGATATTAGTAACAGGGTTTGATCCATTCGGAGAAGATAAAATTAATCCTGCAATAGAGTCTGTAAAAAAATTACCAGATGAAATTAAAGGAGTTAAAATTATTAAATTAGAAATACCTACAGTATATATGAAATCACTTGAAAAGATAGATGAAGCAATAAAGGAATACAATTCAGATGTAATATTATCAATAGGGCAAGCAGGAGGTAGACCAGATATTACTGTTGAACGTGTAGGTATAAATGTAGATGATTATAGAATAAAAGATAATGAAGGGAATCAACCCATAGATACTAAAATATATGACGATGGAGAAAATGCATACTTTTCAAATTTACCTATAAAAGCAATAGTTGAAAATATTAGAAAAAATAATATACCAGCATCTATTTCAAATACAGCAGGTACATTTGTATGCAATCATGTCCTATACGGAGTACAATATTTATTAGACAAAAAATATCCTAATAAGAAATCAGGATTTATACATATACCATTTTTACCAGAACAAGTAATAAGTAGACCTAATACACCATCTATGTCTATTTCTACAATAGTAAAAGCATTAACACTAGCATTAGAAGCGATAATAGAAAATGGTAGTGATAAAAAGATAAGTGGAGGTACAATATGTTAGAAAAGTTATTTGTTTATGGATCATTAAGAAAAAAAGGGTATAATCATCATTATTTAGAAGGTAAGGCAAAATATTTAGGAACTTACTATGTTAGTGGTGAGCTATATACATTAAAAGATAAGAGATATCCTGCACTTTTAGATAGCGATACAGAATATTCAGTAGGTGAGCTATATGAAGTTATGGATGATTTTAAAGAAATGGATGAACTTGAAGGATATGATGAAAAAAATCTAAAAAATAATGAGTATAATAGAGTAGTTGTAGAAGTGTATGATAAGAATATGAAAAAGATAGATGAAGCATTTATGTATAAGTATAATATGGATAAGGCTAAAAATCCTGAAAGATTAGGTAAAAAAATAGAGGGTAATGACTATATAAGCTAGGCTTTGGGCCTAGCTCATTTTTTTAAATTTTAAATAACTTCCTATAAATTCATCTATATCGCCATCTAAGACTTTATCAACATTTGCTTCTTCATACTTTGTTCTATGATCTTTAACTAGCTTATACGGTTGCATTACATAAGATCTAATTTGGCTACCCCATTCAATCTTATTCTCTTCACCTTTAATATCCTTCATTTCTTGTCTTTTCTTTTCTTGTTCTAATTCAAATAATCTAGCTTTTAAGACCTTCATAGCAGATTCCTTGTTCTTTATTTGTGATCTTTCATTTTGGCAAGTAACTACAAGTCCTGTAGGTTTATGAGTTATACGTACAGCAGAATCTGTTGTATTAACGTGTTGCCCACCAGCACCAGAAGATCTATATGTATCTATTTCAAGATCATTCATGTTAAGGTCTATATCCAAGTCATTTTCAATTTCGGGTATGACATTAACGGCTGTAAAAGAAGTGTGACGTCTTGCATTAGAATCAAAAGGTGATATTCTAACTAGTCTATGTACACCTTTTTCACAGGCTAATAAGCCATAGGCATATTCTCCCTTAACATTGAAGGTTATAGACTTAATACCAGCTTCTTCACCATTTAGTAAATCAAGTACTTCGCACTTAAATCCCTTCTTGTTAGCCCATCTTTCATACATTCTAAACACCATATTAGTCCAATCACAAGCTTCAGTTCCACCAGCACCAGCGTTAATATTGACTATAGCATTGTATGTATCATATTTACCATCTAGTAACATAGTGTTAGAAAAATCTTTAGTCATTTTTACAAATTCTTCATATAGATTATCTAATTCTTTTACTGAACCTTCATCACCACTTTCAACAAAGTCAATTAATACTTCAATATTATCATGTGTTTCTATAATTGTATTAATATGGTCTATAGTAGATTTTATTATATTTATTTTCTGTAAAATTTCTTGATTGTCTTTTCTGTCCCAAAAATCAGGTTCCATCATAGTATTTTCTAATTGTTTTAATTCTTCTTTTCTGGCATCTAATTTAAATGTCTCTTTAATATCAGAAAAAATGCTTGATACATTTTTCTTAATTTCAAAACTTTCCAACGAAAACCTCCTTTAGTAGTATTATCAAAATGAAAGATAAGAATAGTGTTAATCCCATACTTTTTCTCTTCTTAGCCATGAATATTACAAGAGCAATGGCAACTAGACAAATTAATATATCACTTAATTTTGTCCCAATAGAAGTAAATATATCGGGGAATGCAAGCACTGTAAGTATGGATACAGGCATTAATTCAAAGAATTTACTTACTTTTTTGTTATCTGGTATACGTATGAATATAGGTAATATTCTAAAAAATATTGTAATTACTGTGATTATACCTATTAAGATGTATAACTTATTCCCCATAATATTCCTCCTTTAATAGTAATGGAATTAAAGCACCTAATATTATACTTAATAATATTGAAAGCGATGCACTAAGTCCAATATATACTAAAATACACTTTAATATTATTGTTGTTATAACAACAAAGATATATTTTAAGTTATTCATTAAAACTTGTACCAATAGGTAAAGGAATATTGCGTAAAGTATAAAGTTTAGTGATTGAGTGTATAGTGGTGGCATGTAGCTACCTAATATAGACCCTAGTATTGTTGAAATACCAAAAGATAAGTATGCACAAAAACCAAAACCTATTGTTTCGTGTATATCATATATGTTGTTTAATATCATATATGAAACACATTCATCAGTTAGGAAGAAGGCATTAATAAATCTTTTTATTAAACTTTCATTTTCCTGCCTTTTTAATATAGGCATATTTATTAATATATACCTTACATTTATTACAGTACTAGCAAGTATAATTTGAAACATGTTAGAGTTTTGTTCTAATAATTTCACTATTAATACTTGACTAGTTCCAGCGTATAATAAAAAGCTCATTACACCAGACTTGAATGCATTAATTCCTACATTTGTAGCTATAAATCCAAATGTGAAGGCAAATGGAAAATATGCTATTCCTATGGGTAGACCTTTTTTCATACCTTTAAAAAATTTATTTATCATTTATTTTAATTCACCCCATTTATCACTTATACTGTAATTTGTCTTTAATTTGACTTTAGTAAATTTTATGGTATTTTCCATAATATCTTTAATCTCAAGACTTAATTTTTCTGCCTCACTAGAAGGTAGTTCAAAAATCAATTCATCATGTACTTGTAATAACATTCTAAACCCTAATTTATGTAGTTTTATCATTACAATTTTCAAAATATTAGCTGCAGTTCCTTGTATAACGGTATTTATTGCCTTTCTCTTTGCTTCTTCAAATACTTTTGCATTACTAGAACGTATATCATAGATATATCTTCTAGTTCCAAATAGAGTTTCTACATACAAGTTCTTTTTGCAAAATTCTACAATACTATCTAGATACTTTGTCACACCATCGTATGTTTTAAAATATGTCTCTATATATTGCTTAGCATCAGATAAAGGAATATTTAATTCTTTAGATAAACCAAAAGGTGTTTTACCATATAGCACACTAAAATTAATTACTTTTCCTATATTTCTCATTTCTTTTGTGATTTCACAATTAGGGAATAATTTTTTAGCTGTATGTGTATGTAGGTCAATATCATTGTTATACGAATCAACTAAGTGTTGGTCATTAGATAGTTCAGCTAATACTCTTAATTCAATTTGTGAGTAGTCAAAAGAAACTAATTTCATACCCTCGTTTGCAATAAAGCAGTTTCTAATCATATTACCTTCAGTAGTTCTAGTAGGTATATTTTGTAGGTTAGGATTTTGTGATGATAGTCTACCAGTAGCAGTACCTGTACCGTTAAAGCTAGAATGTATCAAATTGTTACTATCAGCGTATAAAGGTAGTGGCTCAACATAGGTAGAAAGTAATTTTTTGTAGTATCTAAAGACTATTAAATGATCAGCAATTTCTATACCTCTTTTAGATAAAATTTCAAGAACTTCTGCATCAGTAGAATAACCACGTTTTGTCTTTTTGACTCCGTGTATATTTAACTTATTAAATAAAATATTTGCCAACTGACTAGGTGAGTCTATATTAAACTCTTCTCCACTAAGATTGTAAATAGCTTCTTTTTCAGTTTCTAAAATCTTACTAAAATTAGAATTTAATTTTTCAAAAGCCCCTTTGTCTATTTTTATCCCATTTGTTTCCATGGAGTATAGGACAGGAATTAAAGGCTTTTCAATTGTTTCATATGTATTATTAATATCAATTTCTTTTAATTTTTTTTCTAGGGTAGCATAGCTTTTATACAACCCATAACATACTTTTGCACTTTTTTCTTCTAATTTTTCTTCAGTAATATTTTTTAGAGCTTTTTTGTCAAATTGTTCAGTATGAATATTAGCGTATTTTTCGATAATAAATTCAACTTCAAACTTATCTTGTGTATCTATTACATAAGAAGCTATTAAAATATCAAAGTAATTAACTAAGTTAAGACCAAGATGCATATACTTTTTAGCATCAAATATGATGACTTTGGCAGTAGTATTAATCTTTTTTAAGTCAATTTTAGTAGAAAATAGGGTATCTTCATTTTCATTTTTGCAGATATATACCTTATCATCTACAAGAATAGATAAGTAGTTTTCATCCATGTATATTGTTAATATACTAGCATTCTTACAAAGCTCTAATATATTATTAAAATCTGTTTTTGTATAACTAATTTTAATTTCTTCTTCCTTAATTAGAGGAAGTAGAGTATTTAATTCAAGTTCAGTAAAGACTTCCTTTAATTTTTGCACATCATCTTTTTCTTTAATTAAATCAGATAATGAAATATTAAAGTCTATGTCTTTTTTTACTCTTGCTAAATCACGTGAGATAAATGCAAGTTCTTTATCTTTAATTAATTTTTCTTTTAATTTGCCACGAATATCATCAATATTCATATATATATTTTCTAGGGTGTCATATTTTTCAATTAGATTTTTACCACTGACATCACCTATACCCATTACACCAGGTATACCATCTGATTTATCGCCTTTAAGTCCAAAAAAATCAGGTATTTGGTTAGGGTATACATAGAGCATATTTTTAACATCTTCATAGGTAGAAACAACTTCATTTTTACCTAGTAAATGTATGAATACGTTATTATCCTTAGTCACTAATTGTTGTATGTCTTTATCACCAGTATAAATATGTACTTCTATAGAGTTTTTTAGTGCAAATTCAGTTAGTGAAGCTATTACATCATCAGCTTCATAACCTTCTTTAAAAAAAGATCTTATTCCAAAGTATCCAATAATGTCTTTAATAATATCAACTTGACAAAGTAATTCATCTGGCATAGTTAATCTATTTTCCTTGTATTGACTAAAAATTTCTCTTCTTTTTAGAGTAGTTTTTTTTACGTCATATGCAGCAGCAATATAGTCGGGATTAACTTCTTCTATAGCCATATTTAATTGCTTTACAAACCCAAATATTGCTCCTGTAGGCATACCTTTTTTGTTTATCAAATTTTGTAGTGCATAAAATGATCTGTACATTATTGCACTTGTGTCTAGTATTAATAATTTCTTCATTTCTAATTCCTTTTTCTTTAAATATACATTTTCATTATATCAAATTTTTGATATAATATGAATAGGTGATAATATGAAAAAAATAGAGGAAATACAAGAAAAATTACAAGAAAAGAATTTAGATGCAATATTAGTTACAAATCCAACTAATGTGTACTATTTAACACATATGAGCTGTGACCCACATGAAAGATTACTTATGGTAGTCATACAAAAAAATAGGGTAAGTATGTTAGTTCCAGCTATGGAATATGAAAATGCTAAAAGAAGTGTAGACAAGAGTATAGAAATTGTGAAATACCTAGATACAGAAGATGGATATATGCTATTAATGAATAAAGTAGGTAAATTGAAAGCTGTAGGTATAGAAAAAGAACATTTAGTTGTAGATAGATTAGAAAGAATATCAAAAATATTTGGTATAGAAGAATGTGTACGAATAGATGAAGATATAAAGGATATGAGAAAGTACAAAAGTAGTTCTGAGTTAGAAAAAATGAGAGTAGCTGCAAGCTTAGCTGATAAAGCTATTAGTATAGCAAAAGAAAATCTAAAAGAAGGTATAACAGAACTAGAATTAAAAGCAATAATAGAATTTGAAATGAAAAAATATGCAAAAGCAATGTCATTTGATACAATAGTACTTTTTGGTAAAAATGCAGCTGATCCTCATGGAGAAAGTGGTATGACTAAATTACAAAAAGGTGATTTAGCATTATTTGACCTTGGAGTATATTATGAAGGTTATGCGTCAGATGAAACAAGAACTTTAAAATTTGGGCAAATTAGTAAAGAAGCAGAAAAGATATATGAAACAGTAAAAAAAGCCAATATGGAAGCTATTAAATTTGCAAAACCTGGTGTTAAATTCAGTGAAGTAGATAAGGTAGCAAGGGATATAATAAAAGAGTCGGGATATGGTGAATATTTCACTCATAGATTAGGTCATGGTTTAGGACTTGATGTACATGAATATCCAGATGTTTCAGAAAAGACTGACGACATACTAGAAGAAAATATGGTGTTTACTATAGAACCAGGTATATATGTACCAGGCATTGCAGGTGTTAGAATAGAAGATGATGTTGTAGTTACAAAAGAAGGTTGTGAGGTGTTAACTAAGTATGAGAAATAGGAATTTCACTATAGAAGAGTTTTTGGAACTTCAAAAAAATATTAAAACAAAATTACATTTTAGAGATGCATGCGGAGGCAATGCTATAGAACTAGAAGATAAAAACGAAATAGAAAACATACGCCAACACTTTGAAAATAAGGGTATAAAGATAAGTGTGAGTGCGGATAATAAGTATGTGTATAAGGACTAGATGGGTGCCTCCAAGGGGCACTTTTTTGTTTACATGAAAAAATTACCGTTAGGGTAACAGAATATACTTTATGGAGTTTAAAATAAATAAAGCTATACTAGTTTTAGAAAAGGAAGTTGAAAGTATGAATGTAGAATTACAAATTTATAAGATCTTAAAAGATGGTAATTATCATACATCCGATGAGTTCGCAAAAATATTAGGTATTTCTGACAAAACGGTTAGAAAGAAAATAAATAATATGCGAAATATTCTAGATGTAGATGTAAAAAAAGGAGTTGGTTATAGGTTAAAAAATAATAAAGTAGATTATACAGATAAATTTAATAAAAAAATACAAAATACTAGCTTAGATAGGACTAATTACATAATTTCAAAATTAATAACAAATGAATATATTAAAATTGATGATTTAAGTTATGAATTAGATATATCTAATAGGACAATATCTAGTGATATAAAGAGTATAAAGCAAAACTTAAAAAAGTATAAGTTAGATTTAAAATCAACACCATATTATGGTCTTAGCATATGTGGTGAAGAAATAGATATAAGAAGATATATTGTAAGATTCTTTGAAGAAAAATTAAATAAAAATATCTTTCATAAGAATATATTTTCTGAAAAATTTAATCTAATTTCTAAAGATGTATTGAAATTTATACAAAATAATAATTTAGTGTTTTCTGATGTTGCATATATAAACTTAGTGATTACCATATATGTAGTCTTTAAAAGAATAGAACAAGGTAAGTATCTAACCACCTTTATAAATGACTCAATAATATATAAAGATTCAGATAATATCATCTCCTTTATAACCTCACTAAACAAGAAGTATTATCCAAAATATAAGTTAACAGAGAATGAAATTTCATATATACTTTTGCATTTCTTTTCAAAGAGAACTTTTATGTTAAGTGAGAAAAGATCGATTGAAATAGATGAATTAATTGATGAGGTAATTAAGTATATTGATTTAACATATAGCTTGAAAATAAATGAGGAGCTATACGACAATCTATACAAACATTTGGTGCCATTAGCAATTAGACTTAGATTTAATATACCATTTACTAATCCTATCTTAGATGAAATAAAGGAGAATATGCCTTTTTCATATAATATAGCATTGTATATGGCAAATATATTGAGTAAAAAGATAGGCTGTAATATAGCTGAAGATGAAATAGGCTATTTGGCAGTAATATTTGAGATGTATATAGAAAAAAATGAGAGATTAAACAAAAAGCGTGTCCTAATAATCTGCCCATTAGGTAGGGGAACTTCTAAGTTTTTGGAATATATGTACATGAAGCTTTTTTCTGAATATATAGAATGTATACATACGGTAGGTGTTATGGAACTAAAATCTATAGACTTAAATAAGTATGACTTACTATTCACAACAACGAAATTAGATGTTGATGTTGGTAAAAAAGTATATAAGGTAAATTGTTTCTTAAGTGAAAAAGAAATAAATGAAATAAGGAAGTTATTCATTGGTGATGATAAGGCAAAATTCTTTATCTCTTCAGATCTTTTTGTACATATAGATAAGACTGTTACTAAAGATGAGGTGATAAGAATATTATGTAATATGATAAAAAAACACACTAACACAACTTTCCCTATTTACCAAAAGGTATTAGAAAGAGAAAAATTAGGATTTACAGAGATTTTAAATAATATTGCAATTCCTCATCCAATGACAAAGGATTTTAATTTTAATAAGGTAGCGATTGCAGTATTGGATAATAAGATAAAGTGGGATAAAAAATTTGTAAATATTGTGCTTCTAGTTTGTATAAATGATTTTGATAGATATAGTGAAGTTATCTATTCTAATATTTTCAATTTGTTTTGTTCTAAAGAGAAATTAGAAAGATTACAAAAAAATCCAACATATTCTAATTTCATGAATTTACTTAAAGAAGGAGAAGATACTAAATGACATATGAAGAAATATCTGAAAAGGCAATGGAGTTAATTATGTGTTCAGGGGAATCGAAAGTTCATTCAATGAATGCAATTAAAGCATCAAAGGCATATGATTTTGATACAGCTAAAGAAGAAATAAAAAAAGCAAATAAAGCCTTTTCAAATGCTCACGAGATACAAAATGAACTTTTAACAGAAGAAACTAAGACAGGTAAGAGCTTAACAAATATATTAATGGTTCATGCTCAAGACCATTTAAGCATGGCATTAATGCTAAAAGATAATGCAATAGAAATTATTGATGTATATAAAAAAATAAAAGAATTGGAGGAAAAAATATGAAAATTAAACTATTTTGTGCAGTAGGTATGTCAACATCAATGCTTATGAATAAAATGAAGCAAGTTGCTAAAGAAAAAGACATAGATGCAGAAATATCTGCATATTCTTCAACACAATTTGAAGATGAAGTTAAAGATACAGATGTTGCTCTTTTGGGACCACAAATAGAATACATGCTTGATGATTTAAAGAAAGTAGCAAACGGTGTTCCCGTTGCCGTTATACCAATGCAAGATTATGGAATGATGAACGGGGCAAATGTTCTTAAATTAGCATTAAAATTAGTAGAGGAGGCTAAAAAGTGAAAGAGTTTTTCATGAAAAAAGTTATCCCATTAGTAAATAAGTTTTCTAACTTAAAAGGTGTAGTAGCATTAAAAGATGGTATGACTGCCATACTATCAGCTACAGTAGTTGGGTCAGTATTCCTATTAATCGCAGAATTCCCTTATACACCTATTAAAGAAGCACTAGCAAATATGGGGATAAGTTTTTATCTATATCAAGTTTTTAATTCAACATTTAATGTGCTAGCATTAATATGCGTTGCGACTATATCATATTACTATGCAAAAAACGACAAGGTAGATCCTATCGGGAACATAGTAACATCAATAATGGCCTTTTTAATATTATCTGATCAATTTGTAATGGATGGTGGTAAAAAAGTTGAAGGTGTACTATCATTAGCAAATATTTTAAGCTCTCGTGGAATGATAGCTGCTATCATTGTATCTTTAATTTCATCATATATATATTGCTTATGTATACATAAGAAAATTACTATTAAGATGCCAGATAGCGTTCCTATGGGTGTTCAAAACTCATTTGCAGCACTAATACCAAGCTTTTTGATACTAACATTATCAATGATAATCTATGCAATAATTCGTGTTGTAAGTAATGGTGACTTAATTGATTGTGTTTACCACTTAGTACAAGTTCCATTGATGAATCTAACTGATTCATTAGGTGGTGTAATAGTAATAGGATTTACTGTATCATTACTATGGTGGTTCGGTATACATGGAAATAATGTTGTAAGTGGAGTTATGACAGGAATTTGGTTATCAGCTGTATCTACAAACTTAGATATTGTAAAAGCAGGTAAAGCACTAACATTAGCAAATGGTGGACATATTGTTACATATCAATTCCATAACCTATTAGTTACTGTTACAGGATCAGGAATTACTATAGGTATGGTGTTAACTATGCTATTTAGAGCTAAGTCTGAACAATACAAACAAATAGGTAGATTAAGTATTATTCCAGCAATATTCAATATTAATGAACCAGTAATATTTGGTGTTCCAGTTGTGTATAACCCTATACTATTCATACCGTTTGTATTAGTTCCCGTTATTTCATCAGTTGTTTCATACTTAGCAATAAAATCTGGACTAGTACCATTGTTTGGAGGAGTAAATCCACCTTGGACAACACCACCTATCATATCAGGATTAATTTCTGGAGGTCCAAGAACAGCATTACTTCAAGTAGTTATCATAATTATCTCAGTAGCTATTTATGCTCCATTCATAATTAGTCTAGATAGACAAGCATACAAAAAGGAACAAGGAGAAAAAGGTGAAAAAAATGAGCTTTAAAAAAGACTTTTTATGGGCATCATCAACTAGTGCTTATCAAGTAGAAGGTGCATACAATGAAGATGGTAAAGGACTTAGTGTACAAGATGTAAAAAAAGTACCAGAAGGTACACCAGATTTTAAAGTATGTTCTGACCACTATCATAGATACAAAGAAGATGTAAAACTTTTTAGTGAATTAGGATTAAAGGCATATAGATTCTCTATATCATGGTCAAGAATATTGCCAAATGGATTTGGAAAAATTAATCAAAAGGGTCTTGATTTTTACAATAACCTAATAGATGAACTATTAAAATATGGTATAGAACCAATAGTTACTATGTATCATTTTGATTTACCATATGAATTAGAAAAAAAAGGTGGTTGGGAAAATCCTGAAATTGTATCATACTTTGAAGAATATGCAAAGATATTGTTTGAACACTTTGGAGATAAAGTTAAATATTGGCTAACAATAAATGAACAAAATGTTATGATAATTCATTCAGAACAAATAGATGGTGGTAAGTCAAATAAGATGGTTTATCAAAAGAATCACCATATGCTTTTAGCACAAGCAAAAGCAATGATACTATGCCATAAAATGTTACCTAAAGCAAAGATAGGGCCTGCACTTAATGTGGGAGTAGTTTATCCTAAATCATGTAATCCTAAAGATGTATTGGCTAGTCAATATTGTAATGCTATACGAAATTGGCTTTATCTAGATGCTACATGCTTTGGAGTGTATAATAACATGGCGTTAAAGTATATACATGATAAAAACTATGTGTTAGATATTAAAAAAGGTGATATGGAAATACTAAAGGCAGCTAAACCAGACTTCATAGCCTTTAATTACTATAACTCATTCACTGTTGAAGATCCAGATGCAAAAAGTGATAAGTTAAAAGACTTAGACAGTGTTCTTTTAGAAAAAGGATATTACAAGTCATATGTAAATGAGTATTTGAAGTTTACTGAATTTAAATGGCAAGTAGACCCACTAGGATTCTATATTACACTAAATGAAATATATGGTAGATATAGACTACCACTTATTGTTACTGAAAATGGTCTAGGAGCTTATGATAAATTAGAAGATGGTAAAGTACACGATGACTATAGAATAGACTATTTAAGAGAACATATAGAATACATGAAAAAAGCCGTTGATGATGGAGTAGACGTATTTGGATATTGTACATGGTCTGCAATAGATCTAATTTCAACACACCAAGGATTTGATAAAAGATATGGATTTATCTATGTAAATAGAGATAATGAAGATATAAAGGATTTATTAAGAATAAAGAAAGATAGTTTCTATTGGTACAATAAAGTAATACAATCAAATGGTGAAGATATGTAGAAAAAGTGGAGTTACATTTTTTATGTGACTCCTCTTTTTTTAGATACTAAAAAAAAGAAAAAATTAACCCCTCGGGTGACTAATCCCAAGGGGTAGAAAAAACAATTATATATCAAACGTGTTGATAACTATTTCCATTCATATTTTAAGTTTAAGCTTGTCTTAAGTTGTGTTTGTTTGTATTCAAACTTTTTACTTATTGCATTTACTCCAAATTTAACTGGTGCTTCTACGCTACCTTTTAATGTTAATGTGTCAGTTGGTTTGTATTCAGCTGATACTTTTGGTGTTAGTGTTAATTCTGGTAAAGTAACTAAAGAATTTCCTAACTTAAATACATCTAATTTTAAGTTAACATTAGCTTCAGGACTTACTGTGAATTTATCTGTTACACTATAGTCATATTTAGCATTTGTATCAAATACAAATACACCTGCATTTATTTTAACTAATTTGTCAGCATCAGCTATTGCTGCTTCATTTATTGTTTTACCGTGTTTACCTGCAAGTAATGATTTACCTGTTAATGTTAATTTGTCATTTAACATCTTGTATTCTGCACCAAGTTCTATACCGTATAAAGCAACGTCAGATCTTTGTAATTTGTTAGCTGTAACTGTTTTATAAAGATTTACATGAGCAACAAAAGGTTTTGCAGATAATGTTAAGTGTTTAACACCTGTGTATGTTCCTTTTAATTCATATGAGTGTATGTATCTAGCTGGTGATTCTTTAAATAGTTTGGTTCCTAAAACTTCATATTCTCCAATCTTTTCAGCAGATATATTCTTCTTAAATGCAACTTTACCTTCAAGTTCAAGATTTTTTACAGCATCATATTTTGCTGATACTTCACCTGAAACATAGTCTACTCTATCTCCAGCTTTTGTAACTGTTTTAGCGTAGTTATGCTTAATTTCAACGTTTGCTTTTACGTCTTTTAATCCTTTAACGAATACGTCTTTACCTTCTTCGCTTTCAACGAATAGTTTGTGAGTTGATTTAACTAATTTTCCATAATCTTTAACAGATGACTTATGAGTTTTTGATCCATCATATGTATATTCTTCATTACTCAATGGGAAGTTAGTCTTTGAATTTAGACCAAATGTAAATTCATTATATTTATAACTTACTTGTCCTTCTAATTCTGCACTTCCTTTATCGATATAAGCTGGTATTGTTTTTAAATTATTAGCATTTTGTATTTCACTTTCAAGATTTTTCACATTTTTTCTTGCAGTAATAACTTTATTAAAAGCTTCTTGAATTAAACTATTATCTTCAGTATCTGCAACATTGTCAAAATTAGCTTCTGCTTCAGCAAGTTCTGATTGTGCATTAGATAATTTTGTTTGTAATCCTGCTAAATCATATGTCTTTATTTGTTCATCAAACTTAGGACTTACAGTTGATTTAACATATGATTTAACTCCTTTTATTTCAGGTAATTCATATTTAGCCCATACACTTGAATGATTTAAGTAGTTAGCTTTTGTAACATTACCTAATTCTAAATCTTCGGCTTTAAATTCTCCACCAAAGCTAAATCCTGTTCCATTTACTTTAACTTCTGTTTTAACTCCTGTTTTCTTTGCTACGAAAGTTGGTTTTGCACCTTTTACAAATGTAGCTTCATTTTCGTTATATGCTTCAACTGATCCAGTTGTTCCAGCTATTGCAACCATTGATGCAACTAAGCTAGTTAGTAATAATGTCTTTTTCATAATTTTTCTCCTTTTTAAAAAGATTTTTTAATATCTCTATAGTAGTCAAGTATATTTTAGCTAAAAAAAAAAAAAAAAAAGTGGTTTGGAAATAAATAAAAGTTTATTTTTTAACCACAATTAGACTTAACGAATTTAATGTATTATATATTCAAAAATCGAATTAAGCACTTTTTTAACTTTGTGAGTAATTTTTTAGTAATATACAAAAATTGCTATTTAATGTTCCGTTATATTCTCCTAAAATTATCATATCACCTTCTTTAAATATGAATTCATTTTTTTTATCTAAACTTAAAAATATTTCGTTATAGAATCTATTTTCCTTTATGCTAGAAGGAAGAGTAACAGAATAGTCATATAGATCAAATAATTGCTTCAAAAAGGGTATAATTTTAGATAGTTGCTTTATATCATATTTACCTAGTTCTTTAATGAAGAGATTATAGAAGTCTGTTTTATTGTTTAATAGTAATGTTTCATATGTAATTATTTTATATGTATTCAAATAGCTTTGAACTTTTTTATTGAATTCATTTTTGTAGGAATTGTATTTTATAGCTGATATTAAAGAAAGCTCAAAATTATTTTTAGGATGCATTAGTGCATATTGAGTGTTTTCTAAAATATAGCTGAACGTTTTTTCTTCTAATTCCTTTTTTATGAATTTTAGAATTATATCATAATTTTTGCAGTGTACTTTTATTAACTCACCAATTTTATTTATTCTTCTATCTAGAATTTCAGAAGTTAAATCTTTAATGTTAAAGAGTATTCCCATTACCTTTTCATTTCTTTTATTATTTTGCTTTAATTTAGAATATGTAATCTTTAAATTTGTATATTTTTCAATTTCATTTATGCAAGGTTTTAAAATTAATTTTTCAAAATCAAAAAATCGTGTATATTTGTTTTCTTCAATATCTATAATATATTTTAATTGTTGTAAGTTTACTCTAACTTTACCATCTTTTGTAAAATTTTGTAGAAAGCTGTAAAGACTAGAAATATTTGTATTAGAAAATTTTAATAATGTATCTAGCTTATATTCTTTTAATTCTGTAGTTGGGTTTGTGAATATATCGAAAAAAGTAGAAGAAATTATTAGTTTGTAAACATCGTTAGTTTTTATGAATCCATCTAGAATGTTAAAGAAACCATCATAGGTATTATCAGTTTCTATGTGGAATGTGTAGTGCTTAATTTTAAATTTATCCATAAATTCATCGACAGTTTCATATGTATTTAGCTTTAGAATTTTATTTATTTCTTTTTGTGTAAGAGTTATTTCTTTTTCTTGATTCGTAATTATTTGTTTTATGATATAGTTTTTTAGGATAATATCATTTTTAGAAAATTTTCTGTTGTAAAAAAGTTTTATGTAAGAAAATGGAAAAAATATTTTGTAATTTGTATTATTCATAATTAAAACACCTCAAAATTTAGTTGAATAAAACGAAAAAAATATATATGTAAATTCGTTTGTTATTCATAGTATACCATGAATATTGGTAAAAAGAAGATATTAAAAAAATTAATTAACGAAAAAAACAGTATATTTGACTTCATTTTTATATCAAGTATGATACTAGTAAAGGAGGCGTATATGGATAAACAATTTGTAGTAATTACACATGGTAAATTTGCAGAAGGTATAAAGAATAGCCTTGAAATGCTTATAGGTAAGCAAGAAAATTTAATTGCAGTATCTTGTTATGTTGATGAAAAATTTAATTTAGAAAAAACAGTTAAAAATATTATTGAAGAGTATAAGGATAAGAAAATAGTATTTTGCACAGATATTTTTGGTGGCAGTGTTAACAATTACTTATCTAGTCTTGTAAATGATGTTGATAAATTTTTAGTAACAGGTATAAATCTTTCACTATTAATAGAACTAGTATCAGATCAAGAAAATGATAATTGTAATGAATTATTAGAGTTATCTGTAATGGAAGCTAGAAATCAATTAAAACAATGTAAGAAAATATTATTAGAAGAAAGTGAGGAGGATTTTTGATGATACAACTACTAAGAGTAGATCATAGGTTATTACATGGTCAAGTAGCGTTTTCATGGGTTAAAAATTTACAGAGTAATTGTATTTTAATTGCAAACGATAAAGTAGTTAATGATGAAGTGTATAAGACTACATTAAAATTAGCAAAACCAGAAGGTTGTAAGTTGGTTATAAAGAACATAACAGATTCTATTAATGCTATAAATAGTGGAGTAACCTCTAAATATGATTTGATTATAATCGTAAGTAATATAAAGGATGCATATGAACTTGCAGTTAATTGTAATTTGAAAAGTATAAATTTAGGTGGTACGAAAGCAACTGAAAATACACAGAATATTTCTAAAGCTGTAAATGTAACAGAAGAGGAAATAGAGTTATTAGATAAATTATGTGAAAAATCTATAGAAGTTGAAATACGACAATTACCATTAGATAAAAAACAAATATATAGAAAGGATAAAAGTATATGATGACAGCAGTTTTACTAGGCTTAGTTGCCTTTGTTGCACAATGCGAATATGCATTAGGAACATCACTAATATCACGTCCATTAGTAACTGGAATGATTACAGGACTAATACTAGGTGATATAAAGATGGGTATTATTATGGGAGCAACATTAGAATTAGCGTTTATAGGTTCATTTTCAGTTGGAGCATCTATACCGCCAGATCCAGTAACTGGAGGTATACTAGGTGTTGCGTTTGCAATATCATCAGGAGCAGGTGTTGAAACAGCACTACTTCTTGCATTACCTATAGCTACATTTACACTAATTTTGAAAAATGTTTATTTAGGATTATTTATACCAATATTAAACCATAAGGCAGATGATTATGCAAAAGAAGCAAATGTAAGAGGTATAGAAAGAATGCAACTTCTTGCAGGATTTGGTCTATCATTAATGTTAGGTTTAATAGTTACTATATCATATTTAGTTGGAAGTGAAGCTGTATCAGGATTAGTTAATGCAATACCTGAGTTTATAAAACACGGATTAGCAGTAGCAACAGGTATAATGCCTGCATTAGGATTTGCAATGCTTGCAAGATTACTATTAAACAAAGAAATAACACCATTCCTATTCTTAGGATTTGTAATAACTGTGTACTTAAAGATACCATTAACAGGTATGGCAATTTTAGGGGCTATTATAGCAGTTGTAATGGTAAATATTAATAAAAATGGAATTGCAACAAATAATGGAGGTGTAGCAGATGAAGACTTTTAATGAAAATGAAAATAAAGTAATTACAGACAAAGAGCTTAAAAGAGTATTTTGGAGATCATTTCAAATGGAATTTTCATGGAATTATGAAAGACAAATGAGCTTAGCATATGTATATGCATTAATACCTGTATTAGAAAAAATATATACAAAAAAAGAAGAATTAAGTAAAGCATTAAAAAGACATCTAGAATTTTTCAATATTACGCCACATATTTGTACATTTATGCTAGGTATAAGTGCAGCTATGGAAGAAGAAAATAAAAAGGAAAATAACTTAGATGAAAATTCAGTAAATAATATAAAAACAGCACTTATGGGACCTTTATCTGGTATAGGAGATTCATTCTTTTGGGGAACATTAAGATTAGTAGCTACAGGTATAGGGACATCACTAGCACTTAAAGGTAATATATTAGGACCTATATTATTCCTATTAATCTTCAATATACCACATATAATTGTAAGATACTTATTAACTTTTGTAGGATACAAATTTGGAATAGGTAGTTTAAAAAATATTGAAAAATCAGGTAATTTATCAAAATTAACATATGGAGCATCAATATTAGGTGTATTTGTAGTTGGAAGTATGGCCGCAAGTTTAATAGATATTAATATACCTTTAACAATAGGAAAGACAAATCCATTTGTATTACAAGATATATTAAATGATATTATGCCAGGTATTCCGCAAGTATTAGCATTTGGAGTAATATATTACTTACTAGGTAAAAAATTCAAGCCAGTATCTATTATTTTAGGAATTGCAATTTTTGGAATAATAATGGCATTTTTAGGGGTGCTATAATATGACAATGTACGACTACATCTTAGAAGAAAAAAATGTATTATCAAAAATTTTAGAAGAATTTAAAAATATTGATATACAAAATAAAAAGAATATATTAATAATAGCTACAGGATCATCAAAAAATGCAGCACTAGCAACAAAATATTTTATGCAAAATACTTTAAATGCTATTATTACAATTGTTGAACCATTTAATTATGTACATTATTCAAAAATTGATAAAAAAATAGATTTAGTAATTTTAATAACACAAAGTGGTAAAAGTGCTTCTATCGTAGAAGCATATGAATATATTAGAGCTAATACAAATATAGAAATTTTAACTATTACAAGCAATGATAACTGTAAGTTAGCAAAAGAAAGTGAATATTTTTTGAATTTAAATATGGGAGAAGAAACAGTTGGTTTTGTTACAAAAGGATTTAGTTCAACAGTCTTAAATCTATACCTATTGGCAATAGAAAATTCAAATAGTGTGGATAAAATTGCATATAAGAAGGAACTAAGTGATATAATTAATGATTTACCAAATGCTATTCAAATAGCTAATTCATTATGTGATAAAGAAAGAGAAAAATTAAAAAAATGTTCTAGATTTAGTTGCATCGCATATGGGGATTTATATGGCATTTCTAAAGAATTTGAAACTAAATTCACTGAAACAGTAAGAGTTCCATCAATTGGTTATGAATTAGAACAATATATGCATGGACCATATTTAGAAGCTAATAAAGACCATATATTATTGTTTTTGAATATTGAAGATAGTAATGAAATAAGAAGCAAGATGTTACAAGAATATATGGAAAAATATGTTATGAAAACATTTAGTTTTGAAAAAAATACTGTGTTTGTAAGCATATATATGGCAACGATAATACAAGTTTTAAGCTATAGAATTTCACAATTAAAATCAATAGATCTTGGAAAAAGAATATTTGACGATTTCGATAAAGTATTAAAAAGCAAAATATAAGGAGGGTAAAATTGCTAAAATTTAATGAAGAAAAACAAAAAGAAAGTGTTAAAGGAGCACTAAAATTAAGAAGCGATATAAATAAAATAGTGGATAATGCTTGTGAAAAAGGCTACGACAATATTTGCTTTATAGGCATAGGTGGTACTTGGGCATCTAGTATGCAAGCATTTGAACATATGAAAGAGTATTCAAGTATAGAGGTAATTGTTGAAAATGCTGCTGAATACTTAGCTACACCTAATAAAAGAATTACAGATAAAACCATAGTTATTTTTTCTTCAGTAACAGGAAGTACAGAAGAACTAGTAAAAGCAATTAAAAGAATAAAAGAAATTGGATCAAATATAATTGGATTTATTGATAATGAAAATACACAACTTCACAAATTATGTAGTAGTGTAATTACATATAAGGCAAATGAACAATTAAAATTTTTCATGATTGCAGATAGATTTATGTATAACAATAATGAGTTTAATGAATATGAAGAATTATATGAAAATCTAGAAAACTATTTACCACAAGTTCTAGTTGACGTTGAAAAAGAAGCAGATGAATTTGCAAAAGAATTTGCTAAAAAACATTGTAATGATCCCTTACACTATTTCATAGGTAGTGGTAATCAATGGGGTGCTACATATTCATATGCAATGTGTTACTGGGAAGAACAACTATGGATAAAAACAAAGTCAATAAGATCTAGTGAATTTTTCCATGGAATGTTTGAAATTGTTACTAAAGAAACACCAGTTACAGTATTTATAGGTGAAGATAATCATAGATATTTATCAGAAAGAGTAGCTAAATTTTTACCAAGAATATGTGAAAATTATACAATAATTGATACTAAAAACTATGAATTAAAAGGAATAAAAGAAAAATTTAGAAAACATATATCGCACCTAGTTATGCATGGTGTTACTAATCGAATAGATGCCTATATGGAAAGAGAAACAAGACATCCTATGGAAATTAGAAGATATTATAGAAGATTAGATTATTAATAAAAATTTAACCCCCTGGTGACTAATCCAGGGGGTAGAAAAAACAATTATATATCAAACTCGTTTGATAACTTATTTCCATTCATATTTCATGTTTAAAGCACCTTTAATGCTTGTGCTTTGGTAACCGAAATCTCCTAATGTATTTATTCCAAAGTTAACTGGTACTTCAACTGAACCTGCAACTTTTAATGCATCTACTGGTTTGTATGATACAGAAACCTTTGGTGCTAATACTAAGCTTGGATTGCATATTCCAGCATATATATCAGTAAATTTAGCAGTTACATTACCTTCTGGGCTTACAACTAATTTGTCATTTAATAA
>NZ_JADBHL010000029.1:0-2863 GCF_014892235.1 Sneathia sp. DSM 16631 | reverse complement strand
ATGCTTTTAGCTGTTTCATCAGTCCACATCCCTCAAAATTATTTAATCCTTTGTCCTTGTTCTTCTATATTTTACAATAAGAACTTAGTGATAATACAGTAAGAATACTGAATGAGAATTACTATCCAACATCATTATTATTACTCCTATTTTTATATATCTACTGATTTGATTATATCACTTTATTCTCTAAAAAAACAATAGGGCAATTCATCGCACCACCTGCAGAGGTGGGCGACTTCTTGCCTGTTATGTTAAATGTACCTTTACCATCAAATGACCCTATAGTCACAACTCCATTTTCAAAAGGACTTAATCTTCTTGATACTATTGTTTGTAGTGCCATAACAAGATATGAACCTGCAACTATTGCATCGTTTGCACTATGAGGTGATGAACCATGACTACATTTACCTATTAATTTTATTGTAAATTTAGATCTTCCTTGTTGTGTTTCACCTTTATGATAATATACCTTACCTAATTCAAATTCACTCATAATATGTATTCCAAAGAAGTTGTCTATATTATCTAACAACCCTGTTTTTATCATGCCTCTAGCTCCACCAGGAATCATTTCTTCAGCGTGTTAGTGTATAATATATATCTTACCTTTTAATTCTTTTTTTGTGCTTTATTAATATCTTAGCTAAGACCATAAGGTAAGCCGTATGTGCATCATGTCCACAAGCATGCATTACACCACTTACTCTAGAAGAATACTCTAAATCAGTTTCTTCTTGTATTGGTAGTGCATCAAAATCAGCACGAAGTCCTATACTAGGACCAGCATTACCTGTATCAATAACGACTAAAACTCCATTACCCCTTACATTTGTCTTTACTTCACAATCAAGAGAAGCATAAAAATCACTAATATACTTAGCAGTATTGACTTCTCTAAAAGACACTTCAGGATACATATGTAGGTGTCTTCTAATCTTTACCATAAGATCCTTATTCTCATCTATTTCACGAAATAGTTCATCTATTAACATTTAATCACCTCAAGGTATTGTAACACTAATAGGATGGCAAAACAACAAAAACCCCTCGGGTGACTAATCCTGAGGGGTAGAAAAAACAATTATATATCAAACGTGTTGATAACTATTTCCATTCATATTTTAAGTTTAAGCTTGTCTTAATTGAAGTTGAATCATATCCAAATCCGTTAACTGCTTTTGTAGAATCATATGTATCAGCATCTGCTGCTGTTTTTTCAAATGATTTAGTAACTACACCAAATTTAACTGGTACTGAAACTTCACCTTCAATTGTTAATCCTTCTACTGGAACATATTTTGCACTTACTTTTGGAGTTAGTGTTAATGTAGGTTTAGTAACTAATTTATCTACTGGTTTAACTACAAATAATTCTAAGTTAGCATTAGCTTCAGGACTTACTGTAAATTTGTCTGTTACGCTATAGTCATATTTAGCATTTGCATCAAATACAAATACACCTGCATTAGTTTTTGTTAATTGAGAACCTTGTGCTAGTGTTCCATCAAATGCTCTATCATGTAAACCTGCAAGTAATGATTTACCTGTTAATGTTAATTTGTCATTTAACATCTTGTATTCTGCATTAAGTTCTACACCGTATACAACATAGTCATTTCTCTTTACTTTGTTATCGTTTGTAACTTCTTTAAAAATATTTACATGAGCAACAAAAGGTTTTGCAGATAATGTTAAGTGTTTAACACCTTTGTATGTTCCTTTTAATTCATATGAGTGTATGTATCTAGCTGGTGATTCTTTAAATAGTTTAGTTCCTAAAACTTCATAGTCTCCAATTTTTTCACCAGATATATTCTTCTTAAATGCAACTTTACCTTCAAGTTCAAGATCTTTTACAGTGTCATATTTTGCTGATACTTCACCTGAAACATATTCTACAGCTTCAGAAGCTTTATGATCTTTTTCTATCTTTCTGTAATCATGTTTTACTTCAACGTTTGCTTTTACGTCTTTTAATCCTTTAACAAATACGTCTTTACCTTCTTCGCTTTCAACGAATAGTTTGTGAGTTGATTTAACTAATTTTCCATAGTCTTTTGCAACATCAAATTTTGGAACAAGAGCATTTTCTGCATAATTATATGTCTTGTTACTTAATGGGAAGTTAGTCTTAGAATTAAATCCAAATGTAAATTCACCATATTTGTAACTTACTTGTCCTTCTAATTCTGCACTACCAGCATCTTCTCTTTTAACTTCTGCATTTTTAGCATTTGCTGCTGCTATTTCTGCATTAGCTAACGCTAATACTTGATTATCTTTTTCATCAGTAGCCTTAATTTTGGCAATTTCTGTTTCACTTAATCCTTTTTCTTTAGCTACTTTAACTAATTTTTCATTTACCTTAGCTTTATCATTTTCAGAACCCAACATTTTATTAATTTCTGTTTTTAATGTATTTACTTCTGGAACTTTTTCATATTCAGGTGTTGTATCAAACTTAGGGCTTACAGTCGCTTTAACATAAGTCTTAAATCCTTTTAATTCAGGTAATTCATACTTAGCCCATACACTTGAATGATTTAAGTAGTTAGCTGGTGTAACTTTACCTAATTCAAGGTCTTTTGCTTCGAATGTTCCACCAAAACTTAATCCTGATCCTTTAACCTTAACTTCTGTTTCAACTCCAATTTTTCCAACTTTATAGCTCTTTGTTGTATTTGTTTCTACTTTTTTTTGATCATCTGAAACAGATTTTTTTGTTTCAAATTTAGCTTCTGATTCAGCATATGATTTTACTGATCCAGTTGTTCCAGCCATTGCAACCATTGATGCAACTAAGCTAGTTAGTAATAATGTCTTTTTCATAATTTTTTCTCCTTTTTCAAAAATATTT